>CAZGCI010000018.1:0-29516 GCA_964524185.1 uncultured Thiohalocapsa sp. | reverse complement strand
CGGCGGGCTCCGCTGCTGGTGCCGCCTCAGCCGGCGCCTCCGCAACGCTGGGCTCCGCCGCTTCCTCGGCGGGCTCCGCTGCTGGTGCCGCCTCAGCCGGCGCCTCCGCAACGCTGGGCTCTGCAGGCTCATCGGCAGGTGCCGGTTCTGCTGGCGCTGCGGCCGCGGCGGGCTCTGCCGCGCCAGCCGGTGCATCCGGTGCGGGCGCCTCTTCCGGCGCAGGCGGCGGCTCGGCGACGGCGACTGAGCCGATGGGTGCCAGGTTGGCAGCCACTTGCGCCGGCGGCAAGGCGTCGCTCTTGCTGGCAACCTGTCCCAGCAGCAGGTAGGCGCTGCCGACGACCAGGAAGGCGACGGTCCCCTTCACCATCAGGGTTCCGATGTCGTCGGTGTGGAGCGTGGAAAATTGCTTGGCGAGCCAGGACACTGGGTTGCTCACAGTCGTGTTCCTCTGTTACGGCGAAGTGTTTCTGATGCGCGGGCTGTTGGCGCGGATGTCCGGCTTGACGGTCCGGCGCGCAGCGCCGGCGTAAAGGCTCGGCGTCGACATCGCGCGCCGACACTAAGCGACAACACCGGGCGTGGCGCCGCCGCAAAACGTCAATTTGCGCTCGTTTGGCGTCGGTTGCGATGCAGCCCTCCGGGAGCCCATGCCAGCCCGGGGGCCTAGGATAAGAAAAAAACCCTCAGACCGGGACGTTTTGTCCGCCCGGGGCCGCTTGTGATGGCAGCACTCCGACGCGGCACCATCGGTGCCATAAGGCTTCTCAGGCATGCCTCGCGGCAGGTCACCATGGCTTATTTTGCAGTCGATGCCTGCCCGCGCGCGCCGTACGCTGCCTGAAGGGCGACCGCGATGCAAGACTTTCCGGGCGGAACGCTGGGGCGGGCCTGTGGAGCAGGTCGGCCCCCACTGCCTGCGGCAGCGCCGGGTTTCGTCATCGCAGCGGCGAATGGTGTGGAAGATTCTAAGGCAAAAACTTACCCCGTCAGAACGGGAACTGCTTGCCCGAACCGGCCGCCCTTGTCTGCAGTCGCCGAAGGCGAAATTAGCCTGCAGGCGCTTGGACGCCGTGGTCCGCGAGCCACCGCACATCGAGCCGCCAGTCCACCCGCTCCACATCCGGTTGGCCCATCATGAGGGTTTGAGCGCGCTTCTGGTGCTCCATGAGCGCTTGCTGGGCAGCGATCATCGCCGGATCATCCTGCGCCTTGCTGGCCAGCTCCGGGTGCACGATTTCGAGAAAGCGCATCGCGGGCACGTCGAACGAGCGCGGCGTCGAGAGCACGGCGACCCCGTCCTTATAATCCACCGCGCGGAACTGGTAGACGTAGCTCGCAAGCTGCGGATCGGCCTCGAGAATGGCATTGAGCTCGCCGACACGCGGGTTCCAACTCGTCGCGAGCCACCAGACGAGCAACCCGACGAGGATGGCGCCCACGGCGAGACTGTAATTGCGGGTGAAGGTATCCATGGCAGTGTGCTCTTCAGCGTAACGATTCGCAGATCGGTGACGGCCGATGGCCGCCTATGATCTGGGGATGATGCGCTACGCACTGAGCCGATCGCCATGAAGAACCGCAACGCAGACCCACAGGCGGCCGTGCGGGCGCTGTGGTCCGCGCGCGGACGCCACCCCGCCGCTGGCGGCCGCGCCCGCCAGGGCGGGCATGGGCTCGCCGCCGCAGACGCGGGTTCCTTACGATATCGCCATCAACAACTGCTGCGCCGCGGCGGCCCACACTTGAATCAACGCTGCAGCAAGGATCTCCGGTCATGACCCAACCCAATCTCAACAAGCTCGTACTGCTCGGCCTGGTGGCGCTCATCTCCCTGCTCTTCGTCGGCATGATCGCGCCGTTCCTGATGGCGATCGTCATGGCCGGGCTGTTCGCGGCGCTGACCCAGCCCGTGTTCCATTGGCTGACCCACCTGTTCGGCGGCAACCGGTACTTGGGCGCTGCCGTCAACCTGCTGTTACTGGTGTTGGTTGTGCTCCTGCCGGTGACCCTGTTGGCCGGTCTCTTCTTCGCCCAGGCGGTGGATGTAGGCCGGTCGCTGACGCCCGTCGCTGTGCAGTTCGTGCGCGAGCCCGACCGCTTTTTGACTTGGCTGCAGGCCCTGCCCTACTACCAGGAACTCACGGCCTATGACGACGTGCTGCAGGAGCGGCTCACGGCGTCCATCGAGGCCGCGGGCAGCTTCCTGGTGGGCGGCATCTCCGTTGTGGCGCTCGGCACCGCGAACTTCCTGTTCATGGCCTTGGTGTTCCTCTATACGTTTTTCTTTTTCCAGCTCGATGGGCACAAGGTGGTGCACGCCATCCTCTACTATCTCCCGCTCGAAGACCGGGTCGAGCGGCGCCTGCTCACCAAGTTCACGCTGGTCACCCAGGCAATGCTCAAGGGCACCTTCGTCATCGGCCTGCTCCAGGGCGCACTCGCGGGCATTGCCTTCGGCGTCGCCGGGGTGCCGCACGCCGTGTTCTGGGGCACGGTCATGGCGGTGCTGTCCATCGTGCCCGGCATCGGCTCGGCGGTGGTCTGGGTGCCCGCCGCCATCGTCTTGCTGGTGCAGGGCAACGTCGTCGCCGGCGTCGGCCTGTTCCTGTTCTGCGCCCTGGTGGTGGGCAGCATCGACAACCTGCTCCGACCCATCCTCGTCGGTAAGGACACCAACATGCATGAGCTGATGATCTTTTTTGGCACCTTGGGCGGGCTCTTCACCTTCGGTATGGCTGGACTCCTCATCGGGCCGGTCATCGCCTCGCTGTTCCTGACCATCTGGGAGATCTACGGCGAGGCCTTCCACGAGGTGCTGCCGCCGGTGGGCGAGGAAACCACCGCAGCACCGGCCCACGCGCTGGCCGAGAAGCGCGCCTACGACGAAGCTACGGCCGCAGCGATGGCGGCGGCGCTGGCATCCACGCCCACGCCCGCGGAGGCGCAAGCCGCAGCACGCGAAGACCCGTTGGGCTCCTAGACTGCCAGCCCAGCGCCGCGGTCCGGCCGGCCGCGCGCGCGGCCGGCGGCCTGTGCCGTGACCGCCGTCGTTGCGCTCACCAGGTCACTTCAGCGGCGCGGGTGTGGTTCATGAGCTCCTCGACGCGCTCGGCGAGGCGCGCGATTTGCGGCCAGTCGTGGGTGATGATGTCCTGGGCGTGGGCGAGGTTGTTGCGCAGCGACTCCAAATCCTGCATCACCCGCTTGGCCGCGCCCTTCGTCGGCAAGCCAAAGGTGGCGCGCTCGGCTTCGTCCTCCATGACGATCTGGGCCTTGTCGGAGAGCTGCAGGCAGTCCGCCAGATCCACGTGCTGACCGCGGCGACGGCGCTCAGCGAGGAGGGTCTCGGCCTTTTTGAGCCGCCCCTCCGACAGCAGCCGCGTCCAGCTCCCATCCGCCCAGCGACTGCGGATGCGCTCGCCGAGCTCCAGCTCCACCAGCGTGATGAGTCCGAATAGCCACATGCGCACGATGGGGCTCTGCATGTCACCGCGGGTGATAACGCCGGCGACATCGCCCATGGCGGTGACGAAGCAGAAGTCGTACCGAGTCAGCACCCGCACCACCTCAGAGAGCGCCGCGTCGCCACGCAGCACCTGCGCGGGTGCGAAGGCGCGCAGGGCGTCCGCCGGGTCCGCGACCGCGGCCGGGTGCTGGCGTTGGTCCGTGCGCAGGTACCCGATACAGACGCCGGCGCGGCGCACGCCCGCCACCTCCAGGTCCTCGGCCCCGGCCTGAGCCAACAAGTCCGCCGCCGCCCGCTCAGCGTCGAAGGAGCGTAGCGGAAAGGCGATCTCCCGCGCCGTGAAGGCCGTTGTGAAGAGGCCGAGGCCGCGACGCTGCGATAGCGCAAGATCCGTCGGCGGCCGCCAGTTCGGATCATCCGGGGTACTCTGGGGCGGCTCCCGCAGCCCAAGCCGGCGAGCGCACTCCGCGACTGCCTGCTGGGCACGGCGATAAAGGGTGGGGTCGCCGTCGTCGAGCACCTCCAACAGCGCGGCGGCCTCGGTGAGGTACACACGGGCGAAGCGCGGGTCGTGGACACAGATGTCGCGGCAGTTGTCGATGAGATCAGCAAGCTTGATGGTCTTGGCCCGCGTCGAGGCCCGCGCGGTGTGCTGACGGTCGATGGCCTTGCGGATCTCGCGGGTGCCGTCGCTGGGACTGCTCACGTCCGTGAGATCCGCCACCAGATCCCGCACCGCAGCGCCGAACTCCCGCTCAATGTCGCCGAAGGTGGCCGGCGTGTCTTCCACGGTGTCATGCAGCCAGGCGGCGGCAAGCATCTCTGGATCGTCGGTGACCTGCGCTAGCAGCTCCGCCACGGCCTTCAGGTGCTCCTGATAGGGCTGGTGGGTGTACTTGCGGCGCTGATCGATGCGCTGGTGCGCCTCGGTGGCGAAGGCGCGGGCGCGGGCGACGAGATCGATCATAGGCTCAGTTGGTCATCATCATCGCTATACTGGCGGGCCCGTTGACGCCCTCCCCCGTTCACCGCTGCCACAGACCTCCCGCCATGCTGGACAAGACCTACGACCCGCACTGCATCGAAGCCCAGTGGTACCAGCGCTGGGAGGACGCCGGCTGGTTCGCGCCAAAGCTGGAGACGTCAGCTGAGGGCGGCAGGGCTTATTGCATCATGATCCCGCCGCCGAATGTGACCGGCAGCTTGCACATGGGCCACGGCTTCAACAACAGCCTCATGGACGCGCTGATCCGCTATCACCGGATGTGCGGTGACAAGACGCTTTGGCAACCGGGCACGGACCACGCCGGCATTGCCACGCAAATGGTGGTGGAGCGCCAGCTGGAGGCCGCGGGCAAGACGCGCCACGACCTCGGTCGCGCGGCCTTCATCGACCGCGTCTGGCAATGGAAGGCAGAGTCCGGCGGCACCATCACCCGCCAGCTGCGTCGGCTCGGGTCCTCGCTGGACTGGCAGCACGAGCGCTTCACCATGGACGAGGGCCTCTCGAATGCCGTCAAAGAGGTCTTCGTGCGGCTGTTCGAAGAGGGGCTCATCTACCGCGGCAAGCGCCTGGTCAACTGGGACCCGGTGTTGCATACGGCCGTCTCGGACCTGGAGGTGATGTCCGAAGAAGAGCAGGGCCACATGTGGGATATGCACTATCCGTTGACCAACGGCACGGGACACCTCACCGTCTCCACCACCCGCCCGGAGACCCTGCTCGGCGACTGCGCCGTGGCCGTAAATCCAGAGGACGCGCGCTACCGGCACCTGATCGGCGAGCTGGTGGAGCTACCCTTGACCGGCCGGCGCATCCCCGTCATCGCCGACGAGCACGCGGACCCGGCATTCGGCACCGGCTGCGTCAAGATCACGCCGGCGCACGACTTTAACGACCACGGCGTCTGGACCAACCATCGCGACGAGCTCCAGATCGCGAATCAGCCCCATGGCGGGCTGATCAATATCTTCACGCCGGATGCGGCCATCCGCACGAACGAGCCCGACGAGGACCAGCTGATCCCGGCCGCCTACATTGGCCTGGACCGCTATGAGGCGCGCAAGCGCATCGTCGCGGATCTCGAGGCCCGGGGGCTGCTCGCGGATGTCCGCGATCACAAACTCATGGTACCGCGCGGCGACCGCTCCGGCGCCGTCATCGAGCCCTATCTCACCGACCAGTGGTACGTGAAGATCGGCCCGCTGGCGGCGCCGGCCATCGAGGCGGTGGAAACGGGCCGCATCCGCTTCGTGCCGGATAACTGGAAGAACACCTACTTCGAGTGGATGCGCAACATCCAGGACTGGTGCATCAGCCGTCAGATCTGGTGGGGGCACCGCATCCCGGCCTGGTACGACGCCGAGGGCAACGTCTATGTGGGCCGCTCCGAGCAAGCCGTCCGCGACCAACACGGTCTGGCGGCGGACTTCCCGCTGGAACAGGACCCGGACGTGCTCGACACCTGGTTCAGCTCCGCACTCTGGCCCTTCAGCACCCTCGGCTGGCCCGAGGACACGGAGCGGCTGCAGACCTTTTATCCGACCTCGGTGCTCATCACCGGCTTCGACATCATCTTCTTCTGGGTCGCGCGGATGATCATGATGGGGCTCAAGTTCATGGACGACGTGCCCTTTCGCGACGTCTACATCCACGGCCTGGTGCGCGACGCCCAGGGCGACAAGATGTCCAAGTCCAAGGGCAACGTGCTCGACCCGATTGATCTGATCGACGGCATCGAGCTAGAGCCGCTGGTCGAAAAGCGCACCAAGGGCATGATGCAGCCGCGCCTGGCGGAGAAGATCGCCAAGCAGACGCGACGCGACTTTCCCGACGGCATCCCCGCCTTCGGCACCGATGCGCTGCGCTTCACCTTCGCCGCACTCGCCACCACCGGCCGCGACATCAAATTCGACCTCGGCCGCATCGAGGGCTATCGCAACTTCTGCAATAAGCTCTGGAACGCGTCGCGCTATGTGCTCATGAATGTGGGAGCGGCTTCCAGCCGCGACGCTGCTGCCACGGCAGCAGCCGACATCGAGCTGAGCGCCGCGGACCGCTGGATCACCGCCGAGCTGCATGCCACGGTCGCGACCGTGCGCAGGGCCATCGACGGCTACCGCTTCGACCTCGCCGCCCAGGCCCTCTACGAATTCACCTGGAGCGAATTCTGCGACTGGTACCTGGAGCTGGCCAAGCCGGTGCTGACCGGCGCGCAGGCGAGCGACGCCGCCAAGCGCGGCACCCGCCAGACCCTGGTGCAGACGCTGGAGACGTTGCTGCGGCTCGCGCATCCCTTCATGCCCTTCATCACCGAGGAGATCTGGCAGAAGGTGGCGCCGCTCGCCGGCGTCGAGGGCGATAGCATCATGCTCGCGCCCTACCCTGTTGCCGATGCCGGCGTGCACGACGCGGCGGCCGTCGCGGAGATCGACTGGGTGCAGCGCTTCATCGTGGGCGTGCGCCGCATCAAGGGCGAGATGAACATCCCGCCCGGCAAGCCGCTGCCGGTGCTGGTCGCCAACGCCAGCGCGCAGGACCGCGACTGGATCGTGCAGGCGCGGCCCTACCTGGATTTTCTGGCTAAGACCGCCTCCATCACCGTCCTCGACGACGCGGCCGAAGCGCCCGAATCCGCCATGGCCCTGGTCGGCGACATGAAGCTCCTGATCCCCATGGCCGGCCTCATCGACAAGGACGCCGAGCTCAAGCGCCTGGACAAGGAGATCGCCAAGCTGCGCGGCGACATCGCGCGCATCGAGGGCAAGCTCGCCAACCCCAACTTCGTCGACAGGGCCCCGGCAGCCGTCGTCCAAAAGGAGCAGCAACGCCTGTCCGAGCAAGGCGCGGCGCTGGCCCAGCTCGTCGCGCAGCAAACGAAGATCGCAAGCCTTTGACGCGCCGCGTCGGCCGTGAGCCAGCCGTCGGAGAGCTGCATGCGCAGCATTGACCACACGCATCGTAACCTGCGCCTGCCCAGCGGCGGCGCATCCGCTCAACGCAGGCCTAGATGACCATCACTGCTGCCAACGGACCGATGGCACGCCTCGACGCCTGGCTGCAACTGGTGCGTCTGCCCACGCTCTTCACGGCCTGGTCCAACGTCATCGCCGCCCACCTCATTGCCACCCTCGGCAGCCCGCACTGGCGCCTGCTGACCCTGCAGCTCACCATCGCCACCTGCCTCTACTGGGCGAGCATGATCTTGAACGACTGCTTCGACCGGGCGCGGGACCGCGAGGCGCATCCGGGGCGCCCACTGCCGTCGGGGCGCATTTCGGTGCGCACTGCGTGGGTCGCAGGTTACGGACTATTGGTGCTCGGTGTGGCTGGCGGGCTGTTCGCGGGGCCTGGTCCACTGATCCTGACACTGCTGCTAACCGGCGTCATCCTCGCCTACGTCGGCGGCTTCAAGCATGGGTTGGCCGGTCCGCCCTTGCTGGCTTTGGCCCGCTGGCTCAACTGGCTGCTGGGCCTTAGCGCCGGCCTGGTGCTGGTACCGGAATTACTGCTGGCATTACCGGTCCTGCTCTACACCCAGGCGCTCGCCCTGCTGCACCGTGCCGGCGCCACAGCCACCCGGCGCGGCGTGCGGCGGGCGGTGGTCGCGCTGGCCGTAGCCCTCGCTGCGGTCCTGTCCCTCTATCCGCTCGGGATCCTGACCGACGCCTATGCAATGGCCCTCACCGCCGTCGGTGGTGCGTTGTTGCTGCGGCGGTTGCTGCGGCTCATGGAAGACCCGACGCGGGCGCGCGTGCGCGCCAGCGTTGCCTTCATGCTGCTCTGCTCGATCCCGCTGGACGCGCTGCTGCTGGCGGGGGACGGACAGCGCCTGGCCGCCGTGCTGCTATTGCTGCTGCTCGTGCCTGTCTGGCTGCTTGGCTACCGCGTGCCGCCCAGTTGACGCATCCCGGCTCTCGCCGACTCCGCCGTTGGATGAAATGCAGCCCGACCGCTACCAGTTTCGTCGCCAAGACAGCTCCAGGGCTCGATCCCCACGATCCGCCCATAGCGCTCCATCCCCAGAGCCCGATCGCCACAATTAGGACACCATGACCGACACCGCACCCAATATCGACGCCTCCGAGATCCACAAATTCGAGGAAATCGCCTCCCGCTGGTGGGACCCAGAGAGCGAATTCAAGCCGCTCCACGACATCAACCCCCTCCGCCTCGGCTATGTGCAGAGCCATGTGAAGCTCGCCGATAAAATGGTGCTGGACGTGGGCTGCGGCGGCGGCATCCTGACGGAAGCCATGGCCGGCGTCGGCGCCAAGGTGACGGGCATCGACATGGGCGAGGAGCCGCTGCGCGTGGCCGAGCTGCACACGCTGGAGTCGGGGGTGGAGGTGGACTACCGACGCACCACCGCCGAAGCGCTGGCGGACGAGATGCCCGGGGCCTTCGATGTCGTCACCTGCATGGAGATGCTGGAGCACGTGCCACACCCGGGCTCAGTGGTGGAGGCCTGCGCACGACTGGTGCGTCCGGGTGGGCACGTATTCTTCTCGACCCTGAACCGCAACCCCAAGAGCTACCTCTTCGCCATCATCGGCGCAGAGTATGTGTTGAGCCTGTTGCCACGAGGCACCCACGACTATGCCCGCTTCATTCGCCCGGCGGAGCTGGACCGCTGGGTGCGAGCAACGCCGCTGCGCATCCTCGAGCTTACGGGGCTCACCTACAACCCCATCACACGTGTCTACCGGCTCACACCCAAGGACATCTCTGTGAACTACATGGCCGCTTGCCGGCGGCCAGCACACGGCTGACCAACACAATGGCTGCCCTCGCCGGGGCCGCCGCGGCGGTCTTATTCGACCTGGATGGCACCTACGCAGACACCGCCGCTGATATGGCGGCCGCCTTGAATGCGTTGCTGCTCCGCTACGGTCGTCCCCCGCTGCCTGCCGAGCAGATCCGCCCGCACGTGTCGAGCGGCGCCCGGGGTCTGCTTCGGTTGGGCTTTGGCCTGACACCGGAGGATGCCGAATTTGCCGCGCTGCGCACCGAATACCTCACCCTCTACGCCGCCGACATCTGCTGCCAGAGCCGTCCATTCGACGGCATGGAGGTGCTGATTCGGACCCTGGTGGACCGCGGCCTCAGCTGGGGGATCGTGACCAACAAGCCGGGCTGGCTGACCGAGCCGCTGCTCGCTGCCATAAACCCGTTGCCGGCGCCCGACTGCGTGGTCAGCGGCGATACCACGCCCCGCCCCAAGCCGCATCCGGACCCCCTCCTGCACGCCTGCGCCCTGCTGAGCCTAGACCCAGCCCGGTGCTGGTACGTGGGCGACGACGCCCGCGACATTGTCGCCGGGCGCGCCGCGGGCATGGCCACGCTGGCCGCCGGCTGGGGCTATCTTGGCACCGAGAGCCACCCGCGCGACTGGGGCGCCGATGGGCTTGCCGAGCATCCGCTTGCAGTGCTCGACTGGCTCACCGATCCACTGCCCGCCGCGTTGGCCCCCGATGCCTGAGCCCAACATGCCAGAAGGTACCGGGGAATGGCGCTATCCGAACCGGGCAACGCCACCCGGCTCCAGCCTGTACTACGCGGTCCGCTTCGCCCCCGGTGAGTTGCGTGACATGCTGGCGGCGCTAGCTGCGTGGCGACATGCGGTGCACACCATTCTGGACGATATCTCAGACCCCGGTGTCGCCCGCCTCAAGCTTGACTGGTGGCGCGACGAGATCACGCGCACGCTGACGGGGGCACCGCGCCATCCGCTGAGCCACCTGCTGGCGGCACAGCTCCATCGCCCGGCGCTGGCCGACGGCCTGCCGGCGGCACCCTTTCTCGCCATCGCCGACGCTGTTGAGCGAGACCTGCGCAGGCAGTGGCCAGCCGATAGGGTCGCGTTGCGCACCGCGGACGCTCATGATCTGGGTGCGCTATTTGAGCTCCTGGCCCGCGCCCATGGCGAGCGCGACGATGCCACCCTCGCGGCCGCCCGCGACACCGGCGCCTGGTGTGCCGGGGTACGCCGCCTCCGGGACGCCGGCCTGTTGCTCCGCCGTGATCGCACCGTTGTGCCCAAGGCCGCCCTCACCGCCGCCGGACTCAGCCAAGAGGAGCTCGCCAGCGCCGAGCAGCGCGACCGACTCCCCGGGCTGCTGGCGACGGAAGCGATAGCCTTGGCCGAGACGCCGCCGGCGGCGGCGCTCGGTCTGCCACGGGCGCTGCGCATCCAACAGCGCACCCATGCGGCGCTGCTAGACGAGCTGCGGCGCAGTGACCTGGCCGTCCTTGACCAGCGCATCGGCCTGACACCGCTGCGCAAACTCTGGATTGCACTGAGGACACTATGACCGCGCGCAGTTGTGCTGTCCGCAACCACAGATCGCTCTGAGGTAGCCGAGACCCATGCCTGATTTCCCCGATCGACACGAGCAGATCCGCCTGGTGCACGCCGAATTTATCCGCCAGGTAGCGCAGACCTGCGCCAATGCTGAGCGCCGCGCCGAATTCGATGCCCTGCTCAGCAGCGCGGAGCAAAGCGGCTGGGCCGAGCTGGTGGGGGCACTCAAGCGGATCGCCGCAGGAGAGCGCGGCCCAGCGGTTTTCCGCGGTCTGGATGAAGAGGATCAGATCGTCGCCGATGCCATTTTGCGCGGCATGCAGGACCCCTCGACCCTGCCCGATCCGGCACAGCGGCAGGACCCCACCGTGGCCGCGCCCGGCTTGGCGCACATGATTCACGCTGCCCGCAGCGGCAACCCGCAAGCCCTGGCGCTTATCGGTAACATGGCCGAGCAAATGAGCACCGTCGGCGGCCAGATGGCCAGGCTCGCCGGCATCATCCGGCCCCTGATCCAGGGCGAGCGAGACCCGGAGCGCTTGACCCGCGGCATGGACAGCCAGGGGGAGCAGCTGGTGCTGCAGATCCTCGCCGAGCTCGGTAAGCTGGAGGCGCACTGACGGCGCCTGGCGCACGACGCCGCGTCGGACATTTGACGCACGTGCAAACATCCGGCGCGATCAAGCAATCTAGGTGTCACCCCTGGCTGTCTTCGAGCCGTCGGATATCACACCCCCGCGCGTGGAGGGCACACAAGCGGAGGGCTCGGGCGGTTTGGGTCAGCACCGCGAGAGCAAACAGCCCCCAGCCACGAGCCCCTCTGCTGGCGTCAGGCTCCAAGCCAGCCGAGCCGCACGATCAGGACGAGGCCGGCTTGGCGAGCAGCTGTTCGATGGTCTGCACCAGCTTCTTGCTGCTCGGCGAAGTCATGCTCGAGTATACGTCCACCACCTTCCCGTCGCGGTCGATCAGATACTTGTAAAAGTTCCATTTCGGGTAAACGCCTGTCTGTTGCGCCAGGAACTGGTAAAACGGGTCCGCGCTGCCCTTCTTGACGCTCGTCTTCTCGAACATTGGGAACTGCACGGAGTAGGTGAGCCGGCAGAAGTCCTTGATCTGCTCCTCCGTACCCGGCTCCTGGTTGCCGAAGTCGTTGGAGGGGAAGCCTAACACCTCGAGCCCTTGGTCGCGGTACTGGGTATACAGGGCCTCGAGTCCCTCATACTGACCGGTGAAGCCGCACTTGCTCGCGGTATTCACCACGAGCAAGACTTTACCCTTAAAGGCGTCACAGAGCTTCACGGTCTCGTCGCCGGCAAGACGGCGTTTCTCGAAGTCCAGCGCAGGGGCGCAGTCGGCGGTCGCGGTTTCAGTCATCAGCAAACCTCCAAGCAACAAGAATGGTAGGGTCAGGTGGCGCAGGCGGGTCATGGTCGCTCTCCGATATCACGGGGTAAACAAAACCTGGACAACGCTGATATGGAGCACCAGGTTCGGATCACAACACCGCACGCAAGCGCTCGACCCCGGCAGCCCGTGCGTTGACTCAGGCGCCGTTTCGACCTTGTTCAGTCTTTGAAAAGCCGGCGCTTCGAACCAAGGTTGCCGGTCTCAGAAAACGCGAGGAGCAGCAATCATGGCCGAATGGCTCGAAGGTAAGATCGTCGGCAAGCGACACTGGTCACAGGCACTCTACAGCTTGCAGATCGACGCGCCGCTGCCCGCCTTCACGGCGGGCCAATACATCAAGGTGTCGCTCGACGTGGACGGCGAGCGCGTCGGCCGCCCGTACTCACTGGTGAACGCACCTAGCGAGCGCCCGCTAGAGATCTACTTCAACGAGATCCCCGAGGGGCCGCTGACCCCAAAGCTGTCGGACCTCGAGATCGGCGACACCATCTGGGTCGCAGACAAGGCCAGCGGCGTCTTTACCATGGACAACGTGGTGTCGCGACGGCATCTCTGGATGCTGGCGACGGGCACTGCCTTGGGCGTCTACCTGTCCATGCTGAAGACGCCGGATCCCTGGGAGCGCTTCGAGCGGATTATCCTCGTGCACGGCGCCCGTAACGCCGGCGAGCTGTCTTACGGGGAGACCATCGCCGAGCTCCAGGCGGCCCACGAGGGCACCTTTACCTTCATCACGGCCCTCACCCGCGACACCAGCGAGACCGCCCTGCAGGGCCGCATCACCAACCTGTTGGAGCAAGGCAGTCTGCAGGCCGCCGCCGATGCGGACATCACCGCCGACGACAGCCACCTGATGCTCTGCGGCAATTCGGCGATGATCAAAGACGTGCGCGCTTGGCTGGAAGCCCACGGCATGCAGCGCCACAAGCGCCACGAGCCGGGTCATTACACCACCGAGCAATATCACTGACGGCGTCCCCCGGCTGCCATGCTCACCGTCGGCGACCTGGCCCGCGCGTCTGCGGATCTCACCAAGACACGCAGCCGCAGCGCGAAGGTCGACCGGCTGGCGACACTGCTGCGCGCGGCCAACGCCGCCGACATTGGCACCGCCGCGCGCTGGTGCGCCGGTGAAGCGGCCGCAGAGCGCCTCGGCGTGGGGCCGGCACAGGTCGAGGCCGCTCTTGCTGCAGTGCCCGCGCCGAGCGCACAGCTCACGCTGCAAGACGCGGCGGTGCACCTGTCCGGCCTCGCCGGCATCGCTGGGACCGGCGCCAAGGCCCGTCGAGCGCAGGCACTGGGCGCGCTGTTTGCGCTGCTGACCCGAGATGAACAGCGCTTCCTGGCCCGGCTGCTGCTGGGCGAGCTCCGGCAGGGGGCACTGGAGGCCCTGGTGCTGGACGCCATCGCGGCAGCCTTTGCGCTGCCGCAGGCGAACGTGCGCCGGGCGCAGATGCTCCGTGGCGACCTTGCTGAGGTCGCCGCCATCGCCCGCGCCGAGGGCCCCGCCGGCCTGGACGGTCTTGGCTTACAGCTGTTTCGCCCGCTGCTGCCGATGCTGGCGCAGCCCGCGGCGGACCTGTATGACGCCCTCGACCGGTTACCGCAGGCCGTCTTGGAGTACAAGCTGGACGGTGCCCGGGTGCAGCTCCACAAACAGGGGGATCGGGTACAGGTCTACAGCCGCCAAGGCAACGACGTCACCGTCGCCGTACCGGAGCTGGTGGCGGCCGCCGCCCGCATGCCTGCCCGGGAACTGGTCCTGGACGGCGAGACCCTGGCGCTCGGCAACGCCGGCCGCCCACTACCCTTCCAGGTCACCATGCGTCGCTTCGGCCGGCACAGCGATGACCCAGCCCTGCGCGAGCAGCTGCCGCTGACCCTATTCTGCTTCGACTGCCTGGCACTGCACGGCGAAACCCTCATCGATGCGTCCACCCTGGAGCGCCAGCGAGCACTGGCGGACGTCGTCCCGTCGACGCTCCTGATCCCGCGCTGTTTCGACGCCGATCCCGCCGCGGCGCAGCACTTTCTCCACACCGCACTCGGCGCCGGCCACGAAGGGCTGATGGCCAAAGACCCTGGCGCGCCCTACGCGGCCGGCGGCCGCGGCGGCCACTGGCTGAAGATCAAACAGGCACACACGCTGGACCTGGTGGTGCTCGCCGCAGAATGGGGCAGCGGGCGTCGCAGCCGCTGGCTCAGCAACCTGCACCTGGGCTGTCGGGATCATGCCGGGGGCTTTTGGATGTTGGGCAAGACCTTCAAGGGACTCACGGACGCACTGCTCGCCTGGCAAACAGAGCAGCTCTTGGCGCGCGAGGTCGGCCGGGACGGCCAGGTGGTGCATGTCCGCCCGGAGCTGGTCGTGGAGGTCGCCTTCAATGAGCTCCAGCAAAGCCGCCACTACCCAGCGGGTCTGGCCCTGCGCTTTGCCCGGGTGAAGCGCTACCGCGGCGACAAAACCGCGGCCGAGGCGGACCACATCGACGGTGTGCGTGCGCTGTTCGACCGCCAACTGGCCTATCGACCCCATCCAGCCGCCGCCGCGAGTCCGACGTCGCCGCAAAGCGCCTGACGATGAACCACCCGCGCGCACCCCTGCGACGTTTGCTCATTGTCCTGGGCGACCAGCTGAATCGGGACAGTCCTCTCCTGACGGACTGCGACCCGACACGGGATCTCATCTGGATGTGCGAGGCCGCATCCGAGGCCACCCATGTGCCCTCGCACAAGGCACGCACGGTGTTGTTTTTGTCCGCCATGCGCCACTTTTGCGCAGCGCTCGCCCAGGACGGCCTGCCGGTGCGCTACCTGGCGATGGACGCCCACGAGCACCCGAGCATCGACGCAGCACTCGCCGCCGACCTTGCCGAGCTCGCCCCGGCCGAGGTGCGTGTCGTCCAGCCCGGCGAGTATCGCCTGCAAGCCGCCATTAGCCGTATCTGCGCCGACGCTGGCGTGCCGCTGGAGGTGCTCGAAGACGGCCACTTCCTGTGCCCGCTGCCGGACTTCGCGCGCTGGGCAGAGGGGCGTAAGGAGCTGCGGCTCGAATTCTTCTACCGCTGGATGCGCAAGCGCCATGATGTGCTCATGGACAACGGCGAGCCCGCCGGCGGCGCGTGGAACTTCGACAAGGACAACCGTAAGCCCTTCGGCAGGCAGGGCCCCGGCCAGTTACCAGCACCGGCCGGCTTCGCGCCGGATGCCATCACCCGAGACGTCATGGCCTTGGTGCAAAGGCAGTTCCCGGAGGCACCGGGCGGGCTAGCGCATTTCGATTGGCCGGTGACCCCGGCGCAGGCCAATACCGCGCTGGCCGACTTCATCGCGCATCGACTGGCCGGCTTCGGCCCGTTTCAGGACGCCATCTGGGCGGGCGAGCCGTATCTCTATCACGCGCGGCTGTCAGCGGCACTCAACCTGAAGCTGCTCGACCCGCGGCGGGCCATCGAGGCCGCCGTGAATGCCTACCGCGAAGACCGGGCGCCCATCGCCTCGGTGGAGGGTTTCGTGCGCCAGATCCTCGGCTGGCGCGAGTATGTGCGCGGCATCTACTGGCAGGCGATGCCGGACTACCTGGAGCACAATGCCCTCGACGCCCACGCCCCCCTGCCGGCCTTCTATTGGGACGGGCACACCGATTACGCCTGCCTTGCAGACGCGCTCGGCCAGGTGGTGGAGCGGGGTTATGGCCACCACATCCAGCGCTTGATGGTGACCGGCCTATTTGCGTTGCTGCTCGGCGTCGAGCCGAAAGAGGTGCATGCCTGGTACCTGGCGATGTTCGTGGACGCCGTGGAATGGGTGGAGGCGCCCAATACCCTGGGCATGAGTCAATTCGCCGACGGCGGCCTGCTTGCGAGCAAGCCCTACGCCGCCAGCGGCGCCTACATTCAGCGCATGAGCAACTGCTGCCGGCACTGCGCCTACGACCCCAAGCAGGCGGTGGGTGACAGCGCCTGCCCGTTTACCACGTTGTTCTGGGACTTCCTGGCACAGCACCGTGAGCGCTTCGCGGGCCATCCGCGCACGGCCCTGATGTGGCGCAACTTAGAGCGCCTGGAGCCGGCGCGGCTGGAGGCCATCCGCACCCGCGCGGCGGCACTGCGGGCGGCCCTGGCACCAGGCTGAGCGCAATTCAAGCGGAGGAGCAATGCCGTTGGACGCGGATGTGATCATCGTCGGCGCCGGCCTCGCCGGCCTCTCCTGCGCGCTGCGCGTGCAGCGCCAAGGCCTGCGGCCGCTGCTCATCGAGGCAGCGGACCGCGTCGGTGGGCGCATCGCCACCGATGTGCGCGATGGCTTCCTGCTGGACCGGGGCTTTCAGGTGCTGCAGACCTGGTACCCGGCCGCCCGGCTGCTGCTGGATTACGATGGCTTGGATCTGCGTCCTTTCTATCCGGGTGCGCTGGTGCGCATCGGCGACGACTTCCACCGCGTCAGCGACATTTGGCGTCGCCCGGCCCAACTGTCGGAGATGCTGGTCTCACCCGTCGGCACGCTGGCGGACAAGCTGCGGCTGCTGCGCCTCCGCCACCGTGCGCTGCAGGGTGACCTGGCAGCGCTCTACGCCCGCCCCGAGCAGCCGACCCCGGCGCTGCTCCGCGAGCTTGGCTTCTCTGAGCGCATCCAGGCAAGATTCTTCAGGCCCTTTTTTGCGGGTGTCTTTTTCGAGCCGGGGCTGGAGGTCTCCAGCCGCGCCTTCGAGTTCGTCTTCCGCGCCTTCGCGCTCGGCGACACGGCGCTGCCGGCCCGCGGCATGGAGCAGATCCCGTTGCAGCTCGCCAGCCGCCTGACGCCGGCAAGCCTGCGCCTCGGGCAGCGGGTGGAGCGGCTCGAAGACGATGGCGTGCGGCTCGCCGACGGTACCCGCCTCAGGGCCCGTGCCACGGTGCTCGCCACCGACGGCACGGCGGCTGCCCAGTTGCTGGGCCGTGAACCGTCGCCGACGCGCGGCACCACCTGCTTCTATTTCGCCGCGCCCGAGGCGCCCTTCGACGGCCCCTACCTGGTGCTGAACGCTACCGGCAAGGGGCCCATCAACAGCCTGCTCTGCCCGAGCAATCTCACGCCGCACTATGCGCCCGCCGACGAGGCGCTGGTGTGCGTCAACATCTTCGGCACCCGCCACAACCCCGACGCACTCGAGACGGCCGTGCGCCGCCAGCTCCAAGACTGGTACGGCACACACGTCAACGTCTGGCGGCGCCTCGCCGTATACCGCCTGCCACAGGCGCTGCCGGCGCAGTCAGCCGACGTGGCGGCACCGGCGGGGCCCATGCGCGTCACCGACCGCCTTTGGGTCTGCGGCGAGACGGCCGCGCCCCCGTCCATCCACTGGGCACTCGCCAGTGGCGACGACACCGGTGCCGACGTCGGCGCCCGGCTCCGGGCCGGTAGCCACGGCCCTGAGCCCCGCACCACCGCATGACCCTAAAAAGAGTAGCTGAACGCCTCGCAGGACGTACCATGACGGCAGTCGCCCGGTGCACCCTGTGGGGGACGCGCGGAGTGGCCCCGACCCCATATTGTTCAGGCGGTTGCACGCACTTTGAAGCGGTCAACTGCGCTTTCTAGGATGGTGCATCCCCAGCACGGTACCCCGCCTCGCGCAGGCACCAGCGCTGTCGGCATCGACGGCTGCCGCGCCGGCTGGGTCTGGTGCCGACGCTCGGCGGCGGGCTGGGACGGCGGACTCACGGCTGACCTTGCAGCCCTGAAGCCCATCATTCTCGCAAGCGAGCTGGCACTCGTGGACATGCCCATCGGGCTCGTCTCGTCAGCCGGCGGAGAGCGACGCTGCGACCCCGCCGCGCGCGCCTTGCTCGGCCGCCCACGCGCCAGCAGCGTGTTCCGCCCACCCTGCCGGGCCGCCCTCGACGCGACGGATTACGCCGACGCCTGCGTCATCAACCGCCGTTGCACGGGCGTTGCCCTGTCGAAGCAGACGTGGAACATCACCGGCAAGATGCTCGAGCTGGACCGGACATTGAGTGCCGATGCCAGCCTGCGCGGGCGCCTGCGCGAGGCGCATCCGGAGCTTTGCCTGTGGGGCCTCGCCGGCGGGCGGGCCATGCTGCACAACAAGCGCACAGCGGCGGGTCGAGCGGAGCGACGCCAACTGCTCGGCACACTGGACGCCGACGGATTGCCCTTCCTGGATGCCCTGGGGGCCGCGCAACCCAAGCGCGCCGTCGCCGCGGACGACATCCTGGACGCGGCGACACTGGCGCTCACCGGGGTCATCGCAGCAGCCGACGCAAGCCGCCTGCATCGCGTGCCGGACACCCCGGAGCACGACGACCTGGGCCTGCCCATGGAAATGCTCTATGTCCTCTGCTGAGCGGCGGCGTGCCGACGACCCGTTCGCTGGTCGGTCTGACGCACTGCCCCCAGCGCCTGCCCGGTGTGCTTAACGGTAAACCCCCAGAAGCCCACGTGGTTGCAGGTGTCCCACCGATCTTCTATGTTACCGCCGGCCGACGGATGCTGACGGTCAGGGTCTGAGCCGCAGCGGCTACCAGGCAGAATGATGGCAACCAACACCCTGGACGCCTTCCATCTTGCCTTGGGCCATGCGGGCAGCATCCATCACGGACAATAACCGCGACGACGCAATGACCCTTCGGGCGTCCGTCGCCACGTCGCCGCCGCGCAGGCATACCGTCGGCGCGGCCGCCACCTCGCTGGGACTCCTGGAGCGTCTGCACATGGCCCATACGCGCATATTTTTTCCGCGCCTCGCCCCCTTCCACTTGGTGCTATTGGCGGTCCTCGCCACACCCCTCGCCGCCGCCGATGACAACGATCGAGTCGACCTGCTGGATATGCAGCCCGACCGCAAGGCCGGCGAAGTGATGTATCGCCAGTGTGCGCTCTGTCACGGTCATCGGGGTCAGGGCATCCTGGGTGGCAAATATCCACGGATTGCCGGCCTGCCCAACTATTATTTGCTGAACGCACTGCAGGATTATCAGACCGGCGCACGCGGCTATGACGCGATGCTCGTGGTCGGCGGGCTCAAGACCGCCGACAACCAAGACCTGGTCAACCTTGCCGGATACATCTCGGCAATGGAGCTAGATCTGGACGTTCCCGGGCCGGAAGAAGGCAGTGCCCGCGCCGGCGGCCGCCTGTACCGCTATGACTGCAAGACCTGCCATGGCCGCGAGGGCGAGGGTAAGACGCGCAAGGAATCGCCGCCGCTGCGCGGCCAGTACTACGAATACCTACTGCGGCAGATCGCGATGTTCAAGGACAAGCAGCGCATCCATGCCGACGACCCGGAAGACGAGACCTTCGACGCCTACGACGACGACGAGCTGCTCGACCTCCTTGCCTGGATCGCCGAGCTGGACGACAAAAAAGACGACGAGCAATAACCGGGCGCAGGGCAGTGACATGCTGCTGCTCCGCAGCCAGCCTGCAACGGGCCCACGGCGCTGATCCACGCGAGACGGCCCCGACCGCCCGGCATCATCCATCCCGGGGTCATCCACCAAGGAGTCAAACACGATGCTAAGAACACTTACGCCCTATGCGGCTGCGCTGCTGATCAGCGTCGCGCTGCCCGCAGCCACCACACTCGCCCAGGACGCCTCGCAAGCACCCGAGGTGAACATGTACGAGATCGGCCAGACAGTGCTGAAGATCGGCTTGGCCGAGGGCGTGACGCCCGATGACGCCGTCGACGCCATGAACTCCAAGGCCGTCGAGCTGAACATGAAACTGGTGGGCCATCAGAACGTGAGCCAGGAGCTAGTAGCACGTGGCCTGGAATCACCGCGGCTTGAGATCTTTCAGTTCTGCCGGCCCGAGGACGCGATCAAGATGGTGCGTTTCAACACCATCTACGCCGCCTATATGCCGTGCAGCATCGCCCTCGTGGAGGACAATGACGGCACCTACTGGCTGGAAATGCTGAACCTGGACATGATCATCAACGCCTACGAGCTGCCGCCGGAGCTTCAGGCCATCGCCATCACGATCAACGGGGAAATGCTCTCCATCATCACCGCAGGCGCCACCGGCGCCTTCTAGCTCGAGCCCCAGTGTGGTCGGCGGACACGCCGGCTGTAGCGGGCGTTTGCACTCAGCGCCCGTTGTTGGCTGATGGCCGCCCCCAGCCCAAAAAGGCCTCGGCTCGGGAGGGCGTCAACACCCCGTTGCATTCGCGGTTGCGCGGACGTCAGACTGGGCTCAGGCAGAGGTCGTGGGCGCCGATGGGCGCCCGCGCAGTGCCGCGAGCCCGCCCTTCAACATGATCAGGTCGTACAGCTCGCAGAGCAGGAAGTTGCGGTTGGCGGGCTGGCGCAACCTGGCCACGGTGGGCCGATGGCCGTCGCGGTAGCGGTGCGCCGCGATTCGGAAGGGGGCTGGCAGCCGCAGATTGAACGGCGATGGCCGCACCAGCAGCCGCACCACTTGCTCGAACAGGAGGGCGTAGCGATCGTCCTCCGCTTCCCGGTACAGCTCGGCCAGGTCCCCGCCGTACCGCTGGAAGAGTTGCAGATAGTCTTGCAAGTCGGGATTGGTTGAGGACATGGGTGCTCCTGTGGCCTCCTCGGGGCAGCGTTACACGCGCGGCGTTCAACCCTATGCTCAGCTTAGCAAGCGCCGCGCCAACCGATCTTCTCCCCGCGCCTGGAATGCTGCATCGCAATAGGACCGGTAAGCCGTCGCTGCACCGTGACGCCCCACCCCACTGTCGTCAATCCCACAAGCTCGCGCTCAACACTCGCAGCGGCGTCAAGATCGCGCCTCGGCGCGATCCCGGCAGGCCGCTGCCGGCATTGCGTGATCAGCCACCGTCGCCGACATCGGCTCCGGGCGGTGCGCGGCGGCGCAGTAGGTACGAGTCCATGAGCCAACCCTTCTGCTCGCGCAGTGCGGCCTTCACCCGGAGCAGTTCCTCCGTGACCGCATCCAGCGGGCCGGCCACCAGCACCTCGTCCGCGGTCCCGACGTAGGCACCCCAGTAGATGTCCATGCCCTGGCCCGCAAAGCGCAGGAATGAGGCGTTGTAATCCAGCATCACGATGGCGTTATGGACGCTCGCTGGGTCCACCTGCTCGGCCTCGCGGCCGGTGATGATCTGTACCGACTCGCCGACGCGATTGAGCGGGATCCGATGCCGGGCGGCCAGCACCTGCACAGCACTGATGCCGGGGATGACTGAGACCTCCACCGGTGTGCGGAGCTCTGCAACCGCGGCCTCCACCATGGTGACCGTCTGGTCGTAGAGCAGCGGGTCACCCCACAGCAAGAGCCCACCAGTGTCGCCATCGCCCAGCTCACGGGTCAGTAGATCGGCGAAGATCCGCTGCTTTTTCGCATGCCAGTCGGCGACGACGGCACGGTAGATCTCGCTGCCCTGCTCCACGACTCGTGGCCGCGGCGGACTCGTCACCGCCACCTCTCGGTAGCCCCCGTCCGGCCGGACACGTTGCAGGATCTGGCGCCGCAGGGCCGTGAGCTCACCCTTACCCCGGCCGGCCTTCTCCAACACGAAGAACACATCCACCCGGCGCACCGCCTCGATGGCCTGGAGGGTCAGGAAGTCCGGATGCCCTGGGCCAATGCCGATGAGCGCGAGCTGTTTCATGGGACGATCCTGGAGGCTCAAGGGTGTGATGCGAGCGCTGGTGTCCAACTGGCTTGACACCGATCAACGGAAAGGCGGATTGACAGTCGCTGCACTGACGGCCTGCGCGATGGGCAGTAGTATCCAGCGCAGGCGAGTCGGGTAAACCGCACCCGGCCGCGCGTTTCCGGTTGCTGGCTGCAGCGGGCGCCGCGAAAACCACAAGCATAGACGCGGCTCAATGACGCCCCAGGCGTCATCCCCGACACTCGCCCGGTACACCACACTGACACAGCGCCGCCCACCGGCATAGGCGGCACGCTACCACTTCCAGCAGCCGCCGGTGCCTGTCCGCGACCGACGCTCACCGACACGGAGCCGAACCATGCGCATCCTCTTCGTCCATCCCAACTACAAGTCAGGCGGCGCCGAGATCGCCGGCAACTGGTCGCCCGCCTGGGTCGCCTACCTGGCCGGTTACCTCAAGTCCGGCGGTTACAGCGACTACCGCTTTATCGACGCCATGGTCGACAGCCTCGACGAGGAGGATCTGCGCCGCATCTTCCGTGAAGAGCAGCCCGACATGATCGGCACCACGGCCATGACGCCGGCCATCTACACGGCGCAACGGCTGCTGCAGATCGCCAAAGAGGAATGCCCCAACGCGGTGGTGTTCCTGGGCGGCATCCATGCCACCTTTATGTTCAAGCAGGTGCTCGAGGAGGCACCCTGGATCGACGCCATCATCCGCGGCGAGGGCGAGGCCGTCACGCTCAACCTGGTGCGCGCCGTGGACGAAGGCCGCTGGCTGAACGAACGCGATTCGGTCAATGGCGTCGCCTTCATCGGCAATGACGGCGCCGTGGTCGCCACCCCGGCGGAGCCGTCCATCAAAGACGTCGACTCCATTTGGCCCGACTGGAGCGTGCTGGAGTGGAAGAAGTACATCTACATCCCGATGGGCGTGCCGGTGGCCACACCCAACATGGCTCGCGGCTGCCCCTTCACCTGCTCATTCTGCTCGCAATGGAAGTTCTGGCGCGACTATCGGGTCAGGGATCCGAAGAAAATGGTCGACGAGATCGAGGAACTGGTGAAGGTCCACGGCATCGGTTTCTTCATCCTCGCCGACGAAGAGCCCACCATCAACCGCGCCAAGTTCATCGAGTTCTGTCAGGAGCTCATTGATCGCGATCTCGGCGTACTCTGGGGCATCAACACCCGCGTCACCGACGTCATGCGCGATGAGGAGCTGCTGCCTTTCTACCGCAAGGCCGGCCTGGTGCACATCTCGCTCGGCACCGAGGCCGCGGCGCAGCTGAACCTGGACCGCTTCGTCAAGGAGACCACGGTGGCGCAAAACAAGCGCGCCATCCAGCTGCTGCAAGAGAACGGCATCGTCACCGAGGCGCAGTTCATCGTCGGCCTCGAAAACGAGACCCGCGAGACCCTGGAGGAGACCTACAACATGGTCATGGACTGGGGCGCAGACATGGCCAACTGGTCCATGTTCACCCCCTGGCCCTTCTCGGACATGTTTACCGAGCTCGGCGAGAAGGTGGAGGTGTACGACTACTCCAAGTACAACTTCGTCTCGCCCATCATGAAGCCGGACAACATCGACCGCGCCGAGCTGCTCGACGGCGTCATGGCCAACTACCGCCGCTTCTATATGCGCAAGATGCTGTTCCAATACCCATGGGTGAAGGACCCGGTGCGGCGCAAGTATCTCATGGGCTGCATCAAGGCCTTTTTCCTGGCGGCCATTCATAGGCGCTTCTACGACCTCGGCAAGCACCACTACTGGGGTCCGCAGCTGAAGAAGTTGATCAAGTTCGACTACGACAAGTCCAAGTCCAAGATCGTCGAGCCGGATCACAACGCCTGGAAGAAGGCCCCGGCCGCCAAGCGCCCGCAGGCCGTTATCCAGCCGAGCGGCATTGCCGCCTCCATCAAGACCTGCGGCGGTGCCGAACCAGCCCACGCCGCCAAGGCCTGCGGCGGCGGCGACCAGCAGATGACCGAGGAGCAGATCGCCGCCTACAACGGCAGCGCCGAGGTCAACGTCCCCATCTCCGCCATCGGCAGGCCGAAGGAGAAGGCGGCCGTAGCCGAACAGGCCTGAAGCCCAACGCTGGGGCCGTCATACCGACCCCCGGCCCTATAGAATACGCCCCCACCGGGGGCGTTTTTGTGTCTGCTTGATCAACCCCGAGACGGCGCTGTGCCAGAGCTCGTCGCCGCGGGATGGTTCACCCCTTAGGTGTGCGCCGCGACGGCCGCAGCGGGCGCAGCGGTCTTACATCGCCCGCGACAGGTAGGCGCCCATGGGCATATCGGCGCCATAGATATGGCCCATGAGCCATCGCTCGAGGAATTCCACCTCCTCGGTGGCGACGGCCTTGCCCTGCTCTTTGAGCTTGCGCTGCAGGTCTCTGGCGCTCGCAATCAGCTCGGCGTGCTCGGCCTTGTGCTCGGCGAGCCCCTCGTAGCCGTACTTGAGCATCAGCCGTTCCTCGTGGCAAAAGTGCCAGACGGTGCAGGCGATCAGCTCATCGGTGACCGCGGCAATGTAGTCATCCGACTCAGCCTCGGCCACCGCGTGATTCAGGATGTTGTACAGATCCACGAGACGGCGGTGATCCTCGTCGATCTCCGGCACCTCGACGCTCAGGGTGTTGTCCCAGGTCAGCTCTTTCATGGGTCGTCCTCCGGTTTAGATTGGCGGGTGCGATTGATGGATGCGGCGGGATGCGTCCGGCGCGACGCCGCTAACGATAGCGCAATGCCCTGCCCTGGGGCGGCGCCCGTGCCGCTGGACGCATACGGGCACAGCGACCCAGCGCGGGAATGCGCGCCCGCCCGGTACCAAAATGACCGGCAATCGCCTAACGTGAGATCCTCCGCCGTCTTCACAGGTGCTGCCATGTGCCCAGCCGTGCGCTCTTCCTCGCCCCCCGCCCACGCTCTGCCGCCGCGCGCAGTGCTGCGCCGACTCGCAGGTTTGGTGCTCGCTGCCCTCCTGCTACTGCCCACCGCAGGCGCCGCGGTGGATGCGGCGTTCGATGACGCCGAGATCAAGCAGATCCGCTATCCGGACTGGTTCAAGCAGAGCTTTCTGGACCTGGCCGACGACGCCGCCATGGCGGCGGAGGCCGGCAAGCAGGGGTTGTTCGTCTTCTTCAGCACCGAGGGCTGCTCCTACTGCCACCTCTTCATCGAGCAGAGCCTAGGCGACCCAGCCCTTGCCGAGCGGCTGCAAGCCCACTTCGACGCCTTGGGACTGGAGATCTTCTCCGATGCGGAGCTGACCGACTTCGACGGTGAGGTCACCCGTGTGAAGGAGTTCGCGCTCGATGAGGGCGTGCAGTTCGCGCCCAGCCTCTTGTTCTACGACACCGCGGGCATGCCGCTGGTAAAGCTCACCGGCTATTACGGCCCGGAGCGCTTTGGTCGGATCCTGGACTATCTCGTGGACGGCCATCACACCCGGGTCGGCCTACGCGAGTACCTTGCGAGCGTCGAGGGCACCGACGCCGCCGGCGATTGGACCCTGCCCGACGACCCCTTATTCGTGCGACCGCCCTACGCTTTGGGCCGCAGCGCTGTCATGCCGGCGCAGCGCCCACTCCTGGTGCTGTTCGAAGGGGCGGACTGCGAACGCTGCCCGCGTTTCCACCAAGAGGTGCTCGGCGACGACAGCATCCGGTCCAAGCTCGGCGGCTTTGACGTGGTGCGGCTCGATGCAGGCGACGCGGACACACCGGTGATGACGCCCGGCGGCGAGCGCACGACGCCCCAAACCTGGTACGCGGCGCTCGGCTATACCCAGCTGCCGGCGCTGGCCTTCTTCGCCGAGGACGGCCGCCGCGTACTCGACACGGATGCCGTGGTGCTGGCGAGCCGCATGCACAACAGCATCGGCTTCGTCGCCGAGAAGGCCTACGAGCAGGGCTGGACCTACCAGCGCTACGCCCGCAGTCAGGCGTTGCAGCGCGCTCAGGCCGGGGACGGCGGCGCCTTGTCCGAGTAGGCCTTGCAGGCGCCGCGTGCAACCGCCTGCGGGCATAGGCGCGGCTTAGCCGACTCCGCGGTGGCCGTGGCGCACCCGCACCGCCTCCTCCCGCTCCAGTTCCTCAAGGGCGTTGTCGATGGTGCTCAGGCGCTCATCAATCTCCGGCAAAAGCACATCCTCTAGCGCCCGGGCGCGACGGGAGGTGCGCAGGTACTCCACCCGGAGGCGCTCTAGGTTGCCGGTGAGCAACGCCAGCCGCGCCGCGAGCGGCATCAGGTCCCCAAAGGCCCTGCGGCAGGCTTCCCCCTCCGGACTGCGAATCGGCCCTGCCCCAGTATCTGTCGCCGAATCGGCACCGGACGCAGCAGGCGCGGCGCTGGGGCCAGCTCTGTGCGACACGTCTTCTTCCACTGCCCCAGCACCACGCACCACCGGCTCCTCGATGCGCACCCCCAACACGGAGCGCGTGGTTGTCTTGAGCGCGCAGCTGCCGACAGCCGCCGGGTAGACAGTCAACTCGTCCAGACCGTGGCGGCCGACGGCGCCCCTCAGCGCCGCCCGGGCGCTCGCCTCGGCCTGCCGCCAGCGCAGCTGGGTGGCCTCGTAGTCTCGTAGGTTCGAGAGGATCTCACCGGCAAGGATCAGGCGCTTCTCATCCAGAAAGCGGTAGCCCTCCTGCATGCCCGCGCGCTCCGCCTTGAGCTCGAGGTAGGCACTCTGCGTCGGGACCAGCTCGCGGTCGGTCATGGGCGTGCGCCTCGGGCGGTGGTTAGACGGGCGGGAAGGCGGCGGGCTCAGGCGCGGCCGGTGCGGGGTCCCTGGTCGCGCTCCCGTGCTCGAGCCGCTCCCCGGCGGCCGCAAGGTGCAGACGGATCTGTGCGTCCGAGAGGCGGGTGAGCTCGTTGTGGGGCAATCCACGCAGGGCCTGCCAGCCCGCTTCCATGCTCTGCTCCAGGGTGCGGCGGGTGTCCTGGGCGATGACTTGGCGCTCGAAGCGCTCGCCGAAGGCCAGATACAACCGGTCCGTCTCGGATAGGCCCTCCTCCCCGACCACGCTGGCGAGGATGCGCGTTTGCTGCGCCTGCGCGTAGGCGGCGTAGAGCTGGGCGGCAAGCGCCGGGTGGTCCGCGTCCGTCAGGCCCTTGCCAACGCCGTCCTTCATCAGCCGCGAGAGGCTCGGCAGAACCTTGATGGGCGGATAGAGATCGCGCCGGTGCAGCGTCCAGTCCAGCACCAACTGGCCCTCGGTAATGTAGCCGGTGAGGTCCGGGATGGGATGGGTGATGTCGTCGTTGGGCATGGTCAGAATCGGCACCTGGGTCACCGAGCCGGACACACCGCGGATGCGACCGGCGCGCTCGTACAGCGTCGCCAAGTCCGAGTACATGTAGCCCGGGTAGCCCTTGCGGCTCGGCACCTCGCCGCGGCTCGCCGAGACCTCGCGCAATGCCTCGCAGTAGTTGGTCAGGTCGGTGAGGATGACCAGCACGTGCTTGCCTTCTTGGAAGGCCAGATACTCCGCGGCGGTCAGCGCAAAACGCGGTGTCAGCAGGCGTTGGGCACTAGCGTCGGACGCCAGATTCAGAAACAGCACGGTGCGTCCCAGTGCCCCGCTCTGCTCCAGGGAGCTGCGGAAGAACTCGGCGCTGCCATGGGGAATACCGATGCCCGCAAAGACAATAGCGAAGTCCTCATCGCCGCGAGCATTGGCTGCGCCGCGCTCGCGCTGCGGCCCCGGCAGCCGCGCGTTGCAGGCGATGTCCACCGCAATGCGATCATGCGGCAGACCGCCCCCGGAGAAGAGCGGCAGCTTCTGCCCGCGCACCAGGGAGTTCATCAAATCGATGGCCGTGAAGCCCGTCTCCAAGAACTCGCTCGGCGCCTGCCGTGCCGAGGGCTTGAGCGGCATTCCGTCCACCGGGAACGCCTGCTCCGCCGCCAACGGCGGGCCGCCATCCAGGGGCTTGCCCACGCCGTTGAAGATGCGCCCGAGCAATCCAGGCCCAACATCGAAGCGCAGCGGCTCACCGAAGAAACGCACGCGCGCGCCGTCGATGCGCAGCCCCGCCGTATCGTCCAGCATCTCGACGGTGACGCTCTCCTGATCGAGCGCGGCGATGCGCCCGAGACGCACCGCGCCGCTCGCGTCCTCCACCTCCACCGCCTCGTTCAGGCCCACATCCACGGTGCGCCGCAGGAACAGCAGCGGCCCATCTACCCGGTTGGCGATGTCCTCGCCGGTGAGTCTTGCGTACATGGGGAAGCTCGAACGTGCAAATGACGGTGTATGCGGTACAGCGTGCTCGGCCTGTGCTGCGTTGCCGATGGGGGTGGGCGGCGTTGTCTCCCACAGGGCAAGCTTAGCGCATCGCCGGCGCCCCAGCGCCGACACGGGCTGGCAGCCGCTCCGGCGGCGCATGTCGCGGCTCGCGCCGCAGAAAGTGGCACGCTGGCATGCCGTAGGTCCAGCAATCGCCTTCGCCTTCGCGGGCGAGCCGCAGATCCGTCTCCAGCAGCTCCGGTGCGCCGGCCTTCATGCGCCCAAAGTCCGCATGTGCCGGATTCAGCAGGTAGTTGCTCTCGATCGGGATGATGGCGCTCGGCACGGCCAGCACGGCGGTCTCCTGTCTGCGCGCCCAGTCGGTACCCAAGGCACGCAGGGCCTCGCGAGCACTGGCATCGCGCCAGTCGTCCGGGAGTTGATCCGCAGTGATCGTCTCCAGTGCAAGATCGTCCGGCAGATCCGCTGCGATGGCGACGTAGCGCGCGCGCAACGGTTGGTCCTGCACCAGCATCTCCAACATGGCGAGGGATAAGCTGCCGGCGGTGTAGACGACGGAGATCCCCTTCGGATTCCAGCGACCGCCGTAGCGCCGCGCGCCGTCGCCGGTGAAGGCCGTCCCCACACATCGCGCGGTGGTGAGGCGCCAGACCCGGCATGGCGGACCTGCCTTGCCGAGTGTGTGCTTAATCGGCGCGCGATCAGGCAAAGACGCCGTGCTCGATGCGTCCCAGGGTGTCCAGGACGCCATCGGTGCCGATGTCGGTATCGAGCAGGCTAAGCGGCGTCTCGCCCCCCAGTGCGGCGTTGGCGGACTTGAGCCAGTCCATCGCCGCCTGCGGGTCTTCGAAGACGGCTTCGGCGCGGGCGATGACCCGCGCTAGGCGCAGCAGCCGGGACGACTCTTCCGCACGCAGCCGGCCCTCCTGCTTCCGCCGAGCCAGCGTACGCTCCGGGATGTCGATGGCGGCGGCGACCTCGCCGCGGGTCAGCCCCGTGCCCCGGGCCAGCGCGTCCAGGGCCTGGGCCGGGAGGCCGCGGCGGATCATCGCCAGACAGCTCCGCCAGCGGCATCCTGGTCTTGATCCTAGCCCTCATTTCCGCAGTCCTGCCCGCCTCGGACCTGATCAACGGCGCTGCCCCCGGCAATACCTGCGCCCGTTCGGGCCATTCCAACCAACAGCGGTGGATTTGGTCCATGGTCCACTGACGCCGGACGCCGGACGCCGACTTGGACCGAAACAACGCAGCTTCGGCTATTCAGCACATCGACGCCGTGCAGCACCCCGGCGGGCAGCACGCCATAGAGACAGATCGCGCAAGCGCATGCCACCTCGAAGAGTGCTTCGCGCCACCCAGGTGGCATAGGAAGTGCTTTCCTGGGTATTGAGGTCAGGCCGGTCCCGGGGTCAGCAGAAAAAGCGCTCTGTGCCGCTTGCAAATCGACCTAG
>CAZGCI010000017.1:0-55354 GCA_964524185.1 uncultured Thiohalocapsa sp. | reverse complement strand
CCCTTGGCCAGTGAACGACCCGCTGGCGTGCCGGCGCCCTAGTCGCTCGTCCCTCGTCGGTCTGACGCGGCGTCAGGCCCGTCATTCATGACTCGCGCCACGCCAGCGAGCGGGCGAGCAGCAGCACCGGATGCAGCACCTCCAACGCGAGCCCGCGCTCTGCGGCGGCGGCGGCCAGGTGGGCGGCGCAGCCGGTGTTGGTGGTGGCGAGCCAGGTCGGCGCGAGCTGGGCGAGTGCATCCGCCTTGTCTGCGGCTAGGCGCAGCGCCGTTTCCGGCTGGTCCAGCAGATAGGTCCCCGCCGCGCCGCAGCAGCGGTCGTTGCCTGGCAGCGCCACGACCTCGAGCCCCGGAATGCGCCGCAGCAGCGCAAACACCGCCGCAGTATCGCGCAGCTGATTGCGGTGGGAACAGGGCTCCTGCACCGCCACAGTACCGGTCAGCCGCCGCAGTGGCAGGGTCGGCGGCCAGGGCGCGTCCAACAGCGCCCGGCACAGCTCGACGGCGGCGAGCGCCGGGCGCAGCTCAGCCACGCAGGCGCTGGCGCCGCCCACCACCCGGGCAGTGCCGAAGACGGCGCGATTGCGCGCCAGCAACGCGTCCGCAGGCTCCGGAAAGCCGTTGTGGCGATGCATCGCGCCGCAGCAGCCTTGACCCGCCGGCACCGTCGTCGGCACGCCCAGCTGCGCAAAGACGAAAGCCGCCGCCCGGGCCACCTCGGGCTCCAGCGCACGGGCCACACAGCCCCGAAAGAGGGCCACGGGCTGCGCCGCTTCCAGAGCACCGGCGGCGGCTGGTGGTGTTGGCTGGGCCTGCGGCGTCTCGGGCCGGCGCAGGCGCAGCACCAGCCCGTGCAAGACGCGCAGCCGCGGCGTGCGCAACAGCCCGAGGCGCCGCACCAACCCACCCAGACCGAGACGCCGGTAGGCGCCGGCCAGGCGCGCAAGCACCGGCAGCGGCGCGGGCGCACTCAGTAGATCCAGCCGCAGGCGCCGCCACCAGCGCAGCGGCGCCGGCAGCCGAGCCACCCGCGCCGCCCGGGCGGCGTCCATCAGCGTGCCGAACTGCACGAGCGACGGGCAGGCCAGCTCGCAGGCGCGGCATTCCAGACAGCCGTCCAAGTGCGCCGCAAGCCGCGCGCTGTCACTGAGCTGCCCTGTGGTCAGCCCCTGAATCAGCGCAATCCGCCCGCGGGGCGAGTCGCCCTCGTTACGCTGCAGCCGGAAGGTGGGGCAGTGCGGCAGACACAGACCACACTTCACGCATTGGTCCGCAAGGCGCAGCAAATCGCGGTCGTCCAACCTAAACTCCGTGCGGCCGCAACATGCTTGCAGAGGCGTCAAGTGTCACTAAAGATTCCGTACCGGCGAGGGGCAGTGGTCTAGCGGGCGGTGTGGTGAGGCGAGCGGCCCAGCGGTTGGTCATTGCCGATAGCGAATGGTCGAGGGCGCAAGGCCGAGGGCCTAGGGCCTAGGGCCTAGGGCCTAGGGCCTAGGGCAAGGGTGCAGACGCCCCCCACAGCAGGCAACTGCGTCCTCGGCCCTCGGCCCTTCCCCCTGAGCCTCCGTCATCACCCACTTGCGCACGCGCTGTGCAACCCTTACCAGCCGGCGCGGCGCGGCACCGCTTGGTTCAGCGCGCCGGGGGCGCCACTTCTCCGCGATTCATGCAACCCACGCGACACGCACCCCAACGGAGCGCCAGCCCATGTCCGACACGACGCCGTACTATAAATATCATGTCTTTTTGTGCACCAACCTGCGCGCCGACGGCAGCCAATGCTGCGAGCAGTGTGGCGCACAGGCGTCCCGGGACTACCTCAAGCAACGCACCAAGGCCCTGGGGCTGACCGGGCGCGGCGGCGTGCGCATCAACAACGCCGGCTGCCTCGACCGCTGCAGCGAAGGGCCCGTGGCCGTGGTGTACCCGGAGGGCACCTGGTACACCTACGTGGACACCGAAGACCTCGAGGAAATCCTGCAAAGCCACCTCATCGGCGGCGAGCCCGTGGCGCGCCTGCGCCTCGACGGCTGACCCCGCCGGAACCAGTGCGCGCCGCCGCCGCCGTCCCTCGCGGCACAGCGCCTCGCCGCGCCCGGCGCGCGTGTGCATCTTGCGGTTGTACAGGTCAGGTCGGGTCGGGTACTATACGCGGCTTTCTCGGGTTTGCAGGGACCTCCGGCGAGCCCCGACGATTTCCTTCGGAGCGATGGACATGAGCACAGAGAGCGCAAAGCCGGCAGAAGTGCGGCGGGCCTGGTATCTCATCGATGCCGAGGGCAAGACACTCGGGCGGCTGGCGAGTGAAATCGCCCGGCGCCTGCGCGGCAAGCACAAGCCCCAATTTACACCTCACGTCGACACGGGCGACTTCCTCGTCGTCGTGAATGCCGAAAAGGTCCGGGTCACGGGCAACAAGCTCGCCGACAAGATGTACTACCGCCACACGGGTTACATCGGCAATCTCAAATCCCGCTCGCTGCAGCAGATGCTGGACGAGCACCCGGAGCGCGTGCTGCAGGCCGCCGTCAAGGGCATGCTCCCCCGCAACCCCCTCGGCCGGGCCATGTTCAAGAAGCTCAAGGTCTACGCGGGCCCGGAGCATCGGCACCAGGCCCAACAGCCACAACCACTCGAGGTGTGACCCGCGCCTATGCCAAGGGCGTCGCGGCAGCGGCCCCACGGCGCAGCGAGTCGGCGGCCAGTGACAGATCCCAGCAGCTCAGGGCCCCCTAAATCCGCCGCCCGCTCCGCCCCCGCGGTCTCACCCAACGCCGCGGTCAGCGCAAGCCCAGCCTTCTAGCCCAGCCAACACAGCCGTTCCAGCACACACACGGATCCCTGACACCATGCCGGACTTTCACTACGCCACCGGTCGCCGCAAGAACGCCTCCGCACGCGTCTTCCTCAGCGTCGGCAGCGGCCGCATCACCGTCAACAACCGCGACCTGGACCACTTCTTCGGCCGCGAGACCGCCCGCATGGTCGTCCGCCAAGCGCTGGAAGCAGCCGACCTCGCCGAACGCGTCGACGTGCGCGCCACCGTCAAGGGCGGCGGCGCCTCGGGCCAAGCCGGCGCCATCCGCCACGGCATCGCCCGCGCCCTCGTCGACTACGACGAAAACCTCCGCTCACCCATGCGCCGCGCCGGCTTCCTCACCCGCGACGCCCGCGAAGTCGAGCGCAAAAAAGTCGGCCTGCACAAAGCGCGCAAGCGGCCGCAATACTCCAAGCGCTAACGCGCTTGTCGTAGGGCCGAGGGCCGAGGCGCAGTCGCCAGCGCCGTGTTTGATGCACTGCGCAGGTTGGAGGTTTGGCGACGGTCGAGTCGCTTCTCAGTTAATGTGTACAAGCTGACGACCAATTGCCGACACTTAGCCTATCGCGATCAAGTCACCCGGTCTGCGCTCTCCGTGCCTTCCAACATCGCCGAGGGGTATGAGCGCGAGAGCTGGAAGGACCGGGTCCGCTTCCTCTACACTGCTAAAGGGAGCTGCGCCGAGTGCTGGACCCAGCTCATGGTGGGCAGCGAGGCCGGCTTGGTGGATGCGGCACAGGCCCGGGCGCTGATCGATGAAGCCGAACAGCTCGCCAAAATGCTCCGATCGCTGATCATCAGCTTCCAACAACACGCGCGAGATGAGCCGCCCGACCACGCGCAGGGCTGACGGCTTCAACCTCGGCCCTCGGCCCTCGGCCCTTCTTCCTTGGGGGATCGTCTAGCGGCAGGACTACGGACTCTGACTCCGTCAACCTAGGTTCGAATCCTAGTCCCCCAGCCAATGCACAAGCCCGCGACGTCGCGGGCTTTTTTATCTGCGCCGGCGCGGTGATGCTGTAGACGCAGTTACTTTCAAGCTGCGCGCCTGCGAACGCCGATCTGCGCACTTCTTGAGCCGCTGCAGGGTCCTACGCTGCCAGTGTCGACTGCAGCATGGCGACTGCATCGCAGCGCCAGATGCGACGGCCTGGATTGCTTGGCCGCGCCGGATAGTTGCAGATGCGTCCAATTTCGCACTTGGCGTCGTGTGCCAAGCGCCGGCAGGGGGAAAGGGCCAAGGGCCGAGGGCCGAGGCACAACCGCCGATGCCGGGCTTATGCATCCGCGCCTTGGCCCTCGGCCCTTGGCCCTTGGCCCTTGGCCCTGGCCAGTGAACAACCCACCGACGTGCCGGCGCGCCAGTCGCTCGCCGGCCTGAGGCATCGCCCCCCTAGCCCCTAGCCCCTAGCCCCTAGCCACTCTCTTAGGAGCCCCTCGCGCCCGCACCTTGTTCCTCGCCGCGAGTGCGCTTCGCCTTGCCCCTTTGCGTGAGTCCTCGGCCCCACTGTGTGGCAAGACCGCCCGCGCCTCGACCCTTCCTGCGGAAAATTTGTGACAATTAAGCAACATTGCCCCAGTGATGTCGCTTTTTTCAAAAAAACCGTTGCCAATTGTCGCTTCCTCATCTAGTATTCGGGGGGCAAGGCATGATTGCGTCAACTTGCGCGGTCTTTCGTGATTTCTACAACAGCGGAGAGCACTATGAACAGAAAGCTCCTCAGCCTGGCAATCGCCGCGGTCGTCACCGCGCCGGGTGCTGCCATGGCCGAAGCCATCCTCTACGGTAAACTGCATCAATCCATCGACTACGTCGATATCACCAATGGCATCCCGCCCACCGCGGTAACGGAATCGCCGAACCCGGGCACCGAGATCGTCGAGAACGCGGACGGCACCTTCACCCTCACCGGCACATACGGCGAGGATAACAATCCTTGGACACTCTCGAACGTCACCGAGGACCAGCTAGCTGAGTTCCCCGGGGCTGTGGTTCCGGTCGACGCCGCCGGTAACGTCGTCACCAACGATGACGGTGAGGACTTCGACGGCTGGGGCGTCTCCGCGCGCAACTGGCGCAACTACACCACGGTCAACCCCTTGACGGGCATTGGCGGGCCGGTCAACGACCGTGCCAACCGCCTCGGCGTCAAGGGCTCCGAAGACCTCGGCATGGGCCTCAAGGCGATCTACCAGGTCGAGTTCGGCCTCAACGTCGCCGATGGCAGCAGCGTCTCCTACCGCAACAGCTTTGTGGGTGTCGCCGGTGACTTCGGTACGGCCTTGGTCGGTCGCCACGATACGCCGCTGAAGATCTCCACTGGTAAGTTGGATCTCTTCTCCGACACCATGGCGGACTACAACGGGACCATCGGCTTCCACGACGTCCGTGCACCGAACACCATCGCGTATATCTCGCCGAGCTTCGAGGGCTTCTCCTTTGCGGGTGCCATGCACGCCGGCGGTGGCGGCACGACGGCCTCAGTCGGGGGGCAAGGGGGCAACATCGACAACGACTCGCTCGCAGCTGCGTACTCGTTGGCGCTGATCTACCAGAACGGCCCGTTCTACGGCTCTGCCGCCTATGAGGTCATGAACAACGAGATGTTCATGAACAGCACCACGTCGTTGGCCGGCAAAGAGGCTTGCCTCAACCCGGATGGCACTCAAACCCTGTCCTGCAACTACGTGAGCGACGACTTCAGCAAGTGGCGTCTGGGTCTGGGCATGCTGGACTGGAACGGCTTCACGCTGACCGCGATCTACGAGCAGCAGGATGATCTGCCCGGCGGCCAGGTCCGTGATGCATTTGCGACGGTGGAGCCGGACGGCACGGTGAACCTGTTCGGCCAAAGCGGCGTGAAGGAACAGCGCCTCTGGCAGGTTCAGGCCGGCTACAGCTTCGGCAACAGCATGGTCAAGGCCATGTACGGCGCCGTCGACCGCGACGCCGACGATGTCCTCTCTTCGACGCGGGACACGCTCTCCATCAACAGCATCCAGGATGATCTGAGCGGCGACCGCGAGGCCTGGGCCATCGGCTTCGACCACAACTTCAGCAAGCGCACCCAGGTGTACGCCCTGTACACCGACGTGACGGACGACCTGGATAACGACCCGCGGGTGAAGGGTGCGGCGTGGAACGGCTTCTCGCTGGGCCTGATCCACAGCTTCTGATCCGCGTGATCGCGACCTGACCCGATGGACCGGGTCGATGAAACGGGGCCTTCGGGCCCCATTTTTTTGTTGGGTCTACGGCTTCCTCCTCCGAGATGGAGTCGGACAGGCCCTCCTAGGATTCACTCGTGGCAGCGGCCGCCCCCTGGACCGGGCCGGTGGTGCGGCAATCGCGGCATCCAAGGAACAACTCGCCACGACCACAGGTATCGCCGACACCAGGTCCGAGCGGATCCTCGCGCAGGTGAACTAACAAGCGCGCCGGCGCGCCGCCGGTGTGCCAATCGTTGCCGGCTACAGGTAGTTGATCGCGCCAATGACCAGGCCCGCGCTGCTGGCGATAAAACCGACCAGCCACAGGAACTGCCGGTCGTGTCGCCTGAGCATCTCATCGAAGCGCCGGTCCATTTGCTCGAAGCGCTTGTCGACCTGCTCGAAGCGCTTGTCGACCTGCTCGAACCGCTTGTCGACCAGTTCGAAGCGCTTTTCGACCTGCTCGAAGCTCTTGCGCATCAGCTCATACTGGTGCTTGAGCGCTTCCTCGACGCGCACCATGCGCTCGCGCAGCTCGATCTCGTAGACCGCCGGCGGTTTGCCAAGCGACTGCTCGGCGAGCCATTCAGCGAGGTGATGCTTGATGAACTCGATGTCTTCTTGCGCTAGTGCCATCGTCTCCTCGCGTGCTCCCGTGCGCCAGGCTGCTTGTCTGGGTGGATGCGCAACAGTCGTAGATACCGCCTGCTGTGACCGACGCCCGGCGCGAAAGGTCTGCGCTGCGGACGCCGCAACCCAGCCCGTCGCGGCAGGGAAGCGGCTTCCACGGCGGGCGCGGCAGCCCTAGCCCCTGGCAATCGTTTTGGCGCCACCCTCGGCCCCCAAGATGAGCACATCAGCCCCGCGCAGCGCGAAGAGGCCGCAGGTGACCACACCGGGGAGGTTGTTGAGCTGCTGCTCCAGCGTCATCGGCTCCGTGATCTGCAGCCCCTCAACGTCTAGGATGACATTGCCGTTGTCGGTGATAAAGCCCTCGCGCCACACGGGTGTGCCGCCGAGCTTCACGAGCTGGCGGGCCACCAGGCTGCGGGCCATGGGGATCACCTCCACCGGCAGCGGGAAGGCACCAAGCACGTCCACCAGCTTGGACGCGTCGGCAATGCAGACGAACCGCTCGCTGGCGGCGGCGACGATCTTCTCTCGCGTCAGTGCGCCACCGCCGCCCTTGATGAGCGCGAGATCCCGATTGGATTCGTCGGCGCCGTCCACGTACAAGGCCAGGTCGCCCACGGCGTTGAGGTCCAGCACCGGGATGCCGTGTTGCTTGAGCCGCGCACTGGAGGCCTCGGAGCTGGACACGGCCCCCTCGATGCGGCCCTTGAGGCTGGCCAGCGCGTCGATGAAATGGTTGACCGTGGAGCCCGTGCCGACGCCGATGACGCCGCCTTCCACGTACTGCAGCGCCGCCTCGGCGGCCTGTTTCTTGAGTACATCTTGGTCCATGCAACTGTCCCCCTGTTGTTCTGATGGGCTATCTTGATGAGTGTTTAGGCTGGATCGCCGGGCTGGATCGCCAAATTGGATCGCCGGAGTGGCTCGCCGCGCTGGGTCGCCGCAGGGGCTCGCCGGAGCGAATCGCCAGAGCGGAGCGGCGGCCTGGCAGCCGACCCCGCATGACCCGACCGCGGCATCGGTCTGTTGGCTCGTTGCAACAACCGGGATGATAGCAGAGGCAGGCCCGAGCCTCGGCGCGTATGCTTGGCACCAAGGGCCAAACCCCGCGGGCCGAGGCGCAAGCTGACGAGGAACCATGCCGGAGACGTATATTGAGCGCATTCTGCGCGCACGTGTGTACGATGTCGCCATCGAGTCGCCGCTGACCCACGCCAAGCTGCTCTCCAAGCGCCTCGGCAACCAGGTGTGGCTGAAGCGCGAGGACCTGCAGCCGGTGTTCTCCTTCAAGCTGCGCGGCGCCTACAACAAGCTCAAGCACCTGAGCGCAGAGGAGCGCGCACGCGGGGTCATCGCGGCCTCCGCCGGCAACCACGCCCAGGGCGTGGCCATGGGTGCGTCCAAGCTCGGCTGCGAGGCCACCATCGTGATGCCGCGCACCACGCCGGCCATCAAGGTGGACGCGGTGCGGGGCTGGGGCGCGAAGGCGGTGCTGCACGGTGACTCCTTCGACGAGGCCTATGCCCACGCCGAGTCCCTCATCGCCGAGCGCGGGCTCACCTTCCTGCACCCCTTCGACGACCCGGACGTCATCGCCGGCCAGGGCACCATCGGCATGGAGATCCTGCGCCAGCACCCGGAGCCGCCGGCGGCGATCTTTGTGCCCGTGGGTGGCGGCGGACTCATCGCCGGCGTCGCGGCCTACGTCAAGTACGTGCATCCGCAGGTGCGCATCATCGGCGTCGAGCCCGAGGATGCGCCCACACTGCACGCGGCCCTCGCCGCGGACCACCGCGTGGTGCTGCCGGAGGTGGGGCTCTTCGCCGACGGTGTCGCGGTGCGGCAGATCGGCGCGGAGACCTTCCGCATCGCCCGGGAGACCGTCGACGAGGTGGTGCTGGTGTCCACCGACGCGCTCTGTGCCGCCATCAAGGACATCTTCGACGACACCCGCGGCATTGCCGAGCCCGCGGGCGCCCTGGCCGTCGCCGGGCTCAAGCACTGGGTGGCGCGGGAGGGCGCCGAGGGGCTCAGCCTGGTGGCCATCGAGAGCGGCGCCAACATCAATTTCGACCGCCTGCGCCATGTGGCGGAGCGCGCGGAGCTCGGCGAGCGGCGCGAGGCCCTGTTGGCGGTGGGTATTCCGGAGCGCCCCGGCAGCTTCCTCGGCTTCTGCCGCGCCCTCGGCAAGCGCCAGATCACCGAGTTCAACTACCGCTACGCCGACCAACGGGAGGCGCACGTCTTCGCCGGCGTCCAGCTCGCGGGCGGCGCCGATGAGCGCGCCGAGCTGGTGCAGCGCCTCGAGGCCAAGGGCTTCTCCGTGCTGGACATGAGCGACAACGAGGCGGCGAAGCTCCACATCCGCTTCATGGTGGGCGGGCATGCCTCCGGCGTCTGCGACGAGCGCCTGATCCGCTTCGAGTTCCCCGAGCGCCCGGGCGCGCTGCTCAACTTCCTCTCCAGCCTGGGTAAGCGCTGGAACATCAGCCTGTTCCACTACCGCAACCACGGCGCCGCCTACGGCCGCGTGCTCATGGGCATCCAAGTGCCCGACCCAGACCAGCCGGACTTCCACCAGCTGCTCACCGGCCTCGGCTACCGCTACTGGGACGAGACCGACAACCCCGCCTACAGCCTCTTCGCCAGCGCCCGACAGGCGAGCAGCTGAGTCATCGCCACGCCCACGAGATGCTAACGGGCAAGGGCCGAGGGCCGAGGCGCACCCGCTAACGCCAGGACTGTAAGTCCGCCCCTCGGCCCTAGGCCCTGGCCAGTGAACGGCCCGCTGGCGTGCCGGCGCCCTCGTCGCTCGTGGGTCTGAGGCAGCGCCTCGCTAGTTCCTATCCCCTTTATAAACTCCAGCCTCCGTCACCACCGCATCCAGCACCACATCCCAGGGCTGGGGCGCGAGGCGGTCCATCCGTTGGCACTCGTGGGCGATGCCCACCAGTAATGGCCGGCGCCAGTGCTGTCGGCGGCGCAGGGGCGCCAGGGTGCGGTCGTAGAACCCGGCACCCATGCCGATGCGGTGGCACTGGTCATCGAAGCCGACCAGGGGCATCAGCACCAGGTCCAACGCATGCACCGGCAGGATCTGTCGGCCGCGGCGCCGGGGCTCGGGAATGCCGAAGCGGTTGGGACGCAACGGCTCACCCAGGCGGTGGCGAACGAACCACAGGCGCCCGGGCACGTGCCCACGGAGCACCGGCAGGTACCAGGCCCGCCCGCGCGCCGGCAGGCGCTCCACCAGTGACCAGATGTCTGGCTCGCCGTCGGCGGCAACATAGAGCGCAATCCGTGTGGCACCGCGCAGCACATGGGCACGCCGCAGGTGCCGCACGATGGCGTGGGCATTGGCCTGCTGGCGGCGTTGGTCGAGGTTGCGACGGGCCGCACGCAACCGGCGGCGCAGTGCGCGGAGGCTCTCGGGCGATGCGGTCAATGGGGGGTGTTGGGGGGGGTGGTGGGGTGGGGTTTTGCAGGGGCTACGGTACCCGCAAACGGGGCGACGGGCGCGCAAGGGAAGGGACATCCCCCACCTGTAGCGATGCAGCCCTTGTTCTTGAACCAGCCGGTTCAAGGGGGGACGCAGTCACGGCTGCCTCAGGCTTTCCGCTCGGGGCGGACTTGCACACTGGCTGCCGCGGTGTGACCCCGGGGTATGGATTAGGCTCAAGAAAATACCCGGGCCGCTGTCGGATACCGCAGGGGATGTCTTAAACCAGAGGCTATACGGAATCGCCGGGATCGTCCACCCCGGTCTTTGCACCGCCCGCCCCGGCCACGGCGTGGATACGGTCCTGGAGCCGCACCAGGCGCTCGCTGTCCACCACGGCCGTGGCGTGGCGCTGCATCAGCTCATAGATCACGTTGAGGGCGGCCATCACCGCAATGCGGTCGGCGCCGATCACGCGCCCGTTCTGCCGAACTTCCCGCATGCGCTTGTCGAGCAGGCGCGCGGACTCCATCAAGGCGTGCTCCTCACCGACCGCGCAGGCGATGCGGTAGTCCTTGTCCAGGATCTGGACGGTGACGGGAATGGACTCGTCGCTCACAATTGCTCCTCCATCGACTTCAGCCGGGCCACCATCGCCTCCACCTTGCTGCGGGCGAGCTCGGTTTTCTCGATGAGCTCGGCGCGCTCCGCCACCAGGTGTTCCTGGCTGGCGCGCAGGGATGCATTTTCGTCCCGCAGCCGCTCGATCTGGCGGAGCAAATCGTCCACCTGCCGTTCTAACCGGTCGAGATCGAATTCACGCATGGCGCTCGTCCGCAGCTGCAAGCCCTGTGTTCCACTCGCGTCGCACTATAAGAGCGGGTCGGCACTGGGTCAATTGAGACCGCCGCGCGCGCTGCCGTGGCAAGCCGGCTCGCTGTCACCGGCGCGGAACCGTCATAATGGCCGCCAACCCGCACCGAACCCTGTTCTGATGACCCTAGACCCCGACCAGACCCCGCTGCCCGCCCCCGCCGCCCCGGACCACGACGAGCTGGAGCGCCTGTTGGCGCCGAGCGCCCTGTCCTGCTCCGCCGCCGAGGCCCACGGCATATATTGCGGCCTGCTCGCCAGCGGCGCGAACGCCCCGCGTGAGCGTTGGCTCACCGAGCTGCTGCCCGGCGGCGACGGCGCCGCCACCGATGCGGACGCGCCCGCCCGCCGTGCGGCACTGCAGGCCCTTGCGGCGGCCACGGATGCCTCCCTTGCCGACATCGACCAGGCCTTCCACCCGCTGTTGCCCGCGGACGAGCGCCCCCTGCGCGAGCGCGCCACCGCGGTGCACAGCTGGGCGCGCGGCCTACTCTACGGCCTCGGCATCGCCGATCTCGACCAGGCGCGGCTGTCGGCGGAGACGCGCGAGGTGTTCGACGACCTGATGGAGGTCACCCGCATGGATCTGAACGACCTCGATGACAGCAGCGAGAACGAGGCCGCGCTGATGGAGGTGCTCGAATTCCTGCGGGTGGCGGCCCTCTTGCTGCGCGAGCAAGACACGCCGGCGCGCGGCGCCTGAGTCACAGCATGCAGAGCAAGACCGCCAAAGAGCTCAAGCGCCGCCGCCGCGACCTCGCGCGCGCCATCGGCCCCAACGGTGTGTTGATCGTGCCCGCCGCCCGCGAGGTCACCCGCAACCGCGACGTGCACTATCCGTTCCGCCAGAACAGCGACTTCGCCTGGCTCACGGGCTTTCCGGAGCCGGACGCCGTGGCCGTGCTGGCACCGAAGCACAAAGACGGGGAATTCGTGCTCTTCTGCCGGCCGCGGGACCCGGAGCGCGAGGTGTGGGACGGCCATCGCTATGGCACCGAAGGGGCAGTGGCGCACTTCGGCGCCGATGCGGCACATCCCCTCGCGGAGCTCGACGAGCAGCTGCCGGCGCTGCTGGCCGACCGCAAGCGCATCCATTATCCCCTTGGCGTGAATGCGGAGTTCGACCTCAATGTCATGCGTTGGCTGCAGGCGGTGCGCGCGCAGGCCCGCAAGGGCATCAGCGCCCCCACGGAGCTCGTCACCTCCGACGCCCTGCTGCACGAGCGCCGGCTCATCAAGAGCAAGCGCGAGCTCGCCACCATGCGCCGTGCCGCGGCCATCTCCGCCGATGCCCACCGCCGGCTCATGCATTGCTGCCGTCCAGGCCTGACCGAGCAACAGCTGGAGGCCACCTTCCTGCACGCCTGCGGCGAGGCAGGCGCGCGCTTCCAGGCCTATCCGCCCATCGTTGCCGGCGGCTCGAACGCCTGCGTGCTGCACTATGTCGACAACGCGGCGGTGCTGGGCGATGGCGACCTTGTGCTCATCGACGCCGGCTGCGAGCTGGACGGCTACGCCTCGGACATCACCCGCACCTTTCCGGTGAACGGACGCTTCAGCGGCCCGCAGCGCACCCTCTACGAGCTGGTGCTCGCCGCCCAGACGGCCGCCATTGCGGCCGTGCAGCCCGGCAAGCGCTGGGACGCCCCACACAAAGCGGCGCTCAAGGTCCTGACCCGCGGGCTCGTGGAGCTGGGCTTGATCGCGGGCACCCCGGACGACGTGCCGCAGCTCATCAAAGACGAGCAATACAAGCCCTTCTACATGCACCGCACCGGCCACTGGCTGGGCATGGACGTGCATGACGTCGGCAGCTACAAGCAGGCCGGCAAATGGCGTACGTTGGAGCCGGGCATGGTGCTGACCGTGGAGCCCGGCCTCTATGTGGCGCCGGACGCGGACGCTCCCGCCGAGTACCGCGGCATCGGCATCCGCATCGAGGACGACGTCCTGGTGACCGCAGACGGCCACGAGGTGCTCTCGCGCGACGTGCCCAAGGACGCTGAGGCCATCGAGCGCCTGATGGCAAGGACCCAACCGGGTCCGGTGCACCCGGCGCAAACCAACCCAGGGCGCCAACCAGAGCAATGAGCATGCAGGACTACGACCTCGTCATCGTCGGCGGTGGCCTCGTCGGCGGCAGTCTGGCCTGCGCGCTAGCCGGCAGCGGGCTGCGCGTGGCCGTGGTGGAGGCCACCACGCCGCAGGCACCGAACAGCCTAGGCGCCGGCAGCGCACCGCCCGCCCAGTACGACGAGCGCGTCATTGCGCTATCGCTGGGCAGCCAGCGCATCTTCGCCGGGCTGGGCCTCTGGCCGGCACTGGCCCATGCCGCCGAGCCCATCCGCCGCGTGCACGTCTCCGACCGCGGCCGCTTCGGCTTCGCGCACCTCGATGCCGACGACGAGGGCGTCGACGCGCTCGGCTATGTCGCGCCGGCACGGGCCATCGGTGCGGCCATCGAGGGCTGCCTGGCGCACGCCGAGGGCGTCGAGCTGCTGCGCCCGGCGCGCCTCGGCGGGCTGCGCGTGGAGCCACACCACGTGGACTTGGAGGTGGCCGTCAATGGTGTCTCGCGCCTGCTCCGGACGCGCCTGCTGGTGGCCGCAGACGGCGGTGACTCGGGGGTACGCAAGCGGCTCAAGCTCGGCGTGCGCGAGCATGCCTACGGCTATGACGCCATCATCTCCACGGTCACGCCGACACAGCCGCGGCCCGGCGTCGCCTACGAGCGCTTCACGGACTCCGGTCCACTCGCCATGCTGCCCATGACGGCGGGGCGCTGGTCGGTGGTGTGGACGGCGCGGGCGCAGGACACACCGGCCCTCTTGGCGCTCAACGACGAGGCCTTCCTGGCGACGTTGCAGCAGCGCTTCGGCCGCCGGCTCGGCACGCTGACCAAGCCGGGTCGGCGCATCGCCTATCCCTTGCGCCTTGTGCTCGCGAAGCAGATCACGCGGCCCCGGGTGGCACTGGTGGGCAACGCCGCGCACACGCTGCATCCGGTGGCGGGCCAGGGCTTCAACCTGGGGCTGCGCGACGTCGCCGAGCTGGCGGACCTGCTGGTGACGGCGCAGGTCACGGGCCGCGACCCCGGGGGGCCCGCGGTACTGAACGGCTACCGCGAGCGCCGCGGCCCGGATCAGCGCAACGTCGCGCTGGTGACGGACAGCTTGGCGCGGCTCTTCGTCAACCCGTTCCCGCCGGTGCGCGCCGCCCGCGACGCCGGCATGCTGGCCCTCGACCTGATACCAGGCGCCCGCCACGCCCTGGCACAGCGGTTCATGGGCCTCGGCGGACGCCTCCCGCGCCTCGCCCGCGGACTGCCGGCCGCTTCGCGCTGGGCCTAAGGGCTGGTTCAGAAAGACCATGACCATGACCGCAGAGGGAAACACACTACGAAAAGCGCCAAATACGCGAAAGTAACCCGGATGTCGCTTTCATTTCCGGAAGTTTTCGCGCTTTTCGCGTGTTTCGTAGTTAAGAGAAGATGGACCGCTCGTTGTTGAATCGTGGCTAAGACGCAGGGCCGAGGCGCAACGGCCGATGCCAGGACTGTGCGTCCGCGCCATGGCCCTCGGCCCTTGGCCCTGGCCGGTGAATGACCCGCTGACGTGCCGGCGCCCGAGTCCCTCGTCGGTCTGAGGCATCGCCCCACTACCCCTAGCACCCAGCCCCTAGCCCCTAGCACCTCCTCTTCAAACCCATGCCTCAGGAATCCGCGCAATTCGACATCATCATCCTCGGTGGCGGCATGGTGGGCGCCGCACTGGCCTGTGCCTGCCGCGGCCGCGGCTGGCGCATCGCCGTGTTGGACGGCGCCCCGCCCGCGCGCGACTGGCCCGCCGGGGAGCCGGATCTGCGCGTGTCGGCGTTGAGCCGCGCGAGCCAGCGCATTCTGGAGCGCCTCGGCGCCTGGCCGCGGATGGTGGGGCTGGGCGTGAGTGTCTATCGTGAGATGCATGTCTGGGATGCCGTGGGCGGGGCATCCGTCCACTTCGACAGCGCCGATCTCGGCGAGCCGGATCTCGGACACATCGTCGAGAACCGGGTCACCCGGCTCGCGCTCTGGGAGCTGCTGGAGGCGGCCGACGATGTGACCCTGCTCTGCCCGGCCCAGGTGGAGGTGCTGAGTATCAGCGAGGCCGGCGCACGCGTTGTGCTCGCCGACGGCGCCGAGCTGGACGCCAAGCTGGTGGTGGGCGCCGACGGGCGGGACTCCCTGGTGCGCACCGTGCTCGGCATCGCCACCGGCGGCTGGGGCTATGGTCAGCGGGCCATCGTCTGCAACGTGGAGCCTGCACATTGGCACCGCGAAACGGCCTGGCAGCGCTTCCTGCCCACGGGCCCCCTCGCCTTCCTGCCGCTGGCGGACGGGCGCTGCTCCATCGTTTGGTCCGCCGATGAGGACCGCGCCGAGGCGCTGCTCGCGCTGGATGACGCCGCCTTCATCACGGAGCTGGAGCAGGCCTTCCAGGAGCGCCTGGGGCCCATCTTGTCCATCGGGCCACGGGCGGCGTTTCCGCTGCAGATGCAATACGCCAAGAGCTATGTACGCCCGCGGGCGGCCCTGGTGGGGGATGCGGCCCATGCCATCCACCCGTTGGCGGGCCAGGGGGTGAACCTGGGCTTTCTCGACATTGCCTCGCTCAGCGACGCCCTGGAGCATGCCCGCGGCCTGAAGCGCGATATCGGCGGGCTCGCGACGCTGCGGCGCTACGAGCGCGCTCGGCGCAGCGATAACCTGTTGATGTTGGCGGCCATGGACGCCTTCAAGCGCACCTTTGGCAACCGCATCCCACCGCTGGTGGCAGCGCGCAACCTGGGGCTGTTCACGGCGGATCACCTGGGCCCGATCAAGAAGCGCTTCATGCGCGAGGCGCTGGGGCTCGGTGATGAGCTGCCGACGCTGGCCCGGAACGAGCCCCAAGCCTGACCGCGCCCCGCCCAAAAGCACCGTCCGAAGGGCCTTCCAGAGCACCGTCCAGCGCACCGCCATGGCCATCCTCTCTCTGGCTCTGAAGAGCCTGCTGAACCGCCGCACCACGGCGTTGCTGACGCTGGCGTCCATCGCCCTCAGCGTGGCGCTGCTAGTGGGCGTGGAGCGGCTGCGCACCGAGACCCGGGCGAGCTTCGCCAGCACCATCGCCGGCACGGATCTCATCGTCGGCGCCCGCAGCGGGCCTGTGCAGCTGCTGCTGTACTCGGTGTTTCGCATCGGCAACGCCACCAACAACATCTCCTGGGAGAGCTACCAAGACCTGGTGGCACAGCCGCGGGTCGCCTGGACCGTGCCGCTGTCGCTGGGGGACTCGCACCGCGGCTTTCGCGTGCTGGGCACCACGGATGCGTATCTCGCGCACTACCGTTACGGTCGCGATCGGCCGCTGGAGGTCGCCGCAGGCGCCTGGTTTAGCGACCTCTACGACGCCGTGCTGGGCGCTGAGGTAGCCCGTCAGCTCGGCTATGGGGTTGGCGACGATATCATCATCGCCCACGGCGCCGGCGACGTGGCCTTCGCGCGCCACGACGACAAGCCCTTCCGCGTGGCGGGCATCCTCGCGCGCACCGGCACGCCGGTGGACCGCACCGTTCACGTCAGCCTGGAGGCCATCGAGGCCATCCATGTCGGCTGGCAAGGGGGCGCCCCCATGCCGGGGCTCGACATCAGCCCCGAGCAGACCCGCCGCATGGACCTGACGCCCAAGGCCATCACCGCCGTGCTGGTGGGGCTGGACTCGCGCATCGCCACCTTCGGCGTGCAACGCTGGGTCAACGAGTATCGCGAGGAGCCCCTCCTGGCTGTGCTGCCCGGCGTGGCACTGGCGGAGCTCTGGTCCCTGGTGGGTGTGGCGGAAAACGCGCTGCTGGTGGTCTCCGCCTGTGTCGTGCTGGTGGGGCTCATTGGCATGCTGACGGCGCTGCTCATCGGCCTCGCCGAGCGCCGCCGGGAGATGGCCATCCTGCGCTCCGTCGGCGCCCGCCCAGCGCAGGTGCTGGCGCTCATCGTCGGCGAGGCGGCCTGCCTGACGCTGCTCGGGCTCGCCGCCGGCGTCGGCCTGCTCTATCTACTGCTGAGCGCGGCACAGCCTCTGCTGGAGGCGGAGTTCGGTCTCTTCATCGGCATCGGCGCGCCGAGCCTGCGCGAGTGGCTGCTGCTGACCACCGTCCTCACCGCCGGCGTGCTCGCGGGCCTGCTGCCCGGCTGGCGCGCCTACCGCATGTCCTTGACCGACGGACTCACCATACGCACCTGACAAGGCCAGGGACTAGGGACTAGGGACTAGGAGCGGACTCGTACCCCCAGACATCGGCGGTTTTCGCCTGGGCCATCGCTGTTGAGACCTCGCGCAACCTGACCGTCACCCCCATTGTTTCCCCACCTAATCGCCCTGCCCGTGCAGCGGACACATCCATGAAGGCATATCGAATTCCGGCCCCCCGCGCCCTCTCGGGCCTGCTCTTGATGCTCGTGCTCGGCATCGCCGGCTGTGGCGGCGACGCGCCAGACGGCGATCAGAGCGGCTCTGAAACCCGGCCGACAGGCGGCCGTTTGACCCCTGAGGAGCTCGCGGCAACGGCAACGCCGGCGCCGTTGGTGGACGGCCCCGAGCTGGAATGGGATGACCTGATCCCGCCGGATTGGCGTCCGGATAAGCTCTTGGCGGACTTCGACATCGAGGACATCGACGACGACGATCCGCGCGCAGAAGCCCTCATGGACAAGCTCGAAACCCTTTGGGCCGAGGCGCCAGTGGTGCCGGAGCTGGACGGGCAGAGCGTCAAGCTGCCGGGGTTCGTGGTGCCGCTCACCATGGACGCGAAGGAGATCCGGGAATTTCTGCTGGTCCCGTACTTCGGCGCTTGCATCCATGTACCGCCGCCGCCAGCCAACCAGACCGTCTACGTCGTGACCGCCGAGGACAACGCTTACCGCGGCGAGCTGTTCGACACAGTGTGGGTGGAGGGGACCATGCATGTCGAGCACTTCAGCGACGCCCTGGGCAGCGCCGGTTACCGCATCGACGCGGTGCGCATCAGCCCCTACGAGGAAGAAACCTGAGCGCGCAGCATCCATCGTCAGCCCACGCTTGGGCGGCTGCACTGATCGCGCTGCTGCTCACGGCAGCAGCCGGTGCCTCGGCCGCCACCTGTCACATCCACCCTCCCGCCGACGACGCCGGCGACTCGCCTCAGCTCATCGGACCCTTTTCCGATCCGAACACGTGCGAGGGTGAGCGTCGCCGGCGCTACGGACCTGCTGGGCGTTGCCACTGCACCGCGACCTTTACACCGAGCTACCTCGGCAGCAGCACCGAGAACCGCCGCTCGCCCGGCGCTAACCCTTACCCTCCCCCCGACCTGGGTGACTCCACCCTGTTGCCGTAACACTGGCGAGGTGAAGGGCGGAGGGATAATCCTAATAAGAGCAGTTGACCGCTCCAGGCTGTTTTCAAGTTTCTGTGCCGCCTGCGCGTTTGGCGGTCTCCGCACGTCACCCACCGGGTGCGCCGCGCTACGGTCGCCATGGCACGCCCCGCGGGGCGCCTGGCTGCGTTACAACTCCTCGCAATAGAGCGTCTATTCCTCGTCGTTGTGCCTTGCCAGCCACCCCGCGAGACGCACCCTGACGACCGTCCAACTGCTCTTTTTAGGATAATACCGGGCGCATCGCACGCTTGGCGGCTTGTTGCGGGTTTCGGCCTCAGGCGCGCCCCAATCGGTGCGCGATCTGAAACACCCGCTCGATGAAGTGCTCCATGCCGGCGCGCCGGTTCGGGCTCAGGTGCTCGGCGAGGCCCAGGCCGGTGATGTAGGGCCGTGGGTCTGTCTCTAGTACCGCCGCCGGCGTCTGTCGTTGGAAGGGGACCAACAACAGTGCAACCAAGCCGCGCACCAGCGGCGTTTCCGCATCGGCCCGGTACTCGATCACAGGCGGCTCGTCGTTGGTGAGATTGCCCGTGAGCCAGGTCTTGGTGTTACAGCCCTTGACGAGGTTCACATCGGTCTTTTCGCTCTCCGCCAACGGCAACAGCTCACGGCTCAGGTCGCCGATGAGCTCATAGCGCGCCTCCCAGGTATCCAGCAACGCGAATGCATCGAGCACGTCTTTGGTGTTCATCAGTTGTCCTCCGGGGATCTTGGGGGATGTCCGCTAGTCAGGACATGGGGCCAGGACATGGGGCCACCACCTGGGGCATGCACCCGGCGACCGTCAACCAGCGCGTCCGTGTCTCTCGGCTCGTCGACCGTGAGAATGACGAAACGCATTGGTATAAACCATAACCTCAACTACACTTTCCCCAAGACCAGGACCTCAGGGCGCTCGGGGAAAGCGGCACCGCCGGTGATTTTCGGCCAGTCACTGCGGTGCCCGCCGACCCCTCACGGAGTCATGAGCCGCCCCAACGTCCATTCCCAAGTGATGCCCCCGACGGCACGCACGCAACCGGAGCCCGCCCACATGGCTTTTCTCAACGCGCGTTCCGACGTCGACACGCCGACAAAGGACTTGCATGCTGCGCCGCGCGTCCCTCCCACTCAAGCGCCCGCTGCTAAGCCGCGCGCACCCTTCTTCCGCTGGCGCGAACAATGGTGTGTCGGCATCGAAGCACTGGATCGAGATCGCCGCGCCCTGGCAGCCATTTTGAACCACATCGCTTTGCGCTTCGGCGAGCGGTCAGAAGCGAGAAACCAAGAGCCCACTGATCTGAACGCGACAGTCAACGCGCCGGACGCCATTGGCATTGCCGGCGGACCGGCGGCGCTGCGTTACTGGCTGGACGTCCTCGGTGAGCGTGCGCGCGAGCACTTTGCGCGGGAAGATGCCCTGATGCGGGCGACCCACTACCCCGACACTGCCGCACACGTCAGCGAGCATGCGCTGATGCTCGCTGAGTACACCGTGCTGGTCAGGAGCATCAGCGCCCGTGGTGACGAGCGGCTGCACCTGGGCGACCTGGATGCGCTCAAGCAGTGGTTCCTGGGTCATCTGCTGGATCTCGACAAGCAGCTTGGTGCCTATCTGCGCGCGAACGGGGTCTCCGCCCTGCGACCCCGGACCACAGGCCGCTCGGCAGCCGCCGCGGGACCTGAACACGGGGCCGCCTCGGCGCGGCGAAGCCAAACGCACCCCCCGACGCCCTTGCGCGCCGAGGCGTAACGCCCATCCGCGCCTGGCTTCGGCAATCTCTGTCAACAAAAAAACCGGCTTAGCGGACGCCGCCCTGCCCCGCGGCACTTTGCTCGAGTCCGGCCTCGAGATCGGCGTTATGGGCGGAATTTAGGGCAGGATTCAGGCCAGCGGCTAGGCTGGCGTCCCGTTTAGGGCGTTGCCCGCCGACGGGCTCCGGCCCCCGACTCCCCACCGCGTGCAGCCGCGTCGGCTCCGGGCGGTGACTCGACACAGCTACCCTGTCGCAGACCCGCGCATAGACGCCCAGCATGCGCTCGGCCATGGCGCGCGCGGACCACTGCTCCGCGTAGGGCCGGGCCCGTGCCCGCAGCGACGCGCGGAGGCCGGCATCGGTGAGCACGCGCGTGGTTGTCGCGGCGAAGGCCTGCTCGCTGTCACTGGCGATGAGACAGCCTTCCCCGTCGCGCAGCACCTCTCGCGTGCCCATCTCGGCGGTCGCCACCACCGGTGTACCCAGCGCCAGGGACTCCAACAGGACGAGTCCCTGGGTCTCGGTGCGCGAGGCGAAGACGAAGGCGTCGCCGGCGGCGTAACAATTCTCCAAGGCGCCGTCCCGAGCCAAGTAGCCGACGAAGCGCACGTGATTCTCCAAGCCGAGCCGACGCGTCAAGCCCTCCAAGTGGCGGCGGGCGGGACCGCCGCCTGCGACCACCAGCAGCACATCCGGCACCGCAGCGCGGACGTGCACGAGCATGCGCAGCAGGAAGTCACAGTTTTTCTCGAACGCAAGCCGGCCGACATGCACCAGCAGTGGCCGGTCCTCGGGAATGCCATGGTGGCGGCGGAAGGCCGCCCCATCGCCCGTGTGGAACTTGCTGAGGTCGATGCCTGTGGGCACGATCTCTGCCGGCGTGCGGACACCGTAGCGCGTCAGCACCTCCAACATGGCCTCTGACGGCACCGCCAGCGCGTCGACGTCCCCGCACTGGGCCGCCGAGAAGCGCCGTGCCACGTAGCGCATCCAAGCACTGGGGACCAAAGGGACGTATTTGTCGAGGTATTGCTCGAAGAAGGTATGATAGCTCGATACCACGGGCACCCCGAGGCGACGGGCCAGCGCCTGCCCCGCGTAGTGGGCAATGAAGGGCGTGTGGATGTGCACCAGGTCGAAGCCGGCCGCATCCAGACGCGCATGATGGCGCCGAATGCGGCCCCAGCGGATGATCCGGTCCTCCGGATCGAACAAGAAATACCGCGACGGCAGCCGGATGACGTCGAAGGGCTCCGGCTGCGCCGCCCCGTAATCCGGCGCCAGTAGAGTGACCTCATGGCCAAGCTCGACGAACTCCCGCGCGAAGGTCTGAATGGACGTGGAGACGCCATTCACGCGCGGGAAGTAGACATCGGAGATCATCAACAGGCGCATGGGTCGCAACTAACGCAGCCGGGCCGCGATTCCTCGTTGACGGTGCACAAACGTTTTATGGTAACAGCACTAAGCCGTCCGGCGCCCACCAACCGTCGACGGATATCGGCGCGGGTCGGCCGCAACACGGCGTCTGGCCGGGGCCGCAACCCGCCGCGCCTCCTCCGTGGCGCCGCCCTCGGCGCCCTGCTTTGGCCCCAGACTTGGGCCGGCACATTGGTGGCAGCGGAGCAGACGCTCTGGGGCTATGGCGTGCGTGGCTGCCCGGACTATGTGGCGGCGGTCGCCGCCGCGGATGCGGGCGCCGCAGCGGAACTGCAACGCTACGAAGATTGGCTCACCGGCTTTGTCTCCGCCCTGAATCTCGCCCTCGGCGAGGACGTACTGCGCGACTCCGGCCCCGCGGCAGCCCTGCGCGGAGCCCGTGACTACTGCCGACAGCACGACAACGCAGACTTCTTCAACGCCGCAATGGACCAGCTGCAGGCTCCGGGCAGCCTGCGCTGAATCGGCGATGGGCCAACCGCCGGCTGGCCTTGGGGCCCGGCCCGCCATGGCGGACCGCGGTTGCACGCGGCGAATCATCCCGCGGCAGCGGCGCCCGCAACGCTGTCGAACCTGAGGAACTGCATGCTGAAGAGCCCCCGCCCATGGGTCAGGCTGCGTAAATCGGTGGCGTAGCCGAGCAGTCTCACCAAGGCCACTTCGCAGGCGACGACGGCGCTCCCGTCGCTGATATCCGTGGCTTGGATGAGGGCTTGGCGTTGCTGCAGATCGCCCAGCACCGCGCCGAGGTTGTCCTCAGGGATGACAACGTCCACGCGCATCACCGGTTGCAGCACACAGGGCGAAGCCGCCATCAGGGCCTTGCCGAGGGCGCGGGCCGCGGCGGCGGCCAAGGCGTCGGGTGTGCTCTGAGCGCCAAACAGCTCGACCTGCGTCAAGCTGACCGCAACATCTTCCACGAGTGCTGCCTGCGCGGGCCCCGCCGCTAGGCCCTGCCTGAGGCCGCGCTCGAGTGCCTGCCATTGCTCGGGGCTCAGCTCGGCGCCCGCGGGCAGCACCTTGGGCTCCAGCGTGAGACGATTCCCCGCGCCGCGGGGCGCCGGGCGCACGTCGACGACGGCGCCGGCCGTCAGCTCCGGCTGCTTGCCATCCGGACTCGGCGGCCGGGTATACACAAAGCCGTCCGTCCCATGACCTGTGATGCTTTCGCGCACGGCGACGGCCGGCTGGCCGCTGCGCACGGCAACACCGAATTCCCGCGCCAGTCGCTCCAGCACGATCTGCAGATGCAGCTCCCCCATGCCGCGCAGCAGGCGTTGGCCGGTGTCTGGGTCCTCGGTGACGGCGAGCGTCGGGTCCTCTTGCGTGACCTTGTCCAGGGCCTCCAGCAGGCGTTCCTCGTCGGTGCCGGCACCGGGCTCGATGGCCAGGCTCAACACCGGCTGACGGGCGTCGATGCGCTCCAGCAGCAGCAGATGCTCCGGATCGCAGAGGGTGTCTCCGGTGCCGGCATGACGCAGACCCGCGAGCAGGACGATCTGCCCGGGCTCGGCCAGGTCCAGGCGCTGCTTACGCCCGGCGTCGGTGTCGAAGATGCGCGCAACGTGCTCGGTGACGGTGTTCCCGTCGAGGCCGACGAAGCTCACTCGGTCGCCCGGCTGCAAACGGTTGCGATAGACGCGCGCAAAGCAATGTCGGCGTCCATCCCAGAGCTGCACCTTGAACACCAGCGCCGTCAGCGGGCCGTCCGGACCGAGCACCACTTCTTCGGTGGTGCCGTCCGGCAAGCGCGCGAGCGCCGGCGGCCGATCGAGGGGTGCTGGCAGGAGGTCGACGGCGGCATCCAGAACGGGCTGGACACCAATGTTGCGCAGGGCACTGCCGCCGAGACACGGAAACAGGGTGCCCGCCAGCGTGCCCTTGCGCAGGGCGGCGATGACGTCGGCGGTGTCAGGCTCGACCCCGGCGAGCACCTGATCGGCAAGGGCCTCATCCGCGTCGGCCGCGGCGAGCAGCAGGTTCTCGTGGAGATCGGCACAGCGCGCCCACAGGTGTTCAGGGCAAGGCTCGGTGGTGACGCACTCGCCCTGCTCACCGCCGAAGCGCAGCAGTGTGCCGTACAGAAGATGCACCACCGCGTGCTCTTCCGCTCCCTGTGCATCGAGCACGGGCACCGTCAGGGCCACCGGTGTCACGCCCAGCTTGGCCTCGATGGCCTTGAGGCAGCGCCCGAAGTCGGCACCGGGCCGATCCATCTTGTTCACGAAGAACAGCACGGGCAGCCCGAAGCGGCAGCGCTGGCGCCAGATGGTCTCGGTTTGCGGCTCCACACCGCGTACACCGTCCAGGACGACGATTACCCCATCGAGTACGCGCATGGAACGCTCCACCTCAATGGTAAAATCGACGTGACCAGGCGTGTCGACCAGCTGCAGCTGATGCCCGCGCCACGGCGCTTTGGTGACCGCGGCGGTGATGGTGATGCCGTGCTGCTGCTCCTCCGCCATCCAATCCATGTGCGCCGCCCCGTCGTGCACCTCGCCGATCTTGTGCGAGGCGCCGGTGTAAAAGAGCATGCGCTCGGTGAGGGTGGTCTTGCCGGCGTCCACGTGCGCGGCAACGCCAATGTTGCGCACGACTGAAAGCTTTGTCAGGCCGCTGCCGGTCTTATGCTTCGGTGGGCGGCTCATTGCATGTTTAACAAACCCAACGGAGATCAAGAGATGATGAACGCGACCCACAGGTTGCTGTCGGCCACGGGCCCCGCGGGGGCGGTGGTGCTGGCGGCGCTGCTGGCCGGCGCCACAGCCGCACCGGCGGCGCCCAGTCCCAACAGCCACCGCATCAACCCCGGCGACAGTGTCATCGGCACGCCTTTCTATGTAAAGACCGATCCCGAGCTTACCCTGCTGGACGTCGGCCGGCACTTCGGCTCCGGCTACGATGAGATGAAGCAGGCCAACCCCAAGGTCGACACCTGGCTACCGGGCGACGGCACCGACGTCTTGATCCCGCGTTTCCACGTGCTGCCGGATACGCCGCACGAGGGTCTCGTGATCAACCTGGCCGAAAAGCGCTTGTACTTCTACTCCTCGGCCACTGAGGTCGAGACCTTCACGGTCGGCACCGCACGCGAGGGTTGGTCGACCCCAACGGGCACCTTCACCATCATCGAGAAACGCGAGAATCCAACCTGGACGCCGCCGGCGTCCATTCGCCGTGAGTACGAACAGCGCGGCGAGACCTTGCCCGCGGTGGTGCCAGCCGGACCTGACAACCCACTTGGAGCCTTCGCGATGCGGCTCAGCAATCCAAGCTACCTGATCCACGGCACTTCCAAACCCTGGGGGGTCGGGATGCCGGTCAGCGCTGGATGTACGCGGATGTACCCGGAGGACATTGAGCACCTATTCCCCAGGGTTCCGGTCGGTACCGTTGTGCGGATTGTTGATCAGCCCTACAAGGTCGGCTGGCGTGGGGATGAGCTCTTCCTGGAAGTGAACCTGGCCGAGGGGCAGTCGCCGGCCTCACCGCGGCAGGCGGTTCCCGGCAAGATTGCCCAGGCAGACGACGTGACGGTGGATTGGAACGAGGTGCAGCGGGCGTTGCAGGAGAACAGCGGCATGCCGCGGCTGGTGGGTGCCCGCCGGGGGGCCCAAAGTTGGCATAAGCTCGAGTCGGTGTTCTGACCGATGCTGGCGGCCGACTCTGGCCGTCGTTTCTGGACGAGCAGCAGTCCACCGCTGCCTCTCGCAAATACGCAACTGCTGTTTGGGAGCTTGGCGGCGGCAGCCGGCTCCCAGACTCATTGCACGCCGGGTCGAGCCTGTCCGGTAGCGGCCGTCAGCGGTGGAGTGTGCCAGGGAGGCTTGTCAGGAAAGACTGTCGCGAACAATCGACCGAGCGACACTGCTCAGCGGATGTTGCGGCGGCTGTTACGGTTAGGGATGCGCCAAGGAGACGACGCCGGAAGGGGCCCGCAGGCAGAGGTGCAGTGGGAGTCCGCTCGGCCGAAAGGATGACCGATGGGGAGGGGATCTTGAGATGAAGCGAGAAAGCGGTCGACCGTCTAAGCCAGATTGGGTACGAGGCGCGAGCGTTGCTGACGCCAGGCATGTAGCTGATCTTGGACGGCCGACCGACGCCGAGTAAGGTAATCCTTACTTGGCCATGACACGCTGGAACAGGCGGTTGATGCGCTCCTCGTTGGCCTCGCAGCACGCTTGAGCAGCGTTAGCAGCGTCCATAGCGGCTTGGGCCATATCACGAGCTTCCTGGTCGGTGGCGCAACCGCCGAGCAGCGATGCGCTCAGCAGGGCAGCAGCGGACAGGGAAGCGAGCTTGACAGTCTTGGTCATAGCGGGTTCTCCGTTTGAGTTTGCCGATCGGCAATGGGTTTATAACACAGGTCAAGGGCTGATCCGAGCCCTCGGGGGTGAATGTTAGCAGAATAGGACAGCGTCGTGTCGCAACAACGTGACCAACGGCGATCCGACGAAAGTCCGCTGCCCCGGTGCCTTGCAGCATATCCGGCTCGGGAACAAGCCCGATGCGAGCGTGCCGCGTACGTTGATACCACGAATATTGTTGCGCAGGCACGACAGACAATGCACCGGCGGCGGCATGCTGTCGGCAACCCCCTTACATGGGCTTGGATGCGTCGACCGCTACGCGAAAGCCCTCCAGCACGCAGGACCACACGCCTGTGCGCGGCGGCAGATGTTTGCCACACTGGGCCTCTGCCGCGTAGCACCCGCGTGCTGTGTATGACGCAACTGCCCCGAGCAACTAACCCGTATGGTCGAGCGCTACTATCGCCGAAGCTTGTCAGAGCGAGGCCCAACACCGTTTCGCTGCGAGGGCTTCGTGCGCGACGGCACCATTTCCAGCGGCACGGGTCAGCCCGTTGCCATCGACAGCCTGCCGCCCTTTCTGCGCGCGCTCTTGGTCACGGACGGCACGGTCACCAAGATCATCGAGGCCTATTTCTGGGAGCCGGTGGTGGTCGACACGCTGTGCCAGGAGTACGTCATCGCGGCCGACGAGATGCCGTGGGTACACATTGCCAGTGGTGAGCGGGTCATGGTGCGACGCGCACGCCTGCGCGGGGCGCATAGCGGCAAGGGCTTTGCCAATGCCTTCTCGGTGATACGCACCGAGCTGATTCCCGCCCACTTTCGGCGCCGGCTGATCGATCGGGAGATCGGCATCGGCGCACTCATCCGTGACAGTGGCCTGGAAAGCTATCGGGAGGTCATGGAGGTCGGTCTCGAGCCGGCCACGGACGCCGACGACGCCGTCTTCCGCACCTATCGCATCATCATCGCCGGCGAGCCCGTGATCCTGATCACGGAGACCTTCCCGCTGTCGTTATACCGCTGAGGGATAGGGAGAATCCCGCCGCAGCCGCGCGCGCGGCCGTCGAGCCCGCCGAGGCTGAGACCGGTCAGGTGATGTCGGCACAATGGGCGCCGGCGTCGACCAGCCGCAGCCCCAGCCGGGCCGCCACCGCCGCGGCAAAGCACTCGGCCAGATCGTGGCGCACTAAGGTCTCGGCCGGAACCAGATCCACCAGCCGAGTCATGGCCAGCCCGGCATGGCCGCAGGGATTGATGCGCAGGAAGGGCGAAAGGTCCGGGTCCAGGTTCAGGGCGATACCGTGATAGCTGCAGCCGTGGCGGACACGTAGGCCCACGGACGCAATCTTGGCACCAGCCACATACACCCCGGGGGCGTCGGCGCGCGACTGCGCCAGGACCCCAAGCCCGCCGAGCAGGTCGATGACGGCGCCTTCCAGGCTCGCCACCAACGTGCGCACACCGAGCTTCAGACGACGCATGTCGAGCAGGACATAGGCGATGAGCTGCCCGGGACCGTGGTAGGTGACCTGTCCACCGCGGTCGGTCTGTACCACCGGAATAGCGCCCGGGGCCAAGAGGTGCTCGGGGCGGCCGGCCTGCCCCTGGGTGAATACAGGCGGATGCTCGACGAGCCAGATGGCGTCATCGGTCAAGGGGGTGCGCGCGTCGGTGAAGCGCTGCATGGCCCGCCAGCAAGGGAGATAGTCGACACGCCCCAGGCGGCAGAAGCGCAGCGGCATTGGCGCCGGCGGTGCGACCGTACCAGCGGCGGCGGGACTCACCGGCGGGGCCATGTGCTCAAAGGGCGTAGACTACCAGCTCGTGGGCGCTCAGCTCCTGATAGATGGCGTCCAGCTGGGCCTTGCTTTCGGCGTGGACACGCGCGGTGACGGCGAGCCATTTGCCGCCGCTGCTCGCCCGGATGGTGATGCCATCGGGATCAAAGCCGGGTGCATGCCGGGCCAGGATGTCGCGCACGACCGCCTCGATCTCGGAGTCTGCCGCCCCCATCGCCTTGATGGGAAAGCTGCAGGGAAACTCCAGCAGCGTGCCTGGGTCGGTCACTGGTTGTTGGCGGCTCATGCTCTACTCGCTGCGCGTTCGCCGGCGCTTCTCTATGACCCTGCAACCTTGGGGCGGTTCGGCCGCGTCTCGACCCCGTAGGGCGCCGCCAGATCCGTTCACGCATCGGTCATAGGCACCGCACCCTAGAACAAGCGGACCACCGCATCCCAACCGCGCTTGACGAAGTTGCCACGGCCCACGTCCGCCAGCGCGACGGCGGGCTCGCGGCGGATCTCATTGTCGTGGAGCCGAAAGACGATCTCCCCGACGACATCCCCCCAGGCCACCGGCGCGGTGATCTCCGGCGCCGGCTCCAGCTCGGCGCGCAACTGCCCGTATTCGCCGCGCGGGATGGTGACGTATAGATCCCGCGCCGGCCCCACCGGCAGCTGGCTGCGCGCCCCGCCATAGACCCGCAACGTCTCGACGGGCTCTCCGCCCGGGAAGGGCCGATGGGTTTCGAAGAAGTTGAACCCGTAGTTCAGCAAAGCCTGGCTGTCCGCGACGCGCTCGCGGTCGCTTGCGGTGCCCATGATGACGGAGACGAGCCGGCGGTTATCACGCTCGGCGGACGACACCAGGCAGTAGCCCGCGGCCTGGGTGTGGCCCGTCTTCAGGCCGTCCACGCTGGGATCGAGCTTGAGGAGGCGATTGCGGTTGGACTGTTTGATGTCGTTGAAGGTGAAGTCGGGTAGCGAGTACCACGCGTAGTACTCCGGGAACTCGCGAATGATGGCGACGGCCACCCGGGCGATATCCCGCGGCGTCGTGTAGTGCTCCGGGTCCGGCAGGCCGTTGGCGTTGACGAAGTTGGAGCGCGTCATGCCGAGTCGGCGCGCCTCGCGGTTCATCATCTCCGCGAAGGTCTCCTCGGTGCCGGCGATATGCTCCGCCAGGGCGACGCTGGCGTCGTTGCCGGACTGCACGATCATGCCCTTCAGCAGATCCTCGATGCCGACCCGTTTGCCGACCTCGATAAACATCTTGGAGCCGCCGGTGCGCCAGGCCTTCTCGCTGATGGAGGCTTCTTCTTCGAGGGTCAGGTTGCCGTCGGCGAGTTCGCGGAAGATCACGTAAGCCGCCATGATCTTGGTGAGACTCGCGGGCTCCAGGCGTTCGTCGGCATTGTGCTCGGCCAGGATGGCGCCGCTGTTTAAGTCGAGGAGTAAATGGCCGCGCGCGCTCAGCGTCGGTGGCTCCGGAATCCGACCTTCCTCAGCGGCAAGCAGGGCCGGCGCGCCCCACCCGGGCAGCGCGCCGAGGAATGCAAGCAGCGGGGCGAGGAGCCAGCGGGGGCGGGCGAGGCGAGCCTTTGGGGTCATGTTGAACTGGTGGGCTGGGTGGCGAGCTGGGTGGATGCTTGGCCGGTGGAACAGCGACAACGGCCCTGGATGGCGACGCTGTATTTTACCCTCGCTGCAGCCCGGGGACAGCCGCCCGACCACCGCCGGCGACGCAGGTGGAAGCCGGCGAGCAATCCTTGACGCGCGCCGCCTGACCAGCTTGGCGTCAGCCCATGAGCCTCAGCGGGGCATGACTAGGGCTGGGCCGACGCCCAGGGCCGCGAGCTCACCGGCGAGCCTGTCGGCATCCGCGCGCGAGGCCACCGGGCCTACCCGCACCCGAAACAGCGCATCGCCGCCGGTGCTGTCATCCGCCCGGTCGGCAATGCTGATGGGCGCGGCCAGCTGGCCCAGCAGGCGCCGGCGCATCTCTTCCGCATTGCCGCGGGCGCCGAAGGCACCGACCTGCACATAGTAGCGGCCGCCACTGCCAGCGGCGGCCGGCTGTGCCGGCGGCGCGGAGGTGGGTGCAGCGGCCTGGGTGAAGTCGGTGTCCATGGGGCTATACCCGCTCGGCGGGCGGTCCGTGGCGGTGACCATCGCCGGCGCCGGCGCGCTGTTCCGGGTAGCGTGGGAGGTGCGCTGATCGCCCAGGCTGCTGCCGCGCGCACGCGGCGCTTCCGGCTTGACCTCGGCAATGCGCAGCGTCTTCGGGACCTTGCCATCGTGGTCCCTCGGGTCGATGGAGGTCACCTGCACCATGGCCGTACCCTGGCGGTCCATGTCGAGCGCTTTAGCGGCGGCATAGGAGAGGTCGATGATGCGCTCGCCCACGAAGGGACCGCGGTCATTGATGCGCACGATCAGGTTGCGGCCGTTCTCCAGGTTGGTGACCAGCGCGTACGTGGGCAGCGGCAAGGTCTTGTGCGCGGCGGTGACGCCGTGCATGTCATACGGCTCGCCACTGGACGTCTTGCGGCCGTGAAACTTCGGACCGTACCAAGAGGCGATGCCGCGTTCCACGTACCCGCGGCTGCTGGGCTTGGGGTAATAGGTTCTGCCGAAGACCACATAGGATTCCATGTTGCCCAAACGCGCCTTGGGCTCCACCCGCGGCTGCGGGCCGTCGACATCGGCAAGGCGGACGACGCCGGGCTTCGGGCTGCCGCTGCAGCCGGTGAACAGCAAACCGGTGGCGAGGGCCGCGAGTAAGGCGACGGTCAGCGGCAACTGCCCCGCCAGCACGCGGCGCTGCGGCAGCGCGCCCGGCAGCCGGGGCTCAGCCGACCCCGTCATCGGTGCCTCGCCCGGCCGCACGTGCCGCGATCTCTTGGCTCAGTTGAAACACGGCCATCGCGTACAGGTTGCTGTGGTTGTAGCGGGTGATGGCGTAGAAGTTGGTGAAGCCCAGCCAGTGCTCGGTCTCTTCGCCGTCGAGGGCCAGCAGCGCCGCCCGGCTGTCCGCCGGTGGCGCGCCGGTCAGGGCGGTGGCATCCGGCACCACGCCCGCCGCCGCGAGCTGCGTCAGGGTCTGCTCGGGGCGTGCCGGGCGGCTGGTGGCAACGGGCACGCCACGCGGGGCTCCGGCCTCGAGCACCGCCGGGGCGGCCACCGGAGCGCCGCGACGCCAGCCGTGCTGGGCCAGGTAATTGCCCACGCTGCCCAGCACGTCGGCCGTGCTGTCCCAGAGGTCGCGGCGGCCGTCGCTGTCAAAATCCACGGCATAGGCACGGTAGCTGGACGGAATGAACTGCGGCATGCCCATGGCACCGGCGTAGGAGCCTTTGGCCGTGCGCGGGTCCACCTGCTCTTCGCGCGCCAGCAGCAGGAACTCGCCCAACTCTTTGCTGAAGAAGTCCGCCCGCCGCGGATAAGCGAAGCCGAGGGTAGTCAAGGCGTCCAACACTCTGTGGCTACCCAGGGTGCCACCGTAATTGGTCTCGATGCCGATAATGGCCGTGACAATCTCCCCCGGTACGCCATAGGCCACTTCCACCCGACGCAGCAGATCGGCATGCTCGCGCAGGAAGGCGGCGCCACCATCGATGCGCTCTGGCGTCAGAAACAGCCGCCGGTAGTCGCGCCAGGGCTTGGCCTCGTAGGGCCGATTCATGGCGTCGATGATGCCCTGCTGGTAGCGGGCATCGGCAATGATCGCGGCGAACTCCTCGGGCGGGTAGCCGAGGCTGTCGGCGTTGTTGGCGAGGAAGGCCCGACTACCGGCGGTGTAGGCTGCAGGTTCCCCCGCGGCAACGGGTAAGGCGGTGGCCATCGCAGTCAGTAGCGCCGAGGCAGAAGCAAGGAAAAGTGTTGTCGCGGAGTTGGCTAGCATGGCGCTGCGGCAGGGGGGCTGGGGGCTGGACCGGATGCGGAAGGCCTTCGGACGTCGTTCGGGCCGTCGCGTGACATGACAGCGATGGGTGCTGACGACGAGGCAACCGAGGACACCGCACGTTCACACTTGACTTCCAGTATAGGCCAGAAGCCTCTCTTGCAAAACTGGTTTTTAGAGAAGCCCCGCGTCGGACAGGCTGGTTTGCACCGCGCCAGCGGGTGCGACGCGTTACCGCCAACCGGGCCTTGTGGTAGCGTTGCGACTTGGCCAAGAACCCGCCGTGCCCCGAGCCCATGTCCCTAGACAGCACAGACGTCGCAAAGATCGCGCACCTCGCCCGGCTGCAGGTGGACGAGAGTGACCTGGCAGGCTATGCCGCCGAGCTCTCGAACATTCTGGAACTGGTGGAGCAAATGAATGCCTTGGACACCACGGGCGTGAAGCCCATGGCCCATCCGCTGCACATGGCCCAGCGCTTACGCCCGGATGCGGTCACCGAGACGGACCAGCGCGAGGCGTTCCAGGCGGTGGCCCCTGCCACTGACGACGGGCTTTACTTGGTCCCCAAGGTCATCGAGTGACCAGATACCCGCAGCTCCGGGCTGCCAACACCGAGCTTCAGCCGCCGGCGACACCAAGCACGGCGCAGCACCCTGTCAACACACCCCATGCACGACCAAACCATCGCCGAGCTCGCCGCCGCGCTGCGCGCGAAGCGCTTCTCCAGCCGCGAGCTCACCGAGCATTATCTGGAGCGCATCGAGCGCCTGGACCCAGCGCTCAACAGCTGCATCACGCTCAACCATGATGCGGCGCTCATCACCGCCGAGGCCGCCGACCGGCGGCTCGCGGCCGGTGACGCCGGGCCGCTCACCGGCATCCCCATTGTGCACAAAGATATTTTCCTGACCAAAGGCGTGCGCACCAGCTGCGGCTCGCGGATGCTGGACAACTTTGTGCCCCCCTTCGACGCCACTGTAGTGGAGCGTCTTGCCGCCGCGGGCACGGTCATGCTCGGCAAGGCAAACATGGACGAATTCGCCATGGGCTCGTCCAATGAGACGAGCTACTACGGGCCGGTGCGCAATCCCTGGGACACGGAACGGGTGCCGGGCGGCAGCTCCGGCGGCTCAGCGGCGGCGGTGGCGGCCGGGCTTTGTGTTGCCGCGACGGGCACGGATACGGGTGGGTCTATTCGCCAACCGGCGGCCTTCTGCGGCATCACCGGCATCAAGCCAACCTACGGGCGCTGCTCGCGTTGGGGCATGATCGCCTTCGCCTCCAGCCTGGACCAGGCCGGCGTACTGGCTCGCTCGGCGGCGGATGCGGCGCTGCTGCTGCAGGCCATGGCGGGCTTCGACGAGCGCGACTCGACCAGTGCCGCAGAGCCGGTGCCCGACTATGCGGCGACCCTTGGGGATGACCTTGCCGGGCTGCGCATCGGTCTGCCGCAGGAATACTTTGGTGAGGGGCTCGACGGCGGCGTCGAGGCCGCCGTGCGCGCCGCGCTGGCGGCGCTGGAGCAGCAGGGGGCAACGCTGGTGGACATCAGCCTGCCAAATGCACCGCTGTCGGTGCCGGTGTACTACGTGGTCGCCCCGGCGGAGTGCTCATCCAATCTCGCCCGCTTCGACGGCGTGCGCTACGGCCACCGGTGCGAGGCGCCGGCGGACCTGGAGGACCTCTATAAGCGCAGCCGCGCAGAAGGCTTCGGCGCCGAGGTGAAACGGCGCATCATGATCGGCACCTACGCGCTGTCTGCCGGCTACTACGATGCGTATTACCTGAAGGCCCAGCAGCTGCGCCAGCGCATCGCCGAGGACTTTCGCCGCGCCTTTGCGGACGTCGACGTCATCATGGGCCCCACCACCCCCACCACGGCCTTCCCGCTCGGCGCCAAGACCGACGACCCGGTGGCCATGTACCTCAACGACATCTACACCATTGCCACCAACCTAGCCGGCCTGCCCGGCCTCTCGGTGCCGGTGACGCCCGTCAACGGCCTCCCGGTGGGCCTGCAAATGATCGGCAACTACTTCGCGGAAGGACGGCTGCTGAACATCGCCCACCGCCTGCAACAGGCAACCGATTGGCATCAGGCGCGCCCGCCCGAGGGCTGAATCGCGACATCCCATCGAGTCGCGTTGTGTTTCTTGGCAGCACATGGCCGCGGAGTGATTGCGGCAGTGACGGCCATCCACATACCCAGTGGACAGATGCTGCCAATCGGCCCCTGTGCGGCGCATAGGCGGCAAACTCGCCCGACACCCATGGCTCCTGCCTACTTCGCCACCCGGTTATACCCGTCGCGCATGGGTTTTCGGGAAAGCGAGGTGCGTCGCGCGTACCCGAGCGCAAGGCACGACGACGAGTCATAGTCACCACTATGGCGAGGAGTCGTAACACAGCGATCGGGTGCGAGCGGCGTGCATCGCGACCGAAAACCCATGTGTGACGGGTATAGGATGGCGAGGGCATGGGCTTGTAGGTGCCGGCACTAGCGGGGCAGAAGCCCAAGCCGTGCTGGCGGCATACTATGCTGCCGAGCGCAGCCCCGAGGAAGCGTTGGACGACTGACGCGGCGGGATCTGTTCGAGGCCCCGGCCGACGGGCTGCGGCAGCAGTCCGTCCGTGATGCCGCCCCGCGGCCGGCTCTAAGGCGATTGCCGGAAACTTGCATCCCAGATGACGTCGGCCGTTGGACGAAGGCGGGAGGTTCGTCCTCGATGCATGCTGGCGGGCGCATCGCAAGCCAAGGGACCCCAGCGCGACGCCGAAGGCGGGCGTCGGGAGAGGGCAGACGGTATAAACCTTGCCAGAGATCGCTTAAGCCGTCGGGTGATGACCCACGCTGCTGGATCGCTGTATCGGCCTCAGTTCCTGCCGTCACCGCGCGGAGCGAGCTTCCAAACGGAGCGGATGACGGCGGGCGAAAGCGCGAACCCAAGGCACAAGCCGATCATCCGGACGGGCGTAAAGCGTAGACTCGCGCAGCTGTATCCCTGCAAACGGGGCCCCGAAAAATCCGGGGAGATCTCGATCGAAACCGTGGAAGGTTCTCTGCCGATCGGCGGTGTGGGCAAGGGCCGTAGCGGCGCGAGCAACGCGGCAATGTAGCCGGTATCGGCGGGATCCGACATGCCGATCACCAGTCGAACCCGTAAGCGGCGTGGTCGTGTTGCGCGCACGAGGTCCCGAAACAAGCGCAGAAGCCGCCGCAGGAAACCTGGGCTTCGGAGCAGCCGGACGAGCTTGCCTGTCTGCGCGCGTCGCTGGCCGGCTCGGCTAGAGCGCCGTCGACGCCGATGCGGCGTCGTCCGACGTCGCCGCAGAGCTGTTGGCCGCAAGCGGATACGCACGAGACCGAAAAGCCAATACACGCGAAGTCGCCCCTGCCATTCTGTGTCCCTCTTCAGCACGCCGACTATCGCTACCGGGATTGCCAGTACGGCGAGCGTCAGTAGCGCGGCGATGCCTAACGCGGCCAGCACCGCGAGTCTTCAGTCGTCCGAATTACCATCCCGCTTTCTCGCTCTGAGCACACCCTCTGCCAATGATTCGACGACTGAGGCCGTGGCCCCTTTCAGCGATTCGACCTTAGCGCCGTCTGGTCCGATCAACACAACGGCGATAGGCTTCGTCCCGCCGCCACCTGCGGACGCCCACCCCATACCCTCGCCTTTCATGAGCTCCTCACCTTTGCCAGTGCCCTTGCCGACCCCAAACCCCCACCCGACGCTGACCAGAGGAACGATCGTGTAGTCGCCGATTTGAATCGGCTCACCCACAACGCGCTTGGTATCCAACGCTGTTTCCATTTGACTGAGTACCGCATGAATCATGTCTTCGACGTCGTGGGTCATAGCGAAATTACTCCGGTGGGTGTGTTCTCAGCTGCAGATCAGCTTCAGGTTGCGTACGCTTGTTACGGATCCCGGCCTCCGGCGATTGCCAGTCAGCCTCAGAGACAGTCGGTTTCCGGATCTGCCGTTTGATGCCCGCGCAGCCTACATCGGACGTGCTGGCACTGTGCCGCATCGGCTATGAGCCCTCCTTCAAACGCTGTATCGACCACCAGTGGAGACGTCAAGATATGGTAGGAGATAGCAACGAGAAGAGCGGCGGAATCTTCAAGGGACTGATAGAGGCGGGAAGCGGCGTCGTTGGCGAAGCCATGGATAAGGGCAGCGATCTCGCCATCCTGATGATGAATCATATGGCCGGCCTGATCTCGAAGTTGTCGGACGATATCGGAGTGATGGCCGACCGCATCTTGGCGATGGAAGAGCGGATCGGACTGATGGCAGACCGCATCGTTCGGACCGAGGAGCTGATGGCCAAGCTGACGACGACGCTAGTCGACAAGCAAGTCGACCCGCCGCGTCCAGACCCGTTGGCGATAAGAACGCTTATGCCGCCGCTGCTAGGACTAGCCACGGCCGAGGTCACGCGTTCATCACCGCCGCAGCTCAAAATTGCCGGCAATCCCAGCGTCTATCTCCTGTACGTATCACCGAGTGCGGCGCTGCAGGACAGCAACACCGTAGTGAGTAAGATTGAGACTCCGGGAGATCTAAACGTCGCGTGGAACCGCAGTCTGAAGGCATTTCCCGAGATTGTCGACGCATATCGTGCGCCCTCGCCGAGTGATACTGTACTGACCCTTGCGGTGAGGTCTGTCAGCAACGACGGCCAAGTCTCTCCGCTCTCCAACAGTATCGACATCTTCTTGAATGCGCAGTGCCAGCGTCGATGTCGTCATGACCTGCGGCGATCCAAGCTTCTACGCCAAGGTCGGCTTCAAGCCGATCAGCGAAGCGGAGACCCCAGCCCCCGTTCCATTGAACCTAAAAAGAGCAGTTGACCGCTTCAGAGTGCTTTTACGTCGCTGTGCTGCCTGCGAGTTTGGCGCCCTCGGCACGTCACCCACTGGGTACACCGCGCTGTGTCAGGGCGCTGAACGATCCCGCGTTTTGGTAGTGGCCGTTGACATGGATCAGAACGACGGCAGTTCAGCCTCGCCGAAAGCATACAAGACGCTTGGATCTCCTATCCGCGCCGGGACCCACCATGCAACTGAATGACCCGAACGCCTACCGTCGTTGCGAGGAGCTCGACCTCATCGGCGCACTGATCGACGTTCGCGGCTGCCGCATCCTGGACCTGGGTTGCGGCGCCGCCCACATGACGCGTGCGCTGGTGACGCGGCTTGGCGCATCCCAGATCACGGCGACCGAGGTGGATCGCATCCAGCTCGCGCGCAACCTCGCCATCGCGGATCTGCCGCAGGTGACCTTTCGCTACGGCGGCGCCGAGTCCATTGCCGCGCCGGACGCCAGCGTCGACCTCGTCGTCATGTTCAAGTCGTTGCACCATGTGCCGGTCGCGGCCATGGACCAGGCACTGCGCAGGAGGTCTTCTTCGAGTCCGAAGGCATTTATCCGGACTGGGACAGCTTCGCCGCACGCTTCATCGACGTCACCCACAGCGAGCGCACCCTCGACGCCGCCCGTCTGGCCGAGATTCGCGCCGCCTTCGCGCGCCATCTCACACCCCAAGGCGTGCGCTTGTGGAAGCCGCATCGGGTCGATCTGTTGCGGCGGGTCGATTGAGTCGTGCGCCGACCATGATCCAATCGCGCGCCTTGGACAGCATCGACCCAGCCGTAGCGCTATGAACACAACACACACGCCCACGCCCACGCCCACACCCACGCCTACGCCGCGCATCGCCTTCTGGCATCGTAAGGGCGGAACGGGCAAGACCAGCCTCGCCGTCGGCTGCGCCGTTGGTCTGGCCGGGGGATTCGTATCCGACACGCACGCGAAGCGGCACTCGGCCCTGCGCGGTGCGCGGGTGCTGCTGCTCGATACCGATCCACAAGGCACGGCCGCGGCCTGGGGTGAGCGCTTCGCCGACCGGGTCGGCATCGCCGCAAGGGCGGACAGCGGGTTTGCCCTCTGGCGCGACTGAGCCGAGCGCGCGAGGCGCTTCGATGCCGTCCTGGTGGACTGCCCCCCGACCGTCAGCGCCGAGGTCATGGAAACCCTCGCCGGTGTCGATGGCCTCATCGTCCCCACCCGCCCGGCTTGGCCGGATAATTGGGCGCTGGAGTCCGTCGCCGCTCTCGTCGCGGATCTCCATCGGCGCGGGGCGCGACTCTCGGTGCGTGTCGTCTTCAACCAGGTCAGGGACGAGGCGCTCGCGCCCTTCGCCGACGCCATCGGCGCGCTGGGCCTCGAACTTCTGCCCGAGGCCATCCCGCAAGATCCCGCATGGCCAGCGCTCTTCAGCGGCGGCGAACCGCCCGGTTGCCTCGGGCCCCTCATCGACCACCTGACGCGATCAGCCACCATCGCGCCGATCCGAAGCGACACTTAATCCGATCGTCGCCGCTGGATGAGATCGGCGACAACCAGCATCACCCACTGGCCGACGTGCTCGACTATCTGACCGACCAAGTCGGAGCCTATGAAGATCGACATCACCCCATCCAGGAGGCCGAGCCGAAAGAGGTGCTAGGCTTCCTGATGGACCAGCATGGGTTGAGGCAGGAAGATCTTGCCGACTGCCCTCCGCAGAGTCGCATTTCGGACATCTTGAACGGGCGGCGCCATCAGCAAAGAGATCGCTAAGAAGTTGGCCAAGCGATTCGATGTGAGCGCGGCCGTGTTTTTGTGATGTCGTCTCCAGAAAAACAGGAGGAGAACAGGCTCACCTTGGGGCCTGCTTGGGCGGGCGTTGCTTGGACAGGATAGAGCCGGCTTGCCATGCCTCGGGCGAGAAGAGCAACGCGGCCGCTCAAAGCGGCTGCAGATGTCGAACAAGCTGTCCGTCCCCGGCCCGCGGCGGCACTAACGCCAGCGGCCATAGCCGATATCGGCCGCCGAACGGGTCCGTGTGCAGGTGCTGGAGAGGAGCCAGAATGGCGAACATGAGTACGGCGTTCGTGGTCCTGGCGGCCTTGTTCTGGGGCCTGTCGGGTGGGATCGGCGGGATTCTTATGGCCGACGGCTGGAACGCGCTGGTGGTCTCGTTTTACCGGGGCGCTATCGGACTGTTGTTTGCGCTCTTGTGGCTGGCGGTGCGTCCGGGTGGCAGCGGGCTAGGCATTGGCAAGCTGTGGTTTTGGTCAGCGCTCGCGGGGCTCGGCGTCGCTGGCAACTTCGCGTTCTATTTTGTGAGCATTGCGGAAGGCAGTGTCGCCGTCGCGGCGACGCTGATGTATTGCGCACCGGTATTCGTCTATCTCGTCTCCTTTACGCTCAAGCTCGAACGGCCGACCGTGCTCAAGTGGGCCGCGATCGCGATGGTCATGCTCGGGGTCGTGCTACTGACGGGCTTTTACGAGACGAGGCCTGGCGGCGTCACGCCGCTTGGGATCGCCGCTGGACTGCTTGCCGGGCTGTCTTACGCGGTATTCATTTTCGGCTTCAAGTATGCGGCTCCGCATGGCAGCCCTCAGGCGATCCTCGCCATCGCGTTCGCGGTACTTGCCACCGTCCTGATCGTACTGGGCGATACCGGCCAGGCGCTGGCCGTGCTCAGCACGCCGAGCTGGCCACTATTCCTCATACTGGGGGTGTTTGGCGCAGGCTTATCCTTCATGCTCTACATCGTTGGCCTCAAGCATACCGCGCCGGCCGTGGCCTCAATTGTGGCCATGGTGGAGCCGGTGACGGCATCGCTGTTCGGCGTTGTGGTCTTGCACCAGACCCTGGCCGTGGTACAGATGCTCGGCATGGCGCTCATTTTGGTGACAGTGACCGCCCTGAGCGTGTTCTCGGAGGCGCCTACGGAGCCGGTTGAGGGGCACCCGCCTGCTGATTAGCTTGGTGCGAATGGGCCACCGGGCGTGCTGGAAGAAGCCAGGCGCAGGTCGTGACTGAGTCAGAGTGATGTGCCGCTATCCGAGCGGCGGCTGGACTCGCCAACGTCACGATCACTCTCTCGCGCTCACCAGCCTGGCCTCCAGCGGACTAGATTGCTTGACCGCCCCAGATGTTTGCAGATGCGTCAAATGTCCCACGCGGCGTCGTGTGCCAGGCGCCGGCAGGGGAAAAGGGCCGAGGGCCGAGGCGCAACCGCTAACGCCAGGACCTAAAGCCCGGACTGTGCAACCGCGCCTTGGCCCTCGGCCCTTGGCCCTGGTCCGTGAACGACCCGCTGGCGTGCCGCTCCCCGAGTCGCTCGAGGGTCTAAGGCATCGCCTCGCGAGCTCGGTCTGACGCATCGCCTCACTAGCTCGGTCTGAAGCCGCGCCTCGCTAGTCTGGTGTCTCGGGACATCGGTCAGCGGTACCAACCGCCTTGGTCGACGCCTCCCGGTCCGGCAGGTCGGCTTCGTCAGAGGTCAGCGTCCTGCCAGCTTCCGAGGTGCTGCTCCAAGAGCCGCACGCGGCAGCGCAGGCGCTCGATCTCGTCGATGAGCTCCAGCGCCAGTGCGGTGCCCGGTAGATTCAGCTCCAGGTCACGCTGCAGCCGCACCGCGCGGCGCACCCGGATGACCTCTACTCCGCGGAAGACCCACTGCTCTGGCGCCGCGCCCCGCGGCTGCAGCATGCCCTCGGCCACCATGGAGCGCACCAGCTCCGCGCTGACGCCGCACACCCGTGTCAGCTCGCTGAGCTTGAGTGCGCGCTGCTCATCCAAAAGCTCACCTTCGATACCCGCTTGCGGTTCTGCCATGGCTCAGACCCCCAGCTTGGCACGTGGATTGAAGGACTTGAAGCGCTCGGCGAGGGACTCGAACGCGGCCTTGGCACTCGCGTCCGGCGCCGGCGGGTTGACGATCTCGAGCTGGACGTACGCATCCCCCGGGGTCTTGCCCGGCAGCCCGCGGCCCTTCAGCCGCAGGCGCTGGTTGCTTTGGGCGCCCGCCGGCACCTTCAGGCTCACCTGACCGCCGAGGGTCGGCACCGAGACAGTCGCCCCGAGCGCCGCCTCCCAGGGCGCGATGGGCAGGCGCAAATGGATATCACGCCCCTCGGCACGGAAGACCGGGTGCGGAGCAAGCTCGACTTCCAGGTAGAGATCGCCAGCTTCGCCGCCGCCGACCCCGCCGCCGGCCTGCCCAGCGAGCCGAATCTGCTGGCCTTCGGTGACGCCCGGGGGGATGCGGACATTGAGCGTGCGGGTGCGCATGGTCATACGCCCCTGGTCGTCGATCTCCGGCACCTCCAAGCTCAGCTGTCGGGTGGCGCCGTGGTAGGCGTCGTCCAGCGAGACGCGCACACGCGCCGTCTGATCCGCGCCGCGGGAGGCAAAGCCCCCGGCGCGCCCGCCAAAACCGCCATCACCACCCATACCGCCGCCTCGCTTGCCGCCGAGATCACCGAAGATGCTGGAGAAGAAATCGCTGAACTGGGCTGCCTCTTCCGGGGACATGCGCTCGGCGCGCTGCCAGCGGCCGCCGGCGGGACCGCCGCTTGCCCCATACCCGGGTGGCGGACGGAACTCATCCCCGGCGTGCCAGCCGGTGCCCAAAGCGTCGTATTGCGCGCGCTTTTCGGGGTCCTTGAGCACCTCATTGGCCTCGTTGACCTCCTTGAACCGCTGCTCCGCGTTCGGCTCCTTGCTCACGTCCGGATGATATTTGCGCGCGAGCTTGCGGTAGGCGCGCTTGATGTCGTCCTGGCTCGCATCCCGGCCGACGCCGAGGATCTTGTAGTAATCCTTAAATTCCACGATGACCTCGCGCTAGGCTGATCTCGCACACTCGGGCTGGGGACCTGATCGGCACCGCGTGACCCACCGGGCTCGGCCCTCAGCCGCCGCCTTTACACATCCTGAGACACTGCTCCAGCGTCTCGAAGGGGACCCTACCCTCGCAGCCACCCCAGAGAAACTGGCGGCAGCTGTCGGTCTGGTAGTCGTAGTAGTACGCCGGCTTTGCAGCACGGCAGGGACCCGGGTCCGGTCTCACCAGACAGCTCACGTGCAGGCTATCCGCGGGCGCGTCAGGGACGTTGTCGATGGCACCGCCGCCACACCCGGCAAGCAGTGCCAGGGTCGCGGCAACTAGGCTGGGCGGGCAAATCACTCGCGTCAACACTCGGGCCGGGCACATCGGCAGCTCCGCTGGTCAAGGGGATGATACTCAATCTTGTTGGGCCGGGGCCTCAGCAGGTCTGTCCGCGCCGGGGCGGATGCCCAGCCTGTTGGCGCCTCGGCGGAGGCCCGGACGGCCTTGCCGCACCACCCGACCGCTCGGCGCCGTGCGCCACCAGTCACGATGGCGAAAGTCATCAGCCCCCTTGGCCATGGCCCGGTAGCAGCCGGCACGCAAAAAGCCCCAGCCCTTGACCCGCGGCCCGTGCACGAAGAGCGTCCAGGCCGGACGACCGCCGCGCAGCACCACCCGATGATAGTCCGTTCCGCGCAGCAGGTTGAGCCGCCATGGCCGCAGCTGGCGGCTGCGGATCGGCGCCTCGCCGAGCATGGCCACACCAGGGTTCGCTTGGGGTAACCGCGCGAAACGCAGCTCGTCATAGCCGCCGGTCAGCACCAGACTCAGCGCCCGATCCCAGGGATGGTCATGCAAGCCACGGTCCGGGTCCGAGTCGACAAAGCGATGCAGGTACGCATGCCAGCCGAAGGCGCCGGCGACGTAATAGCGCTCCAGGTAAGGCTCCCCGGCCTCACCGTCGATGATGCGACAGGGTAGCTGGTCGGCGATGCGGCGTAGGAGTGATTCGAGCAGGGGCACGGCTTGGTCAAGGGTCAGCGCACAAACGCGGTGAGCGTACCAACATACAGGCGCAAATGGCGAGCCTGCCCAGAGCGCCGCAGTGCTCACGGGCCGCGCTCGTTTGGAGCCTGCACCAGCCAGACGACCTGATGGGGCGCGAGCTGCAGGCGGCTGGCAAGCTCGGCGCCGTCGGCTTCCCAACCGCTGATGAGCTCTTGCCAGCGCCGGCGCTGCCAGTGCCGGTCGAGCCGGCTCATTGCGCAGCCCAGCGTGCGCCCGGTGAGGTTGGCCAGCAGCCAGAGCCGCTGTCCGGTCTCCGGCGCATCGCGACGCACGCCGAACATGCCGCGCGGCAGGTCCAGCACGGTCTGCGGCGCAGCGGGGTGGAACGCGGGCTGGGCCGCGCGCAGGTGCAGCCGCCGCAGGTATTCGGGCAGCACCAGCGCGGCCTGGTGCTCGCTGCCGGCGGCGAGCATGGCGTCCAGCTCCGGCACGGTCCACTTGCGGCGGTTGATGCTGCGCGCGCGCCCTGTTTCCGCCACCCCGGCGAGGTCATTCCCGGCGCCGAGCAGGCTGTTGAAGTAGACGCCCGGGATGCCCTGCAGCCCCATGGCGATGGTCTGCGCGCACAGAAAGCGGCGGATGGAGGCGTCGCGGTCTCCGGGCACGCCGACGGCGTCGAAATAGGTGATGTTGAGCTCGTAGGGGGTCGCCGAGCCGTCGGGGCTGGCCCGCCGGCTCACCAGGGCGCTGCGCTGCTCCATGGCGGCCACGAGGGCCGCCAGCTCCGCCGGGGGGACGAGCCCCTCCAGCGGGCGCAGGCCGATGCCGTCGTGGGAGGCGGTGAAGTTGAGATAGGTGCAACCGGCGGGGGGCGGCGCGAGGTCGGACGCCCACCGCGTGAGGCCAGCCGCGTCGCCGGTGTGCAGGGCGTGCAGCAACAGCGGCGGCAGGCTGAACTGGTAGACCATGTGCGCCTCATCGCCGGCGCCGAAGTAGCTGATGTTCTCCGCGTGGGGGACGTTGGTCTCGCTCAGCAGCAGCACCCCGGGGGCGAGCATCTCCAGCACGTCCCGCAGCAGCTTCACCAGCTCGTGCGTCTCCGGCAGATGGATGCAGGGCGTGCCGATGCGCTTCCAGAGGAAGGCGATGGCATCGAGCCGAATCAGCTGCGCGCCATGGTGGACGTACAGCAGCAGGATATCGAGGTACTCGAACAGGACGTCGGGGTTGGAGAAATCCACGTCGAGCTGGTCGTGGCCGAACGTGGCCCAGATGTGGCGCTCGCCGGAGGGGGTCTGCACGGCGCGCAGCAGCGGCGTGGTGCGTGGGCGCACCACCGCGGAAACATCCGCACTGGGATCTACCTCGATGAAGTAATGGCGCTCCGGGGCGATGCCGTTGCAGTAGGCCCGGAACCAGTGGCTCTGCCCCGAGACGTGGTTGATGACCAAATCCACCGCGAGCCGATACGGCTCACCTAGGGCCTCGATGTCGTCCCAGGTGCCCAGGGCGGGGTCCACAGTCCGATAGTCGATGACCGCAAAGCCGTCGTCGGAGCTGGAGGGGAAGAACGGCAGCAGATGCACCACCGAGATCGCATCGCCAACACGCTGTTCCAAGAAGCGCCGCAGGGCCATTACGGGCGCCGCGTCGTCGTCGCGGACCATGTCGGCGTAGGCGATGAGCACGGCATCGCGCTGATCCCAGCCGCGGCAGCGGGCCCGCGGGGCGTCCGGGGCCAGACAATGACTGCCGACGCCGTAGCGGCCCACCAGCAGCTCCAGGCGTTGCAGGAGTCGCGGTAGTTCGGCCTCGCCGTAGAGCCGCGCCAGGCGGCCGCGGATGCGCTCGAAGACCGCACGATCGACGACGCGCATGGGCCTACTCCGTCCGATTGCGGATGTTGTTGATCATGCTGCGCAGGCTGTCGCGCAGCACGCGGTAGCTGAAGAAGCGGCTCGCGACCTGATAGTTGTGCTCGGTCAGGGCGTGGCGATAGTCCGCGTCTTGCAAGATGCGCCGGCACTCCTCCACCACGCCGTGATCCACCACGCCGTCGATGGTTGGGAGCCGGAACCCCTTCGGCTCGATGTCGCGCTGGTAGACCGAGTAGCGTCCCACCACCAGCGGCTTGCGGAAGTAGATCGACTCCAACAAGGCGTTGCCGAAGCCTTCGTAGAGGCTCGGGAAGGTGACCAAGTCGGCATGCGGGTACAGGTCGCTTAGCACATAGACCTTCTGCCCCTCCTGGTTCAGCTGGCGGCGGTCGGCCATGCGCTCACCGAAGAACTTGAGCGACACCCCCTCGTCGCGGGCGAGCTGCTGGAGCTGATGGCCGTATTCCAGCCCCTCGTCACCGCTATCGTGGGAGACCACGAGATGCGCGCGGGGCAGCTTGAGACGGCGGATGAGATGCAGGGCGTGCTCGATGCCCTTGCGTGGCACGACCCGCGTGGGCTGCAGGACCAGCAGATCGTCGTCCAGGAGTCCGAGGGCGTGGCGCACGTCGGCCGCATAGGCGTCCGGCTCACCGGGCGGGCGCTCGAAGTCGAAGACATTGGGCACCAGCATGCTGGGCAGGCCCTTGCGCCAGGCGATCTCCTCGCGCGCCGCCTGATTGATGACCACGTGTTGCAGGTGCGGCACCCGCGGCGGAAAGGCCATCTCCAGGTAGTCGTCTGCGGCCGAGATCTGAAAGCGCTGGCGCTCCCACGTAAAGTCGTGGTGATGGGCGATGGCGGGCATGCCCGTCTCCAGCAGGAACTCCGTAATGGCCAGCCCCAGCGGGACGTGCATGGGGATGGTGAGCGCGTTCTCGATGATGAGGATGTCGAGATCGAAGCGCGCGCGGAACTCGTACAGCGTGGCCTTGAGGTAGTCCGCCAGCGCCCGGACGCGCCGGCTCGCCTCGGGGCAGCGGCGGGTGCGGCCCCAGAGCTGGCTGTTGATCCAGGTGTTCTCGGGGTGGTCGAAGAAGGCCTCCGGCACGCACAGGCTCACCGCCGGATCGCGGTCCAGCACACCGGCGTACCAATGGCTCACATGACCACCGAGCCAGAGCACCTCGGCCCATTTCGCGGCCTCCAATGAGACACCGTCGGTGCCGGCAAAGCGGGTGGAAACGAAGCCGATGTGCTCTGGTTGCTTCATGGGCGTGACCGGGATGGGCGACGCACAGGCGGCCGCCGCGCCCGGCGACCATCACCCTGATAAAGAGCAGTTGACCGCTCCGCAGGGTGGTGAAGTGCCTGTGACTACAATGTTTGATGTGTCCTATTCACTGCAACCGCCAGGCGCAGGGCGTGACGATCGCCAGTGCACGTGCCGCGGGGCGCCTGGCGGCGTTACAACGCCGCAGAATAGAATGGCCATTGCTCGTCGTTGTGCCTCGCCAGGCGCCCCGCGGGACGCACCTGACGACCGTCCAACGACGCTTTACAGGACGATCTGCGACCTGCGCAGCCGCCCGCGCGACGGCCGGCGACTGTTTCACACGCTCGGGGGCGGTGCAACGCAGGGGCCTGTCCCGTCAGCGGGCGCTCGCGCCTTGCCCAGGGGAAGCAGCTCTCGTGCCGATTGCGCCGCTGGCGCTGCGAGCAGCAACGCCGACACGGGCGCCTCCCAGCGCTGCCCCTGCGTACAGCGCGCGCCGGTGGTGCAGCCGATACCGGCGTGTGCCCTTGCGAAGCGAGCTTGATGATCCTGCCATGCGCGTCTGCATTGTCCACTATCACCTGCAAACCGGGGGCGTGACTCGCGTCATTGAGCATGCCTGCGAGGCCCTACTGGCCCGCGGCGAACGGGTGGGGGTTCTCGTCGGAGAGGCGCCGCAGACACCACTGCCAGCGGGCGCCGACTGTCGGCCACTGTCTGGCTTGGCCTACGAGGACCGGCGTGCGGCACAGTCGCCGGACCAGCTGGCGGCGGCCATGGTCGAGGCGGCGCGCGATGCCCTCGGCGGTCCGCCGGACCTGTGGCATGTGCACAACCACAGCCTGGGCAAGAACACCCTGCTGCCGGGCGCCCTGCTGCGGCTCGCCCGGGGCGGCCATCGCCTGCTGCTGCAGCCCCACGACTTCCCCGAGGACGGCCGCCCGGCGCTCTATGACCGCCTGCGCCGGCAACTTGCGGACGGGGACGTCGGGCGACTGTCTGCGCTGCTGTATCCACTGGCGCCGCAGATCCATTACGCGACGCTGAACGCCCGTGACCGGGGCCTACTCGCCGCCGCCGGCGTGCCCGCAGACCAGCTCCATGCCCTGCCCAATGCCGTGGCGCTGGGGACCGTGCCCAATTTCGGTTCGGCGGCTGTGACGCATGCACAACAAGGGCGCGGCGCTGGCCGACGGCTCTGGCTCTATCCCACCCGCGCGATCCGTCGCAAGAACCTCGGTGAGCTGCTGCTCTGGGCGGTGCTGGCGGGCGAGCAGGACCACTTCGCGGCGACGCAGGCGCCGCAGAATCCGCAAGAGCTACCCGGCTATCGACGCTGGGTGTCACTCGCCCATGAGCTGGCGCTCCCGGTGCAGTTCGAGGCCGGCAGCGGCGGTCTCCCCTTCCCCACCTTGGTGGCCTCGAGCCATGCGCTGGTGACCACCAGCATCGCCGAGGGCTTCGGACTCGCGTTCCTCGAGCCCTGGCTGCTGGGGCGGCCGCTGGCGGGCCGCGACCTGCCGGAGATCACGGCGGACTTCACCGCTGCCGGTGTGCGCTTGCCTGGGCTCTACACCCAGGTGTCGGTGCCCCTGCCGTGGGTGGACAGCGCCCGCCTGCGCCGGGCGTTTGACGGCGCCGCGACGCGGCGTGCCGCCGCCTACGGCCAGCCACCGGGGGACCTCGCCGAACAGGCCTGGCGGCACGCCGTCAGCGCTGAGCGCATCGACTTCGGCCGGCTGGACGAGACGGCGCAAACGCAGGTGATCCGCCGGCTTCACGCCGACCCGGGCGCCCGCGACGCGCTGCGCCCGGCGGCGCTGGCGGCAGCGACGGATGCCGGCTTGGTGGAGGCCAATCGCCAGGCCATCGCAGCCCGGTATTCCGTACCTGGCTATGGCGAGCGCCTGGCGGCCATTTACGCCGCCGTTGCCGCCGCGGTGCCGTCACCCACCTTCTCCGCCGCCGACGGTACTGCGCTGCTGAGCCACTTCCTGGCGCCGGAGCGCCTTTGGCTGCTGCGTAGCTGAACCCGCCCACTACCCGCATCCACGCCCGCAACCACACCTGGAGTTGAGCATGACGCCGGATGCCGACGCGACCCCAGATGCCACCTTCGACGCGGATTTGGTGGCCCGCATCCGCGCACTCACTGAGCCGCTCAAGCCGCAACCGACGGCAGTCCCGCCCAGCGTTGCCCCCTTGCGCGACATCCGCGCCGTGCTGTTCGACGTCTACGGCACGCTCGTCATCTCCGGCTGCGGAGACATCGGCCTCGCCGCCGCCACGGTGGCGCACGACGCCTTTCGGGACGCTTGGGCAGCGGCCGGACTCGACCCAACCGCCGTGTCGGCAGACATGGACGGCCCGGCCGCGCTGGCGGCGCAGATCAGGGACGATCACGCCGCCAGCCGTGCGCGCGGCATCGGCCACCCGGAGGTGGACATCGTCGCCATCTGGCAGCGGGTCTTGGCGCAGCTCGACATCGCTGCCGATGCGGCGCAGGTGTGCAGGCTCGCGTTGGAGTACGAGCTGCGAACCAACCCGGTCTGGCCCATGCCGGGGCTCGAGGAGACGCTGCGGACACTCGCCGCACGCGGGCTGGTGCTCGGCCTCGTCTCCAATGCGCAGTTCTACACACCACTGATGCTACGCGCCTTTCTGGGACAGCCTCTGGCAGCTGCGGGCTTCGACCCGCGCTGTTGCGCTTTCTCCTACCGCCAGGGCGTGGCCAAGCCCTCCACGCGCGTGTTCGGCCCGGCGTTGCAGGGCCTGGCAGAGCACCACGGCATCGGCCCCGGAGCGGTACTCTACGTCGGCAACGACATGCGCAACGACGTCGGTCCCGCCCGGGCGCTGGGGTGCTGCACCGCGCTATTTGCCGGCGATGCCCGCTCCCTGCGCCTGCGCGAAGACGACCCCGACCTCCGCACTCTCTCACCGGACCGCGTCGTTACGGACCTGCGGCAAATCACCTCGCACCTGTTGCCCTAATGGGCAAGGGCCGAGGCGCGGTCAAGCAATCCCGGCCCTCAGCGTGCCGAGGCTGCAGCGCTCGACGCGTTCCAGGTGTAAACCGCCGTGACCGCATAGTTCCAAACGGCGCCGACGAGGATTCCGGCAACGGCGGAGAGCATCCACCATCCGCCGCCTGCGGGCGTGGCGTGGAACAGATAGGTGGCGATGCCGACGTTGGCCACCGCGCCCACGGAGCAGGCCAGGGTGAAGGAGAGCCAGCCGCGCAGCAGACCCCAGCCGCGCAGGCGCCGATCCCGGTAGGTGAAGACGTTGTTGAGGAAGAAATTGAAGGTCATGGCCACCAGGGTGGCCGCGGTTTGCCCGGCCACGAAGGAGGCGCCCATGCCGCGGAACAGCACCCAAAGCACGGCCATGTGTACGAACACGCCGAGCCCGCCGATGAACGCAAAGGGAATGAAGCGCGTCGGGATGAAACGGCCGATGGTCTTGTCGAGCAGCATCAGGATGTACTCGGTGGCCACCATCGAGTCCAGCTTGCTGTCCCCGGCGACGCGCACGCCGAAGGTGTAAGGCAGCTCCTTGAAGCGCAGCGGCCGCCTTGCCGTGATGAAGATGTCCAGCAGAATCTTGAAGCCGATGCCGGAGAGGTCACGCACCACCTCATCGATGAGCTCCCGGCGGAGCATGAAGAAGCCGCTCATGGGGTCCTTGAGGTCGGCCTTCAGCACCAGCTGCGACAGCCGGGTTGCGACGCGGCTCGCGAGCTGACGGTCCTCGTCCCAAGCGCCAACGCTGCCGCCGGTCACATGCCGGCTACCGACGACGAGGTCGAGATCCTCGGCCGTCAGCGTGCGCAGCATCTCCGGCAGCAGGCGCTCATCGTGCTGGAGATCGGCGTCCATGACGGCCACAACCGGCGCTGTGGTCGCCAGCATGCCCTCGATGCAGGCGCTGGCGAGGCCCCGCCGGCCGACCCGCTGCACCAGGCGCACGCGCGCGTCCCGCGCGGCGAGGCGACGCACCACGCCGGCGGTGCCGTCGGGGGAATCGTCGTCGACGAAGAGTACCTCCCAGGACACGCCGGTGAGGACCTGTTCCAGGCGAGACACCAAGGTCGGCACATTGGCGGACTCATTAAAGGTCGGCACCACGACGGTGAGCTGCGCCGAGCCGCTCATGGCGTCGACCTCCGCCGAACCGACGTCCGGGACGGGCCGCGGCCACTGCGGTTTGCCCGCGCGCCGCGGCGCAACCGGTGGAGCCCAGTGCTGCAGGCGAGTTCCAGGGCGGGCCTTTGCGTTGCCGCCGACCTTGGAGCGGTGGGCAGCGGCGCAGGGGACAAGACGGGATGGAGCACGTGCAGAGCCATGATCGACTTAGCGAGGTCGCACAGCGGCGCGGCGGCGGCGCACCATCATGCGGCGAACAGGAAGGCCTTCAGCCGCGCCACCGCCTCCTCCAACCGCGGCGTCGCCTCCGTGTAGGCAAAGCGTGTCATACGCTCCGCCGCCGCGCCACCGAAGTCCGAGCCCGGGGTGATGGCAACGCCAGCGCCCTCGAGCAGGCGCTCAGCGAAGACCGGTGCCGGTGATGCGCCCGGCGGCAGGCCCGCGAAGACATAGAAGGCGCCCTCAGGCACCGCCGACAGCTCAAACCCCAGTGCAGGCAGCGCCGAGACCAGCAGGTCGCGTCGGCGCCGAAACGCCTGCCGACGCTGTTCCAGGATGGCAAGGGTGATCGGGTCGAGGGCGGCGAGCGCAACGTGCTGGCCCAGCGTCGGCGCCGCCAGAAACAGGTTCTGCGCGAGCCGCTCGACCGCCGTCGCCCAGCCCCGCGGTACCACGAGCCAACCGACACGCCACCCGGTCAGTCCGAAGTATTTGGAAAAGCTGTTGACCACGAAGACGTCATCCTCGCCGCCGGCCAGCGCCGTGGTATCGGCAGCCTCGTAGACGAGGCCCTGATAGGTCTCATCGACGATCAACGCTGCCCCCCGCGCCCGCACCGCCGCGCAGAGCGCCGTCAGCTGCTGCGGCCCGATCACCGCGCCCGTGGGGTTGCCGGGGGAGGTGAGCATCAGCGCCCGGGTGCCGGGCTGCCATTGTGCGGCGACCCTCGGCACGGTCGGCAGCCAGGCCTCTTCGGCGGCCAGTGTCAGCGCATGCACCGCGCCCCCGACCACGGCGGCAATGTGCCGATGGCAGGGATAGCCGGGCTCCGTCACCATGACGCCGTCGCCCACCTCCAACAGCGCCGCCAGCGCCAGCTGCAGGGCACCGGAGCCGCCGGGCGTGACGATGACCCGGCCTGGGTCCAGGTCGATGCCGTAACGCCGCCCATATTGCGCGGCGATGGCCTGGCGCAGGGCCGGCAGCCCGGCGCTTGGCGTGTAGCCCATGGACTGCGTCGCCAAGGCGCGCCGGGCTGCCTCTTGCAGCGGCTCCGGCATCGGGAAGCGGGGCTCGCCTACCTCCAGGTGGATAATGTCGCGTCCGGCGGCCGCCAGCGCCTGGGCGCGAGCGAGAATGCGCATCACCTCAAAGGGTGCGACGTCCCGGGCCCGAGTCGCCGGCTGCACCCAGCAGACCTCAGTCGCCGGCCCGTCCGTGGACGCCGGCATGCAGTGCCTGCAGCACCTGCAGATCCACGCAGCCGGACGCCTGCAGGGCATCCGCCAGCGCGGTCGCGCAGCCGTCCTGCAGCACAGTCGGCGGCGTGCCGGGCTCCCCGAGCCCGTCTACGACCAGCGCCGCCCCGGCGAAGTCCTGCGTGCGCGTATAGGCGCTCACCGTCACCAACAGTGCGCCCAGCCCAGCACCTAGGGCCGAGCGCACGCCGTTGTCCGAGTCCTCTACGGCGACGCAGGCGGCCGCCGGCAGGTCCAGCTCGGCGAGGGCGAGCTGGAAAATGTCTGGAGCAGGCTTCTTGGCCGGCACGACATCGCCGGCGGCGATCACCTCGAACCAGTGCTCCAGCGCAGGATACTGCTCCGGCACGGCCACCGCCGATAGGAGCGCCGAAACGTTCTCCGGCGTTGTGGTGGTGGCGATGGCGAGCCGCACCTGGGCGTCTCGAGCCTCGCGCAGCAGCCGCAGCACACCAGGCCGCAGCCCGATCGCGCCGGTGCCGACCATGCGGGTGTAGTGCTCGGTCTTGCGTTGGTGCAGGCCGCGGATGAAGTCATCGAGCGGCCCGGGCGCCACGAAGTCCGGGCGATGGTCGGTCAGGTAGGTACGGATGCGCTCTTTGCCGCCGGTGACCCGCAGCAGGTCACCGTACAGCGGGATGGTCCAGTCCCAGTCCAGCCCGGCATCAGCGAAGGCTGCATTGAAGGCGACGCGATGGCCGTCGCGCTCGGTGTCGGCGAGGGTGCCATCCACATCGAAAATGATGGCTTCAAGCTCGGGCATACCGGCGGTCTCGGTGCTTGAGAAGTCAAAAGACCGTGAGATTAGCACGGCGACCCGGGCGGACGCTGCCGACCGCCGGCGCGCAAACACCAGCACACGCCGAGTTGCGCACAACGGCTTGTTGCTGCGGTCCGCGGTATCTGGTAGAAACCCGCGGTCGGCGCCGTCCGGGCCCCTCTTGCACCGAATGCGAGAGCGATGCCCGACCCGATACCGGGCGGCAAATTCAGCAACAATGACCCTTTGTCTGCGGGAGTAAACCCATGGCCGAGGCGAAGACGCAAAGCGCGAAGGCGTTCGGATTCCAGCCCTACGAGGCCGGCAAGGATGAGGACTACATGAGTCCGGAGCAGGAGGAGCACTTCCGCAAACTCCTGTTGGAATGGAAGCGCCAGCTGATGGAAGAGGTGGATCGCACCGTCCACCACATGCAGGACGAGGCGACCAACTTCCCGGATCCTAACGACCGCGCCTCGCAGGAGTCCGAATTCAGCCTCGAGCTGCGCACCCGCGATCGCGAGCGCAAGCTGATCCGCAAGATCGACGAGGCACTGGAGCGCCTGGACGAGCACGAGTACGGCTACTGTGAGGCCTGCGGCGTGGAGATCGGCGTGCGCCGACTCGAAGCGCGGCCAACCGCCACGCTCTGCATCGACTGCAAGACCCTCGACGAGATTCGGGAAAAGCAGCGCGGTTGAGCAGGCAGCGCGACGCTTTGGGCGCAGACGCGTGAGGCCCGGCCAAGCGCGGCCCACAAGAGCCACCCCACTGCTGCAGGCGCCTACGGGCGCCGCCGCGCCGGGAATACTGTCGGTCAAACCCGCCAGACCTGTCGCACCGCCCGCCGCCCACCAGCCGCAACCCCCCGCCCACCCCCTCTGAAGCTTGACTGGCACCCCGACGCGACCCCGCCACCGCGGGCGTTTTGCACCCTCCCCCACCGGTCCACTGCACTTCGGCTCGCTGGTGGCTGCCGTCGGCAGCTTTGCCGACGCGCGGGCCGTCGGCGGCGAGTGGCTCGTGCGCATCGAAGACTTGGATCGGCCCCGGGAGGTACCCGGCGCCGCCGCTGAGATGCTACGCACGCTGGAGGCCTTCGGCCTGCACTGGGACGGCGAGGTGCGCTGCCAGAGCCGGCGCACCGACGCCTATGCCGCAGCCCTGGCGCACCTGACCACCCTAGGCCTGGTCTACCCCTGCGGCTGCACCCGGCGCGAGATCGCCAGCGGCGGGCTGCCAGGGGCCGAGGGGCCCATCTACCCCGGCACCTGCCGCAACGGCCTACCGCCGGGGCGTGCGCCGCGCAGCCTGCGCCTACGTGCCGACGGACCCGCACTGGCCTTCACCGACCGCATCCAAGGGCCGCAGCGTCAGGACATTGCCAGCGCGGCGGGGGATTTCGTGCTGCGGCGGGCCGATGGCCTGCACGCCTACCAGCTCGCCGTGGTGGTGGACGACGCCGATCAGGGCATCACCCATGTCGTGCGTGGCGCCGACCTACTCCTCTCGACCCCGCGGCAGATCCGCCTGCAACAGCACTTGGGCCTGCCGCAACCGGCCTATGCCCATCTACCGCTTGCAGTGGATGCCACCGGGCGCAAGCTCTCCAAGTCACGGGCAGACTTGCCCGTGTCTGCACGCAGCCCGCTGCCGGCCCTGCTCAGCGCCTGGGCCTTCCTCGGGCAGCGGCCGCCGCCGGAGCGCCCGGACAGCGTGTCGGCCTTTTGGGGCTGGGCACTCGCGCACTGGGACAGCCGCCAGGTGCCACAGCACACCGCCCGGCCCGGGGGACGCAACACCCCAGCCGGAACCGCCGTCTGATGAAGGATGCGGCCCCTCGGTGAACGTCACGAACCCTTAACCCCGAGCGCTTAAGCTGCCAGAGCGTTGGCGAGGCGATGCCCTAGGCCAACGAGCGACTAGGACGCCGGCACCCCAGCGGGTCGTTCGCTGCCTAGGGCCAAAGGCCGAGGCGCGCACGCACAGTCCTGGCACCAGCGGTTGCGCCTCGGCCCTCGGCCCTCTCCGCCTGCCGGCGCCTGGCACACGATGCGGCGTGGAACACTCGACGCATCTGCAAACATCTCGTGCGGGCAAGCAATCTAGGGGCTGGCGCTATCCACCGGGTAGACTGACCGGGCCCTGCAACCGTCGTTCTGAAGCTCCCTGCCGATGTTGGTCCGGACGGCCAATCATCGGTGTCTCCCTCAGGCCCTCAATGAACCGCCGCGGAGTACGCCATGAACCAGCCCACCACCACGCCCTTGACCCCTGATGAATTGCAGCGCATCGACGCCTTTTGGCGCGCATGCAATTATCTCGCCGTAGGGATGATCTATCTCATGGACAACCCGCTGCTGAAGGAACCGCTCAAAGAAGCGCACCTCAAGAAGCGCCTGCTCGGCCACTGGGGAGCGAGCCCCGGGCTCTCCTTCATGTACTGCCACACCAATCGGATCATCCTGGCGCATGACCAGGAGGCCATTTTTTTGGCCGGCCCAGGCCACGGTGCGCCGGGTGTTCTAGCCCCGGTCTATCTGGAAGGGACCTACTCCAAGGTTTATCCAAACAAGTCCGAGGACGAGGCTGGCATGAAGGCCTTCTTCAAGCAGTTCTCGTTTCCCGGCGGCATCGGCTCCCACTGCACACCGGAAACGCCCGGTTCCATCCACGAGGGCGGGGAGCTCGGCTACTCCATCAGCCACGCCTTCGGCGCCGCCTTCGACAATCCGGAGCTGCTGGTGGTCGTCGCCGTGGGCGACGGCGAGTCCGAGACGGGCCCACTGGCCACCGCCTGGCACTCCAGCAAGTTCCTGAACGCCGCCCGCGACGGCGCGGTGCTGCCGATCCTTCACCTGAACGGCTACAAGATCAACAACCCGACCCTGCTCGCCCGGATCCCCGAGGACGAGCTCGCCGCGCTCATGCACGGCTACGGTTGGGAGCCGCACTTCGTCACCGGCGACGAGCCCATGGCCATGCACCAGCAGATGGCGGGGACCATGGACGCGTGCTACGCCCGCATGCAGGACTTCCAGGCCGACGCCCGCGCCAAGGGCGCCGCGCAGGTCTCCCGCTACCGCTGGCCGATGATCGTGCTACGCACGCCCAAGGGCTGGACCGGCCCGCAAGAGGTCGACGGCAGAAAGGTCGAGGGCTTTTGGCGCGCCCATCAGGTGCCGCTCTCGGGTCTGCACAACAACCCAGAGCACCTGGCGCAGCTCGAGGCCTGGATGCGGAGCTACAAGCCCGAGGAGCTGTTCGACGAGACCGGCAAGCTCAAGCCCGAGATCCGCGCCGCCGCCCCCGCGGGCAACATGCGCATGAGCGCCAACCCGCACGCCAACGGCGGCCTGCTGCGCCGCGCCCTGCGCATGCCGGACTTCCGCCAGTTCTCCTGCACCGTGGACCGCCCCGGCACGGTGCGGGCCATGAACACCAAGCCCCTCGGCGCCATGCTGCGCGAGGTCATGCGCAATAACATGACCAACTTCCGCGTCTTCGGCCCGGACGAGAACAGCTCGAACAAGCTCGACG
>CAZGCI010000016.1:0-55768 GCA_964524185.1 uncultured Thiohalocapsa sp. | reverse complement strand
CGAGCGGCCGGCTCTAGGGTGCCGAAAATCGCGACAGCGCAGATGTCTCACTGTGCGTGCCACTTGCGGAAAGTCATGCCCCGGTTTAGTATTCCGCGGCTTGGGCACCGGCTTTCGTCGCCTCGCGCTCGCGCTCGCCCCCGTGCCATCCGCTCATTGCGCGCCGGCGCAGCCCGGTGCGGCTCCGAATCGGCGCCGCCCTGATCGGCTTCGCCATCATCGGCCTCGCCCTGGTCAGTATCACCAGGCGCAGCCCGCGGACCCAACTGGCCAACTGACGCGCCGGGTCCCCGAAGTATGGCGCGTCCCCTGCCGCCGGGGCACGCGCAAGAATTTGGGCCGCAGGCCCATTTTTTGTTTCTGGCCCGGTCGAAACGGCCATTCTCGGGGCCGAGCGTGCCCGGGTCTCGTGCGCGTTGGGTTCGCGGTGGCGGCGGTCCGGATCACCGTCGGCGATCACGCTGACACGCGATCCGCACACGCGATCATGGGCATTGCCGTAGACCCGTCGGTAAAAGCATGCAGGCTGTCGAACAAAAGCTCGCCAATTTGATCCGCTCCGTCGTGGAGCCCATGGGCTATGAGTGCGTCGGTGTCGAGTACGACCTCGGCGACAAGGGCGGTGCCACCCTGCGGGTGTACATCGACCATGCCGACGGGATCGGCCTCGACGACTGCGAGGCCGTGAGCCACCAGCTGAGCGGTGCGCTGGACGTGGCGGATGCCGTCGCCGGCCGGTACGACTTGGAGGTGTCGTCACCGGGGCTAGATCGGCCCCTCTTCGACCTCGAGCACTACCGGCGCTTCAACGGCGCCCGGGTGCGCGTCCGCCTGGCGGACAAGCTGGACGGGCGTCGGCGCTTCGATGGGCACCTCGTCGGCGTCGATGGCGAGACGGTGCTGCTGGAGGTCGACGGCGAGCGCGTTGCGCTGCCCTTTGCGCGCATTGAGTCGGCGCGGCTCGTGCCCGAATTTTGAACACTGGTTGACCCTATGAGTAAAGACATTCTGCTGGTGGTGGAGGCAGTCTCCAACGAAAAGGACGTATCCAAGGAGATCATCTTCGAGGCCATGGAGGCCGCACTTGCCTCCGCCACCCGCAAGAAGCACGGCGGCGACATCGAGGCGCGCGTCGCCATCGACCGCGAGAGCGGCGAGTACGAAACCTTTCGGCGCTGGGAGGTCGTTGCCGACAACGACGGCGAGCCGCTGGAGGCGCCGGAGCGCCAGATTACGCTCTCCGCTGCCAAGGAGCTGGACCCGAGCCTTGACTTGGGAGGCTTCGTCGAAGAGCCCATGGAGTCCGTGCTGTTCGGCCGTATTGCCGCGCAGACCGCGAAACAAGTCATCGTACAAAAGGTGCGCGAGGCCGAGCGGGCCAAGGTGGTGGAGATGTTCCAACACCGCGAAGGTGAGCTGGTGACGGGCATTGTGAAGAAGGCCGAGCGCGGCACCATCGTGCTGGACCTGGGCGGCAATGCCGAGGCGCTGGTGCCGCGCGATCAAATGATCCCGCGTGAGAACGTGCGCCCCAACGACCGCCTGCGCGGCCTCCTGTTCGAGGTCCGCTCCGAGCTCAAGGGGCCGCAGCTCTTCGTGAGCCGCACCGCGCCGCAATTGCTTATCGAGCTGTTCAAGCTGGAGGTGCCGGAGGTGGGCGAAGGCACCATCGAGATCCTCGCCGCCGCGCGCGATCCCGGCCTGCGCGCCAAGATCGCGGTGCGCACCAAGGATGCCCGCATCGACCCGGTGGGGGCCTGCGTCGGTATGCGCGGCTCGCGCGTACAGGCGGTTTCGAACGAGCTCAACGGTGAGCGAGTGGACATCATCCAGTGGGACGAGAACCCGGCGCAGTTCGTGATCAACGCCATGTCGCCGGCGGACGTGATGTCCATCGTCATCGATGAAGATGCCCGCAGCATGGACGTCGCGGTGAAAGAGGACAATCTGTCGCAGGCCATCGGCCGGGGCGGTCAGAATGTGCGCCTGGCGAGCCAGCTGACCGGTTGGGAGCTCAACGTCATGAGCGAAGAGGACGCCGCCGCCAAGGGCGAGGAGGAGGCCCGGCGCATCGCGTCGCTGTTCATGGATCAGCTGCAGGTGGACGAGAATGTCGCCTTCGTGCTGGTGGAGGAGGGCTTCACCAGCATCGAAGAGGTCGCCTATGTGCCGGTCGCGGAGCTGCAAGCCATTGCCGAGTTCGACGACGAGGTCATCGATATCCTGCGCCAACGCGCAAAGGATGTGCTGCTGACACGCGCCGTCGCCGGGGCCGAGAGCGACGACGGCCAGCCGGCGACGGACCTGCTCAGCATGGCCGGCATGGACGATGAACTCGCCTATGCGCTCGCAAGACGCGGCATTGCATCGATGGAGGAGCTCGCCGAGCAGTCCGTGGACGAGCTGATGGAAATCGAAGGCATGGAAGAAGAACGGGCCGCCCAACTCATCATGACGGCGCGCGAGCCCTGGTTCGCCGAGTCGGAACAGGCCTAGCTTGCGGAGATGTCTATGAGCAGCGATGTCACGGTCAAACAACTCGCCACCACGGTCAACATTCCGGTGGAGCGGTTGCTCGCCCAGCTGAATGAGGCTGGCATCCAAGCCGACGCCGCCGAGGCCACCATCACCGAGCAGGAAAAGCTCCAGCTCCTGAACTACCTGCGGCGCAGCCACGGCAAGAAGGAGGGCGAAGACCCCGCGAGCAAGCGTGCGCCGACGGCCGCGCCGCGCCGCGACGGTGCCCGCGAATCCGCGGAGCCGAGGCGAGTCGGCGCGCCGTCGCGTCCGTCCCGGCCGACGCTGAGCACTCGCGGCGCCGCTCCGCGCGTGCAGAAGACCGTCTCGGTGGAGGTGCGGCGCAAGCGCACACAACTGCGGCGCGATGACAGCAAACCCAGTGTCGAAGCGCGCCCGGCTGCGGCGGCTGAGGCTCCCGTCCGCCCGGCGGCTCAGCCCGAGCCACCGGCAGTGAAGCGTCCGGCCGCGCGCGGCACCACCGACGAGCAGCGTCGCCGCGCAGAGCTCGAGGCGCGTCGCGCCGAAGAGGAGGCGCGTCGACTTGCCGAGCAGGAGGACGAAGAGCGCTTGCGCGCCGAGGCATCAGCGCGCCGTCGCGCGGAAGACGAAGCCCGTAAGCATCGCGAGGCCGAGGAGCGTGCGCGGCGCGAGCTGGAGGAGCCGGAGGCGGCCCTTGCCGAGGCCGTTTTCGACGCCGCGGGGGGAGCCGCGGAGTCCTTCCCGGACGCGGCGCCGGTGCCGTCGGCGGACGCTGAGGCAGCGGAACGCCACCGCAAGCACGGCAAGAAGCACGAGGAGCGTCCCGAGCGCGCAGATCTGGACAAGCCTGCAAAGAAGGTTGGCAAGAAGGATGCCGGCAAAACCAGGCGCAGCGCCGACGGCGTCGACGACGAGGACGCGGCTGCGCTCGGCGTCATCTCCCGGCCCTCTGTGCGCCGGCGTAAGAAGCCGGGCAAACCCCAGCTAGCCGACAAGCATCAGTTCCAGCGGCCAACGGCCCCGGTGGTGCGCGAAGTGGAGGTGCCTGAGTCCATTTCAGTGGCCGACCTGGCCCAGCGCATGTCCGTGAAGGCGGCGGACCTGGTCAAGGTGCTGTTCAAACAGGGCATGATGGTGACGATCAACCAGATGCTCGATCGCGACACGGCCATGCTCCTGGTGGAAGAAATGGGTCATAAGGCGGTTGAGGCGCAGCAGAAAGACGCCGAGGACAGTCTGATGGAGCTTTTGGGCGAGGAGACCGATCAGGCCGAGAGCCTGCCGCGGCCGCCGGTGGTCACCATCATGGGCCATGTGGACCATGGCAAGACCTCGCTGCTGGACTACATCCGCCGTACCCGGGTCACCGCCGGCGAGGCGGGCGGCATCACGCAGCACATCGGCGCTTACCACGTGGAGACGGACAAGGGGATCATCTCCTTCCTCGACACGCCCGGCCATGCCGCCTTCTCGGCCATGCGCGCACGCGGTGCCAAGGTCACGGACATCGTGGTCCTGGTCGTGGCCGCCGATGACGGCGTCATGCCGCAGACCGTTGAAGCCATTCAGCACGCCAGGGCTTCCGGCGTGCCGATCGTGGTGGCCATCAACAAGATGGATAAGCCTGACGCAAACCCCGACCGCGTATTGCAGGAGCTCACCCAGCGCGAGGTGGTGGCAGAGGCGTGGGGCGGTGACACCATGACGGTGCAGGTCTCTGCGATGACCGGCGACGGCATCGATGAACTGCTGGACGCCGTGCTGCTGCAGGCTGAGGTGCTGGAGCTGAAGGCAGCGAAGGACAGCCCCGCCCACGGGACCATCGTCGAATCCAGTGTCGAGAAGGGACGTGGGCCCGTCGCCACGGTGCTGGTGCAATCCGGCACGTTGCGCCAGGGCGACACCATCGTCAGCGGCTCGCAATATGGGCGTGTGCGGGCGATGTTCGACGAGACCGGCAAGCCCGTGCAGGAGGCTGGGCCGTCCATCCCGGTGCAGGTTCTGGGCCTGTCGGCGGCTCCGAATGCCGGCGATGACGTCATCGCCGTCACCGATGAGCGCAGGGCCCGCGAGGTGGCGGAGCTACGCGCGGAGCGCGACCGCCAGTCGCGCATCGACCAGCAGGGTGCGGCCAACCTCGATCAGCTCTTCTCGCAGCTCAAGGACGGCGAGCTCAAGACGGTCAATATCATCCTGAAGGCGGATGTGCAGGGCAGCGTGGAGGCGATCCGTGAGGCGTTGGTGAAGCTCTCCAACGACGAGGTGAAGGTAGTCCCGGTGGCCACCGGTGTTGGCGGCATCACGGAGTCCGACGCCAACCTGGCGGTGACCTCCAACGCCATTTTGCTCGGCTTCAATGTGCGCGCCGATGCCGCTGCCCGACGTGTGGTGGAGTCCCATGGGCTGGACCTGCGCTACTACTCGATCATCTACGAGCTGATCGACGACGTGAAGCAGGCGATCTCCGGCATGCTGAGCCCGATCATCACCGAGGAGATCATCGGTCTGGCCCAGGTGCGCGACGTGTTCCGGTCGTCCAAGTTCGGCGCCATTGCCGGCTGCATGGTGGTGGAAGGCACCATCAAGCGGAACAACCCGATCCGTGTGCTGCGCGACAACGTCGTCATCTATGAGGGCGCGTTGGAATCCTTGCGTCGCTTCAAGGACGACGTCGCCGAGGTCAAGGCGGGCACCGAGTGTGGCATCGGTGTGAAGAACTACAACGATGTGCAGCCGGGCGATCAGATCGAGGTGTTCGAGCGGACCGAGCGGGCCCGCGAGCTATGACGCAGGCGCTGACCGCGTCGGTGGCCGAGGCGGGCCGTGATGAGTGACGGCAGTCGCGCCGAGCGGGTCGGCGCCGAGCTGCTGCGCGAGCTGACGCTGCTGCTGCGCTCGGAGGTAAAGGACCCGCGCATCGGCCCGGTCACCCTCCAAGAGGTGCGCGTGAACCGCGACCTCGGGCACGCCAAGGTCTACTTCACCTGTTTTCCGTTGGATGACTGCGGCGACGAGCAGGTTCAGGTCCTGAACGGCGCACTCGCAGGCTTCCTGCGCCGGGCCCTGGCGCGCCGCGTGCGCCTGCGCGTGGTGCCGCAACTGCACTTCGTACACGACACATCCGTGCTTGAGGGTGAGCGCCTCGCAGCCCTCATCGACAGCGTGGCGCCACCCCCGGAGCAGGACGACGAGCGCCGCTGAGTGGCGCCCGGTCATCGCTTCCCACCCTTTTCAAATGGAGTGCTGGCTCGCACGCTTGCGAGTGAGCAGACGCCCAGCATGGCGAGACAACGCAACAAAGGCCGGCCCGTGGACGGCATCCTGCTGCTGGATAAGCCAGCCGGCGTGTCCTCGAATCAGGCCCTGCAGCAGGTCAAGCGACTGTTCAAGGCAGCCAAGGCCGGTCACACGGGTAGCCTAGATCCGCTCGCGACCGGGCTTTTGCCCCTGTGTCTTGGGCAGACCACCAAGTTCTCATCCTTCCTGCTGGATGCGGACAAGCGCTATCGCGTGACGGTCACCCTGGGCATCACCACCGACAGCGCCGATGCCGACGGTAAGATCCTTGAGACGCGGCCCATCGACGGCGTGGACACGGCTGCAGTGCTTGCGGTGCTGCCGCGCTTCATCGGCCCGATCGAGCAGCTGCCACCCATGTACTCCGCCGTGAAGCATCAAGGGCAGCGACTGTATAAGCTCGCCCGCGAGGGCAAGGAGGTCGAGCGCACGCCGCGGGAAGTGCAGATTTTTGCGCTAGAGCTGCGCGACTGCGCGCCGCCGATACTGGAGCTGGACGTGCACTGCTCGAAGGGCACCTATGTGCGCACGCTGGCTGAAGAGATTGGCGAGGCGCTCGGCTGCGGGGCGCATGTCTCCGGACTTCGGCGCACCGGCGTCGGCCCTTACGTGGAAGGGGAAACCCAGTTTGTTACCGTGGCCGATGTGGAGTCGGCCGCCGCGCAGGGCTTCCATGCGCTGGATGCCCTATTGTTGCCGCTCGACAGCGTGCTCGGGCATTGCCCGGCGGTGCGGCTTTCTGCGGATGCCGCCTTCTACCTGCGCCAGGGACAGCCGGTGCTGGTGCCGCAGGCCCCCACCGAAGGCCTGGTGCGTCTATACATGGGCACGAAGGAATTCCTCGGCATCGGCGTTATCCTCGATGACGGCCGCGTGCAGCCGAAACGCTTGATTTGACCGCGGACCGCGCGGAACTTGACGGAGGCCAGCACATTGCTGCGAAGCCGTCACAATCGGTTCAACCAGCCCCGAAAGGCCGTTACCATGCGCGGGCCTTCGCGGAACCCCTTGCCGCCCGTTGGCCTGCTGGGGTGGGACGAATCGCCATTATCGCGGTGCAACCTGGAGTCATTGCCGGGGTGCACCGCAGCACCGGGCGCCGCAGTCGGCGCCCTCACAACCGCAGCCCAACAGGAGCTCACCAATGACAATCACCGTCGAAGACAAGCGCCGCATCGTCGAGGAGCATGGCAGTAACGCCAATGACACCGGCAGCACGGAGGTGCAGGTCGCACTGCTCACCGCGCGTATCAAAGATCTCACCGGGCACTTCAGCGAGCACAAGAAAGACCACCATTCTCGCCGCGGACTGGTGCGGATGGTCAATTCCAGGCGCAAGCTGTTGGACTATCTAAAGCGCAAGGACCTAGACCGCTACCGGGCGCTGATTCAGAAGCTCGGTCTACGCCGCTGACACCGGGCGCCGGCCCGGCCCGCACGCCCGTTCAGACGGGCGCGCAGGGCAGGTCGGCGCCGCCGCCGCGCTGTCGTCGGTGACCAGGCCGGGGCCAGAGCGCTGCCACGCAAACCGCCCCAACCGGCCCGGATATCCTGAGGCCCCTTTTAGAGGACCCAAGCCAGTGACTCCCATCCGCAAGACCTTTCAGTTCGGCGACCAGACGGTCACACTCGAGACCGGCGAGATCGCCCGCCAGGCGGACGGCGCCGTGTTGATCAATGTCGACGACACGGTGGTGCTCTGTACCGTCGTGGTCGACAAACGTGCCACGGAGCCCAAGGACTTCCTGCCGCTCACCGTCGACTATCAGGAAAAGACCTACGCCGCCGGGCGCATCCCCGGCGGCTTTTTTCGGCGTGAGGGCCGCCCGAGCGAGGCCGAGATCCTGACGTCGCGCCTCATTGACCGGCCCATCCGGCCGCTCTTTGCCGACGGCTTCGGCCGCGAGGTGCAGGTCATCGCGACGGTGAAATCCCTCAACCCCGCGGTGAATCCCGAGGTGCCGGCCATGATCGGCGTCTCCGCCGCGCTGGCGATTTCCGGTGCGCCCTTCAACGGCCCCATTGCCGCAGCCCGCGTTGGCTATAAGAATGGTGAGTACCTGCTGAACCCGGCGGTGACGGGCCTCGGGCCGGATAGCGATCTCGACCTGATCGTCGCCGGCACTGAGCACGCCGTACTGATGGTGGAGTCTGAGGCCCGCGGTCTGTCTGAAGAGGTGATGCTGGGGGCGGTGCTGTTCGGCCACGAGCAAATGCAAGTGGCCATTGAGGCCATCAAGGCGTTGGCCGCGGAGGTGAACAAGCCGCCGCTGCCCTTTGACCCACCGCAGCACGACCCGGCGCTCGAGGACGCCGTCAGCGCCTATACCGAGCGCCTAGCTGAAGCCTACGGTATCCGCGACAAGATGGAGCGCTATGCGGCTTTGGGTGCCATCCGCAGCGAGGCATTTGAGAAGCTCGCCGGCGCCGAGGATGGCCAGTGGCCGCAGCCTGCGGTCTACGGCGCCATCGAGAAGCTGGAAAAGACCATCGTCCGTGGTGCCATCCTTGCGGGCAAGCCCCGCATCGATGGCCGCGACACTCAGACCGTGCGGCCCATCCACATCCGCACTGGCGTGTTGCCGCGCACCCACGGCTCGGCACTCTTCACGCGCGGCGAGACCCAGGCGCTGGTGGTCACTACGCTGGGTACCGAGCGCGACAGCCAAATCATCGATGCACTGGAGGGCGAGCGCCGCGAGCCCTTTATGCTCCACTACAACTTCCCGCCCTTCTGTGTCGGCGAGACCGGGCGCGTTGGCACCCCCAAGCGTCGCGAGATCGGTCACGGCCGGCTCGCCAAGCGCGGCATCCTCGCCGCCATGCCGGCGCCGGACGAGTTCCCGTACTCGGTGCGCGTGGTCTCCGAGATTACCGAGTCCAACGGCTCTAGCTCCATGGCCAGCGTCTGCGGCACCAGCCTTTCGCTGATGGACGCGGGCGTGCCGGTGAAGGCGCCGGTGGCCGGTGTCGCCATGGGGCTCATCAAAGAGGGCGATCAATTCGCCGTGCTGACGGATATCCTCGGCGATGAGGATCACCTCGGCGACATGGACTTTAAGGTTGCCGGCCCCGCCGACGGCATCAATGCGCTGCAGATGGACATCAAGATCGAAGGGATCACCAAGGAGATCATGCAGACCGCACTGGAGCAGGCCAAGGCCGGTCGGCTGCACATCCTCGGTGAGATGAATAAGGTCATCTCGGCGCACCGCGCCGAAATGTCCGACTACGCGCCGCGCATCATCGAGCTCAAGATCCATCCGGAGAAGATCCGCGATGTCATCGGCAAGGGCGGCTCCACCATCCGCGCCATCACCGAGGAGACCGGCGCCACCATCGACATCAACGACGACGGTGTGGTCAAGATCTTCTCAGTGCAGCGCAGCGCCGGCGAAGAGGCGAAGAAGCGCATCCGGTTGATCACCGCGGACGTCGAGGTGGGCAAGATCTACGAGGGCAAGGTGGTACGCCTGATGGACTTCGGCGCCTTCGTCACCATCCTGCCCGGCCGCGACGGCCTGGTGCACATCAGCCAGATCTGCGAAGAGCGGGTGCAGGCAGTCTCCGACAAGCTCAAGGAGGGTGACGTCGTCCGCGTGAAGGTGCTGGAAGTCGACAAGCAGGGCCGCATCCGCCTGAGCATGAAGGCCGTCACGGAAGAGGAGGCGAGGCCGGCGGAGTAGGGCTGCAGCCGCAGCGCCTGCAAACTCCAGCCTGGGCGCGCCATCGCGTTGTGACGGAGCAGGGCGGCACACGCCCTCTCCCCGTCGGCGCCCCCGCAGCCACTCATGCGTCGATCCGGCTCGCCGAGACCAAGCCGCTGGCTGCTTGGTCTCGGCGGTCCGTTCCGTGACACCCCGGCGGACTAGAGCGGCGTGATCGTGCCCGTGAAGGTCCGGGGGCCGTCATCCGCGTCCCCGGTCAACGTGATCTGGTCCCCCGCGACCGAGACGCGCACGCATTGCGGGGCCGTATCGTCCGAGGGCATCCCGCCGAGGCGGATATCGGTCTGGCAAAGCGTGTCGTCTTCGGCCTGCCATTGGGCGGTTAGCACGATGCCGCCCATGGACGTTTCGCTTGTCCCGTCGGCGCGCAGACGCATGACCATCGGCAGCGGCTCGTCGGCATCCGCTTCGACAAGGTTGAGCCGCGTATCCGCGAGCCGCTGCTGCAGCGGGAGGTTGGCGGCACTTCCTGTCCCGGTCTCGGTCGTGCGCGTGGCCGCGGTCTGCTGCATGCAGCCGCTAAGGCTCACGAGAGCGAGGGCGATGGGAATGAACATGCGATTCATGGTGAGGCTCCTGTGAAGTCCGGGATGCGAAGCACAACCCGAGACTGGCGAATCGTCTCTGTCGACTGACGGGGGAATCCCGGACACGCGCGGGGGCCTGGCCGAAAGGCAATCCAAGTCAGGTGGTCAGTCTAGCGAAAACCTCACGCCCCGGGCAGGAGCGATATGTGGACCCTCAATGTGGACCCTGATTACGGGCGCTAGCTCTGGCATCGGCCGGGCCCTTGGGCTTGAGCTAGCGCGACAGGGCCACGACCTGCTGCTTGCCGGGCGCACAGCGGGGAAGCTTGCGCAAGTGGCCCAGGCGGTCTCGCGGGCTGCGCCGGATCGGGCTGTGGTGACGCTGACGGTGGATCTGGCGGACCTGGCCAGCACACGGACGCTGGCGGAGCGCATCTGCGAGGTCACCGAGAGCTTGGGCGCGTTCGTCTACTGCGCAGGGGTTGGACAGCCAGCGGCGACCCTTGCCAGTCTCGACATCAGGGATCTGCAGGAGGCCCTGGCGGTGAACGTCACGGCGCCGATGCTGCTGACACAATTATTGCTGCCTGTTCTGAGCGCAAACGAGCCCCGCTCGCGCGTCGTCATGATCGGCGCTGGTATCGATCGACAGGTACAGCCGGGCACCGGGAGTTACGGGATCAGCAAAATGGCATTGCGGCGCCTGGTCGATCAGTTGACCGTGGAGCTCAGATCCATCAACCAGGGGCCGCTGATCAGTCTGTTTCAGCCGGGGCTTGTGCAGACGCCGGGCATCCAGACCCATCTCCGGCAGGCAGCGGCACTGCGGCTTCCGCATGCCCCGTGGCTCAGCGACCGACTCCAGCGCGGCGACTGTCTCACCCCCGAGCAGACCGCCAGCGCCTTGGCCTTTGTGCTGAGCCAGACGCCGGACAGCGACTTCCACGGCGGCGAATTCCGTGCGGCGCAGGTGCTTGGCTCGCCATCACCGTTGATTGCTTGACGGCCCCAAGTGGCTGCGGCTGCGTCAAGCTTTTCAACCGGTCGCATTGCCGGCGCCGGATGTGTCATCTGGGCAGGTCATAGGCATCCAACTCAGGTCGTCGCCTGATGCAGCGTGATCTGCGTGAAGGGAATGGTCCAGCCGTGGCGGTTACAGGCGTCGACGAGGGTGCGCTGAATCGCGCTCCGGAGGAGTTCGGTGCGCGGCGCGGCGGCGCCGTCGAGCTGCACGTGAATGCGGTAATCGAGCGATGACGGGCCGGCCGTCTCGAAGATGACCGCGACCTCTTGCAGCTGCCCGTCATCGAGCAATGCCGGCAGCGCTTCGGTGAGGGCTTCTTGCATGCGTTGCGGCACCTCGTCGGTGGCGATGGCCTGGTGGCGGTAGTCGATGCCGAACCGCTCGACGATGCGGAACTGACCGGAGAGTCGCCGCGGATGCTGCTGCAGGAAGTTGTTCGTGGGATAGACGACCTCGGCGCCGCCCAGCTCCGTGAGGCGCACCGCACTTGGGCTCTGATGGGTGACCTGGCCGAGGAGCCCGTCACTCAGCTCGACCCAGTCGCCGCGGCGGGTGGGAAACCACGCCTCGTCGGTGCCGGCCGGGCGCGAGTGATAGCCCACTAGATTGCGCACCGGCAGCTGTTGAACGCCGCCTTCAAGCTCCGGATTCACCAATTGCGCCCGAAAGGCGAGTGAGTCCACGCGGTAGGGCACGTCATTGAAGAGGACGCGCTCACCTTCGCGCACGGTGCCCACATTTAAGATCAGCTTCACCGACTCGATCTGACCGGGCAGCGTCTTGATGCTGGCCCAGGCGACACCGAGCAGGAAGATGATGATGATGCCGAGCATGAACCAATCGCCGGCTGCATTGAACACGGCCATCATCGCCAGCAGGCCGCCGAGGATGCTGAAGGCATGCAGCAGCAACAGCGCCAGCCGGCTGCCGAATTGCTTCTCGGCGGTGGGCTTGCGCAGGCGCATAATCTGGCCTGCGATCCAGCGCACGCCAAAGAAGACGATGCCGAAGGCGGCCACCGCGAGCAGGAGATTCAGCCCGCGGGTGCGGAAGAAGTTGCGCGCAAAGGATGTGGTCTCGTCGAGCACCGACTGGCGCTGCTCCAGACGGTTCTGCAGTTGCAGATCGAGTGCGGTGTAGCGGTTGGTACTCTCATCGGCGATGCGCTGCCAGTGCTCCAGACGCTCGTCCAGGCGCTCGCGCAGGGAGGCAGAGGGGTCTTGTTGCAGCAGCCATTGCAGCCGATCCACCGCCTGTATTGCCAGCTCCTTGCGCTCGCCGATGGTCTCGAGCTCGGCGCGCAGCTCGCCGATGGCGCGCGATTCGGTGGTGGCGCTCTTGAGCTCAGCGAGGATCGGCTGCAACAGCTTACTCAGCTCCTCCTGCCAATCGAAGGGCCGTTCCTCTTCCTGCACGAATGGGCTCAGGTCGATCTCCAGGGCGAAGCGATCGAACTGCTGACGGTTATCGGCCAATTCCGCGCGCAGCTCCCGCAGGCGCTGCGCGAGCTCCTCGCGGGTGACTTGGTCCCGCGCGTCCACCAACTGCTGCTGCACCTCGGCAATCTGTTGCTCCTTGCTGGCCAAGGCTTGGTGCAAGGCGTTCAAGGAGGCCAACGCGGACGGGTCGAGGGGGTCGCCGGGCTCGGTCTCGAGCCCGGCAGTGAGACCGCCGGTGGCGTCGGTGGCGGCGCCTTGGAAGTCGCTCGAAGCGGCCGTGGCTCCGCGCTCCGCTGGTGCCGTCAGGGCGTCCTCCGGTGAGTCCGCGGCGGCAGATGGTGCCAGTGCATCGGCGTCCGCCGCGGGCACCGATACCGCGTCTTCGGCACCGGCCTCCTGCGCCGACAGCGGGCTTGCCGCGCCAGCCCAGACCAGGAGCAGGAGGATTGCGATGGTGTTGGGTCGGGGGAGGTGTCGGAACATCAGCGAGCCTCAGTCTGGGATATCGAAACGTCTTGAGGTTGGGGTCGGGCCAGCCTCCAGCGGTGCCTACCAGGCGGCGCGGGGGCTCGGGTCGCTGGAACAGACATCGACCCGATACCCCATACAGAATACGCTTTCCCTCGAGCCGGATCGCGGCGACTGCAGACGAAACCTCTGGACCGGGTGCGGGGTCGGGCGCAGAATGCGCTGCCTTCCCAATCGAGCCCACGCGCTTGAGCCTGACAACCAGCCCGCTGCCCTCTACCCAGCCCTCACAGGGTCCACACGAGCCTGCACAGGGCTCGCCCCTGCAACCGCCGGACCTGCCGGGTGCCATTGCGAGCACACTCGCAGAACAGGGCTGGTGTGTGTCAGATGCCTTCCTGCCGCCGCTGCTGGTGAGCCAGTTGCGCCGCGAGGCACTCATGTGCTGGCGAGCAGGTGACTTCCGCCCCGCTGGCGTCGGCCGCGGCGCGGATCTGCAGCTGCGCCCCGAGGTGCGCACCGATCGCGTGCTCTGGCTGGACCCGACGGCCCTATCCCCGGCGCAGAGCGGCCTTTGGGAGCATCTGGAGGCGCTGCGCCTGGCGGTGAATCGGCATCTATTTCTGGGCCTGTATGAGCTTGAGGCGCACTTTGCCGTTTATCCGCCGGGAGCCTACTACCGCAAGCACCTGGATCAGTTCCGGGGTATGGATGAGCGGAAATTGAGCTGCGTGCTCTACCTCAACGACGCCTGGCGGCCAGACGACGGCGGGGCGCTTCGTCTCTACCCGGACGAGACCGACCCAAGCGCGGCGGTGGAGATCCTCCCCCTGGGCGGCAGGCTGGTCACCTTCCTTAGCGCACGCTTCTTACACGATGTGTTACCCGCTGGCCGTGAGCGCATGAGTCTCACGGGCTGGTTCCGGAGCCGTTGCACGGATATTGCGTGACGCGACGGGTTTCGTCGAGCACGCCCCGGTCCGAGGCGACGCCGCCTAAACCTTCGGTTGCACGTGCTTCGGCAGTGCCTTCACCAACAAGCCGGTGACGATGGAGAAGGTGGCGGTGACGGCGGCGATCTTGGCCAGCTCTTTGGCCGGTGGCATGGTGAGCTTGAACTCGCCGCGTGCCTTGGACTGGCCCATGTTGTAGTGGATGAGCGCTTCGGTCATGAAGACGCCGAAGGTGATGCCAGTGACGATAAGGTTGCCCACGGGGCGATCGGCTCCGAATAGCGGGGTGGTCTCAGCAAAGATAGCAGAGCCGCAGCGTCGCAGCCGCTCGCTGCCGGCGCCTGAGGGCGCTCAAGCGGCCTGATGCGCGGCTGCTTCGGGTCAGACGTCGCCGGCAGGGGCAGCGGCGGGCGCATGCTCGTGACCGACAGCCGCGTCGCGCTCCAGACGCATGCCGACGGCGAGGTCGACTACGTAGAGCAGCATGGTCAGTGCCGGCGCTAGCAGCTGGCCGCGCATTAACTGGTGAATGGAGAGCGCCGTCATGATGAGAAAAATGACGATGCGCATGTCGTTCACCGAGACATGGAACAGGTGTCGCTCCGCGTGCTCCGGATGCGTCGCCTGGTCCGTGAGCCGCAGCAGGCCATGGCGGCTGAGGGCACACTCAATGCCCATTCCGTGCGCGGGGTCGAACCAGACGAGGACGCTGCCGGTGGCGGGATTGATGTTGACCTCGTCGATCTCCGGCTGGTCCCTCAGTGCCTCGTAGAGCCGCAAGAAAAATGGCAGGTCGTGGCGGCGCTGCGGTACGCGCAGGCGCAGGCGACCGGCACTGCGGTGGACGATGCGTGCGACGTCGGCGGGCACGGTGCAGGCCGCTGTGCGGGGTTTGGCGACGGCCTCAAGCGTCGTCGCGCGGTGTTTCAGCGTCTTGGCGCGCGGCGGCTAGCGCGGCCTCGCGTTCCTCGCGGAGCTCGTCGCGGACCTCGGCCACCAGGTCTTCCATGATCTCGCCGACCTCGGCAGCGGCCTCCTTGCCCTTCTCCATCGCCAGCAGGCCTGCCTTCACTAGGGAGCGCGCCGCCGGGCGCACATAGGGCGCAAGGACGGCAACCGCCACCGGCACCAGCACGGCGATGCCGATACCGATGGCCGTATTGCGGGCGGCCTTGTGCTTGGCCAAGTTGGTCAGCTGGGGCATGTTCGAGGCTCCTTCTACGTACAACACTAGCGCGGCAATACCTGAGACCGACGAGCGGCTCAGGCGCCGGCAGCCAGCGGGGCGTTTACTGGCCAAGGGCTGAGGCGCAACCGCTAATGCCGGGAGTGTGCGTCCGCGCCTCGGTCCTCGGTCCTCGGTCCTCGGTCCTTTTCCCCTGCCGGCGTCTGGCACACAACGCGGCCGTCACAACTTGACGCATCTGCAGACATCTGGCGCGGTCAAGCCATCTCGTGCCGCGGCGGGCCGATGCGATCCGGGCACGGGTGCGCAGTCTAACCCAAAGCCTGCGTGGGGTTGCGACTGGACGCAGCGGGGTCAAGCGTCCGGGGTGCGGAAGCGCCGTGCGAGCCAATGGTCGATGCTCACGTAGCGGCCGGCGCCCATGAAGAAGAGCGCCAGCAGCATGATGAAGTACGTGGCTGCGAACTCGATGCCGTTGTTCAGCACCACAAAGTTGCCGGCCTCGGTCAGCCAGTCATACTGGCCGTGCTCGCGCAGGAGCGTCCGGGCAGCGGCCAGGCGCTCGGCGGCGGGGCCTGTGTCCTCGAGCTGAAGGATGCCGAGCTGGGAGGAGGCGAAGGCGGAGCTGGCATCGGCGATGGCTTGCCATCCGTGTTTGAGATGGACGGTGCCCATGGCCACCAGCATGGTGATCATCAGCGGGATGCTGACCCAGCGCACAGCCAGACCCACCAGCAAAAGCATCGCGCCGACGACCTCGGTGGCCGTAGCCAGCGTCGCCATCAGCGTCGGGAAGGGCATACCCAGGCCCCAGTCCGGGTTGCCGAACCAGGCCACCGTGTTCTCAAAGCCGCTGATTTTGTTGGCGCCGGCTACCCAGAAGACGGGTGCTAGGTAGAGTCTGAGCGCCAGCGGGGCCAAAAAGTCGGCGGGGCGTGTCGTGTCTAACAGGTCCTCGAGCGTGTTCAACAGGCTGATCACAGGGTCGCTCCGGGTCGTGGGGTCGGTGGGTGACGATCTCGTCAGCACAGACCGGCCCGGCGACGGCCTTTTGTCGTCGGCTGCCCGTCAGCTGGTGGCTGGCGATCCCGGTTGGGCGGCGGATCGGCTCCAGCGCGTGCCGAGGATCACGTCTCGACGGCGCAGGTCGGCCAGCATCTGTGCGCCGGCGGCGATGACCTTATCGGGCTCAGGATGGCCGAGCTCCTGGGCGATGGTCTGCAGGGCCTCCCGGCCGGTGCGCGGCGTGTCGTCCTGAAGCAGCATCAACAGGCGCTGCGTTACGGCGTTGATCTCCAGGAACGCGATGCGCTCAGTGCGATTGCGATACACCACCAGATGGCTCGGGGCCTCCCCGGGCGTGTCGGGCTGGCAGTCCGGTGCGATGCGATGGACCGGGTAGCGGTAGCTCAAATTCCACGCGAGGGGCGAGACCACGGGCTCAGCGTCCAGCAAGTCGCCATTGGGGTCCGCGTGGCTTGGGCTCGGCTCGTCGTCACTGACGGCAAGCGCCAGCTCCACCCATTCGTAGTGCGCGAGCTCCACCAGGAAGGGCGGGTCCTCGGTGGTCTGGGCGGCGCGGGTGGTGCCGAGGTAGTCCAGGAACTCCTGTGAGAGCTCAAGGAACAGCGGCGTGCGCGCGCGGTGCCGCACCATGAAGTCGCGGATCAGCTCGCGCCAGTGCTGGTCCGGCAAAAGCGTGTGCACCACCGGGAAGGCGGAGGCGAGCAGCCCAGCGATGTTGTTGAAGAAGAGGTCGCGATAGATGGCCATGCGCCGCGCTTCCACGTCCGCGGGCCCCTGGGTGTGCTCAGGGTCCCGGATATGCGCCGCGAAATCCCGCTGGACGCGCATGAAGTCCACCCGCGGCGGCTGCGTCGGGAGGCGCTCGGCAGGGGTCTCAACCATGGGCAGCCTCGGGCGTGTGAGTGGCGCCATGCCGGGCTTGCAGCTCCGCGATCCGGGCGACCTCCGCATTAAGCTGTTCCAGAGGCGGAATGTTGAAGTCCCGCTCCAGCAGCGTCGGGAAGACGCCGAAGCGGCGGTAGGCGTGTTCCAGCAGGTTCCACACCGAGTCGATGACATCGGCGCCGTGGGTGTCTACGCGCAGATCCGGGGCCTCCACATAGTGCCCCGCCACATGGCAGTAGGCCACCCGTTCGGCGGGTAGGGCCTCGAGGAATTCGACGGCGTCGTAGCCGTGGTTGATGCTGTTGACGTAGAGGTTGTTCACGTCGAGCAGCAGGTCGCAGTCGGCCTCGGTGAGCACGGCGTTGATGAAGTCGATCTCCGGCATTTCCTGGCCCGGCGCCGCGTAGTAGGAGACATTCTCCAGCGCAATGCGTCGCTCCAGGATGTCCTGCACGCGGCGGACGCGGGCGACGACATGGCGCACCGCGTCCTCGGTGAACGGAATGGGCATCAGGTCGTAGAGGTGCCCGTCGTCGGAGGTATAGCTCAAGTGCTCGCTATAGGCGCGGATGCGGTGGCGGGCGAGGAAGTCCTTGACGCGATGGACAAAGGGCTCATCCAGCGGCGCCGGCGAGCCGATGGAGAGCGACAGGCCATGGCAGACGAAGGGATGGCGTTCGGTCATGGCACGGAACAGGCGTCCGAAGCGACCGCCGATGCCGATCCAGTTCTCCGGTGCCACTTCGTAGAAGCTTGCTGCGCTGGGTGGATGCGCGTTGGCCTCGGTGATGAAGTCCCGCCGCAGGCCGAGACCGGCGCCGTGCACGGGGTAGCGTGATGCTTGCATGGCAAGGGCTCGTCGATTGGGTGCGATCCGCGCTGGCAGCGGGTGCCGGGGGCCGGTTTGCCGGAGCCCCGCAAGCCAGGAGCGTGACGCTCAGCAGGAGGTACCCTGGCCGCTATGAGTCGCGGTGGGCAACGTGCGGGGTCAGCGTCAGAGCCGTAGGCGGAAGGCCCTACCCGTTTGGGCAGGGCCTTCGGCACATCGACTTCAACACCGTCACGTTAGGGCTTGTCCGCCGTCGCGCATGGACGCCGGGTAGCGTCCTCAGTCATGGGGGCGTGCCGGCGTCAGCCTTGGCCGCCGCACTTGCCCTCACCGCACTTGCCCTCGCCTTCGCCCTTGTCGTCACCACACTTGCCTTCGCCGCACTTGCCTTCACCGCAGGAGCCTTCGGTGCCGGCAATCTGCATATAGCCGCCGTTGAGCTCGGTGGCGCCGAACAGTGCGTCGGCCGCGACGTCGGTGGCGGCGGCCTGGGCCGCAGTCAGGCCACCGGCAAGGGCAGCGCCGACAATGGCCGCAACGGGGGTGATGGTCTTCTTGGACATGATGTTGACCTCTCGCTCAGAAATGATTGGTGATGCGCTTCGATGATCGCCTCGGGGAGCGGGCGGGGCCCGTGGTGCTCGCCTCGATGCGGCCCTAGGAGTAACACGGAAGGGATCGCGTAAACACAGCACTTTTGCGGGGCAATGCCTCAGGCCGACGAGGGACTAGGGCGCCGGCACGCCAGCGGTTCGTTCACGGGCCAGGGCCAAGGGCCGAGGGCCAAGGCGCGGACGCACAGTCCTGACGTCGGCCGTTGCGCTCGGGCCTTCGGCCCTTCCCCCTGCCGGCGCCTGGCACACGACGCCGCGTGGGAAATTTGACGCATCTGCAGACATCTGGCGCGATCAAGCAATCTAGTCGGTCTTTCCGATGTCACCGCCCCTAGAGACCCGGGCGGGGTGTCGATTCTTTCAGGCCGTCAGCCCGTGGGCCGAAAATCGGAACAGCGTACTGTCGATGCGTTGGCATCTAGCGGGCCTGGATCGGCCCGAAGCCCGGCGGCGGGCGGCGATGGCCAGTCGCCTGCTCGTAGCCGTGGGCATATCGAAAGAGCTTGCCCTCGTCGAAGGGCCGGCCCAGCAACTGCAGGCCCAGCGGCAGACCACTCGCCGTGAAGCCCATGGGCACGGTCATGGCGGGCTGGCCGGTGTGGGGGGCAATGATGGGGCTGTTGTTGCCATGCGGGGTGTCGTCGTCGCCGATGCGCCGGGGCGGGTTGTTCCAGCTCGGGTAGACGACGGCATCGACATCGGCTTGGTTCATGGCCGTGACCACGGCATCCAGCAGCGCCTGGCGTCGGGGGTCACCGGCCACGTCCACGCACGGGGGGTCTTGATCGGCCGGATCGCCGCTCTGACTCAAGGCCCAGCGCATGGCGGCGGCGTGGCGAGGTAGGAACAGACCGGCGGCAACGATCTCATCCAGCGAGTGCACCGGCGCCGCCGGGCCCAGGCGCTCCAGATAGCGGTCCAAGTCGTACCGGAAGCGGCTGCAAAAACCAGTCGCTGCGGTCAGCTCGGTGAAGCGGGGAATGGCAAAGGGATCAACCAACACCGCGCCTGCTCGCGCCAGATCGGCCAGGGCGCGCTCGAACACCGCCCGCACCTCGGGGTCCGCCGTGTCCGTATCCACCAAGGCCCGCAGCACGCCGAGCCGCGCACCGCGCAGCCCATCGGCCCGCAGGAAGCGCTGGTAATCGTCCGCAACGCGCCCCGCGGCAGCCTGGGTGATGGGGTCCGCCGGGTCCGGACCCGCCAGCACCGAAAAGACGATGGCCGTGTCACGCACCGTGCGCAGCAGCGGGCCGCCCACGTCGCGGTTGGCGAGCAGGGGCACGATGCCAGCGCGGCTGGTCGCGCCGAGCGTGGAGCGGATGCCCACCAGCCCCAGGTGCGATGCCGGGCCCCGGATGGAGTTGCCGGTGTCCGTGCCCATGCCGATGATGCCGAGGCTCGCGGCGATGGCCGATGCCGTGCCGCCGCTGGAGCCCGCCGGCACCCGCGACAGGTCGTAGGCGTTGCGGGTCTCGCCGTGGTTGGAGCTGACGGTGCTGTAGGGGCTGAAGGCCCACTCGCCCATGTTCGTTTTCGCCAGCACGATGGCGCCGGCGGCACGCAGCTGGCGCACCATGAAGGCATCGTCCGGCGGTCGTGAGCCTGCCAGCGCGGCGGAGCCCGCCTCGGTGGGCATGTCCGCCGTGTCGAAATTGTCCTTCAGTAGCACCGGGATGCAGTGCAGTCGGCGCAACCGACCAGTGGCCGCCTGTTCCACATCCAGCGCGCGGGCCCGCTCCAGGGCCTTGGGGTTGACGGCGATGATGGCGTTTAGCGCATCTGGCGCAGAGGCCGGCGCCTCCAGACGGCCCACTGGTGTCTCGGGCCGCGTGCTCGGTTGTGTCGCATCCGCTGTGCCCGCCGTCAGGGCGAGCCGCTGGCCCATCGATTGGACTGTGCCGCCTTCTGCGGGTGGCGCCGGCGCGGGGTCGTAGGCCTCGATACGGGCCAGGTAACCCCGCGTGAGGTCTGCGCAGGTGGCACGCCCGTCCAGCAGTGCCGCATGGGCTTCGCCGATGGTCAGCTCCACCAGGCTCGGCGGGCCCGGAGGAGCCGCGTACCGCCCGCACCCAGCCAGCAGCAGCGCCGGGAGCAACGCCGGGAGGAGCGCCGACAGTCGCGGTAACGCAGCCTTCGCGCGCCGCCTGCCCCCAGGACCGATCAACCACGCCCCGCGCGATCCGCGCGGCGCAGGCGTGTATCGGCAATCGCCTTGGGCATGCCTAAGCGCCATGCGCAAGGCGGTCTGGCAGGGTTATGCAGCGGCGGTGGCTGCGGGGGTGCCTCGCCCGTGCACCCGGGCGCTGGCGTTGGACCGCTCTGCCGGGGCCCGTGTTCAACGTCGTGTGCTCACCCCTTCTCTGCCAAGCGGTATTCGAAGTGGCTCAAGAGCCGCGAACGCAGTGTCTTCTCCTTGTGCTTGGCGGCGGCGGCGAGGCGCTTCTCGGCGACACCGATGAGCGTTTGCTGGGTGCCCTTGGCCTTGTCGTCATCGGGCACCCGCTGGGCGTAGGTGCCGTCCGCGCGCATGTCCCAGGCGGAGCGCTGGTCGGCGAGCTGCACGTCCAGGATCAGGCGCAGCTCCTGGCGCAGCTCTGGGTTTTCCACCGGCGCGATGACCTCTACGCGGCTCTCCAGGTTGCGGCCCATCATGTCCGCGGAGCCGATGTAGTACTCTTCGTCGCCGCCGTTCTTGAAGTACAGGATGCGGGCGTGCTCCAGGAAGCGCCCGACGATGCTGATGACCTGCGCCGTCTCGCTGAGCCCAGGGATGCCGGGCCGGAAGCGGCAGGTGTCGCGTACGATGAGGTCCAGCTTCACCCCGGCGCGGCTCGCTTTATACAGGGCCCGCACGATGTCCGCGTCTTCCAGGGCGTTCATCTTCATCTGGATGTGGCCGCCGCCCTGCTCGTCGTGCAGGCTGATCTCCCGCTCGATCTTGCCGAGAATGCCGCGCTTGAGGGTATAGGGCGCGGCGAGGATCTTGCGATAGCTCGGCGGCGGCGAGTAGCCCGTGAGGTAGTTGAAGAGCTCGGTGAGATCCTGGCCGATGGCCTCGTCACAGCCGAGCATGCCCAAGTCCGTGTAGAGCTTCGCGGTGCCGCCGTGGTAGTTGCCGGTGCCGATGTGATAGTAGCGGCGCAGCTGTGCATAGTCCCGGCGCACCACGAAGATGAGCTTGCTGTGGGTTTTGAGGCCCATGACACCGTACGTGACATGGATGCCCTCGGCCTCCAGCCGCCGTGCCCAGCCGATGTTGGCGGCCTCATCGAAGCGCGCCTTGAGCTCCACAAGCACGGCCACCTGCTTGCCGTGCTGCGCCGCGTGGATCAGGGAGTCCAGGATGGCGCCGCCGGAGGTGCGATAGAGCGTCATCTTGATGGCCAGCACCTTCGGGTCCTTGGCGGCCGTACTCAGGAAGCGCTCCACCGTGGTGGAGAAGGACTGGTAAGGGTGCTGCAGCAGCAGCGGGCCCGTCTCGCGGATGATGTGGAAGATGTTGCGCCGGTCGTTGCCGAGGATCGGGTGATCGCCGGGCCGATGGGGCTGGTCGCGCAGCTCCGGGACGTCCAGCGCGGCCAGTTCGAACAGATCCCGCTTGGCCATCATGCCCGGGACCTCGTAGACGTCTTCGGCTTCGTTCAGGCCCAGCTCGGCCGCCAGCATGCCGCGGTGCGTCTTGTCCATGCCCGCCTGCACCTCGAGCCGCACGATGGGCGCGAAGTGGCGCTCGCGCAGCTCCGTCTCGATGAGCTCTAGCAGGTCGTTGGCGGCCTCCTCGGTGGGCTCGACGATGGCGTTGCGGGTGACGCGGAAGAGTTCGCAGCTGTCGATCTCCATGCCGGGGAAGAGCATGTCGAGGTTGTTGACAATGAGGTCTTCCAGCGTCACGAAGGTGTTCACGCCGTCCACGCGAATCAGACGTTTACTGATGTCCTTGCTGACGGGCACCTTGACGCGGGCCATGTAACTCTCTGTGCCACCGGGGTAGCGCAGGGTCACCAACAGATTCAGCACCAGGTTGGAGATGAACGGGAACGGGTGCGCCGGGTCCATGGCCAACGGCGTAATCATCGGGAAGATGTCGGTGCGGTATTGCTCGCGCAGTCGCTCGCGGGCGTCCAGCGGCAGGGAGTCGATGGTGGCCAGCCGGATGTCATGGGCCTCGAGCGCCGTCAGCAGCTCCTGGAAGATCCGCTCCTGCTCTGCCTGCATCTCGGCGAGCAAGGCACGGCATTCCTCCATCTGCTGGATCGGTGTGCGCCCATCCACAGTGGGCGTATGCACGCCGGCGGCGATCTGCTGCTTCAGACCACCGATGCGCTTCATGAAGAATTCATCGAGGTTGTTGTTGACGATGGCCAGGAACTTGACCCGCTCCAGCAGGGGCGTGCGTGGATCATCCGCTTCGTGCTGCACGCGCTGGTTGAAGGCGAGCCACGTGAGCTCGCGGTTCAGGTAGAGCGTCGGGTCATCCAAATCCGGTGGCTCGGCCGGGGTGGTCTCCTCGGTGTCCACCGCGCCGATGTCGGTGTCCTCGTCGAGCACGGCGCTCGGGCTGATCTGGTTCATGGCGCTTCGGACTCCCGCGGTGCGGCTGTTGGTCGTGACAACAGGGTATGGTATCAACGCCGGAGCGCACCTGTATGGCGCTTTTGTTGCCAGCGCGCGTGCGCGGCGCGGCCACACCGGTGCGCCCGGCGCGGGCCCGGTTTGCATCGGGTGCGCCAGTGAACCAAAACGAGACGCGCCATGAGCGATGCCACCGAGCCCACCGACCGGCTCTTCGCCGCCGCGGCCCCGCCGACGGATTTCGTGTTCGATGCCCTGGTGGCGCGCGTGTTTCCGGACATGCTGCGCCGCTCTGTGCCGGGCTGGCCGGAGCTGCTGCGTCTGCTCGGGCTCGTGGCAGCCCGGGTGGCCGTGCCCGAGCGGCCTATCTACGACCTCGGCTGCTCCCTGGGCGCCACAACGGCGGCCCTCCTAGCGCGGCTGCCGCAGGCGCGCATCGTCGCCGTCGACAATGCGCCGGCGATGCTGGACGGCCTGCGGGCCCGGCTTGCAGAGCCGGTTGCGGCGGGGCGGGTGACCCTGGTCTGTGCCGATCTCGTGCAGGCGCAGGTGAGCAACGCCGGGCTGGTGGTACTCAATCTCACCTTGCAGTTCGTGCCGCCACCGGCGCGGTTCCCCTTGCTGAGGCGGCTGCGGGCCGCTCTGGCGCCGGGTGGGGCGCTCATCCTGGTTGAGAAGGTGATGTGGCCGGACCCCGCCACCGAGGCGCTGATGGACGAGCTGCACCAGGACTTCAAGCGTGCCCAGGGCTATAGCGCGCTGGAGATCACCCGCAAGCGCGCGGCGCTGGAGGCCGTGCTCGTGCCGGACGACGTCGAAACCCACGAGCGGCGCTTGCACGCAGCGGGCTTCGCTCGCGTCGAGCGCTGGTTCCAGTGCTTGAACTTCGTGGGCTGGGTGGCAAGGGCCGAGGCCACCCCTGCGCAGGTTGAGGCATGCAAGCGTTGACCGGGGCGCGGCGCATCGGGGGCCGCCACGTAGTCTCGCATGATCGCTGAACGCTACACCCGTTTTTTCGCGCGCCTCGCCGCGACCGGGGCCGGGGCCTGGGGCCCGCCGCTGCAGCGGCTCACTGCAGAGCGGCTGCAGCCGGCGCGCCACGGCGACCTGCCGGGATGGCTTGCCGCGTTGGCAACACTGCCGGCCATTGAGCCCGCCGTGGTGCGCCCGGACTCGCCCTGCGTGTCCGCTGTCTCTCGCACGCCCCCGACTGCGGCCACCCGAGCGGCCCTGCGCAAGGCGCTTGACGCCCTGCACCCCTGGCGCAAGGGTCCCTTTTGTCTGCACGGGGTCCGCATCGACGCCGAATGGCGCTCCGATTGGAAGTGGGACCGGGTGGCGCTGGCCCTGGCACCGTTGGACGGCCGCCTGGTGCTCGACATCGGCTGCGGCAACGGCTACTACGGCTATCGTGCCCTCGGCGCCGGCGCGGCGCTGGTGCTCGGCATCGATCCGACGCTGCGCTTCGTGCTCCAGTTCCTGGCCGTGCATCATTACCTGCGCGATGACCGCCTCGCCGTGCTGCCGGCGGCGGATACGGACCTGCCATTGCAGGGGCCGGCTGGCCCCTTCGATACGGTCCTGTCCATGGGCGTGCTCTACCATCGCCGCGTGGCCGCTCACCACCTCGCGCTGCTGCACCGTGCGCTGCGTCCGGGGGGCCAGCTCCTGCTGGAGACCCTGGTGCTCGACGCCGAGTTGCCGGGGCAGCGGCCGGGCGACGTGCTGCACCCGCCGGGGCGCTATGCGCGCATGCGCAACGTGCACGCCATTGCGGGCGTTGGTGCGTTGACACGCTGGCTCGCCGGTGTCGGTTTCCGCGGCATAGAGGTCGTCGACATCAGCCGGACCACCAGCGCCGAGCAGCGCAGCACCCCATGGATGCGCTTCGAGTCCTTGGCGGACTGTCTGGACCCTGAGGACCCGAGCCGCACCGTCGAAGGCCATCCGGCACCGACGCGCGCCGTGTTGCGGGCGACGCGGCCCTAAGGGACCGTCCGCAAATAACCTGCACACCTTGCTTGCACTTTTGCCTGCTTTCTTTGTCGCGGCGAGGCTTACATAGCCCGGCTATGCGCCCCTCGCCGCTTCGCGAAGGCGAACGCAATTGCGGCGCAATCTGCACAGGTTATTTGCGGCCAGCCCCTCATCTGCGCGGCGCGACGCCTCGCACCGATGCGCAATCCGCGGGTCGACAAGCTCAGTCATGCTCGGCTTCTGTCGCGCGTGCATTGGGCGCTGCATGGAGTGAGGCTTCTGGGGCCCGCAGGCGCCGCCGGCGCCGCACCAGGGCCTTCTCGTACTCAACGATGAACAGGACCGAGGACGCCACCAGCACGATGCGCAGCCAAGTGCCGGCATCGATGGCCGCGGTGCCGAACAGGCGCTGCAGCGGCGGCAGATAGCTGAAGGCGAGCTGGAAGACGAGCAGCAGCGCGACAGCGAGGAGCACGTAGCGGTTGCCGAGCAGACCTGCGCGATTCAGCACCGGCGCGCTCATGTAGCGGGAGTTGAACAGGTAGAAGATCTCGAACATCACCAGGGTGTTTACCGCGACCGTGCGGGCCTGCTCGATGGCGGCACCCCGGGACTGCTCCCACAGGAAGAGGCCGAAGGTGCCGGCCATCAGGACGACGGACACATAGGCGATGCGCCAGAGGAAGAGCGGTGTGAGGACCGGCTGGCGGGCATCGCGGGGCGGGCGTGCCATGACGCCGGGCTCGGGCGGCTCAAAGGCCAATGCCAGGGCGAGGGTCACGGCGGTGATCATGTTCACCCAGAGGATCTGCACCGGCGTCAGCGGGAATTGCTGAAAGCCGAACAGAATCGCGCCGAGCACCACCAGCGCTTCACCGCCGTTGGTGGGCAGGATGAACAGGATCGCCTTGCTGAGGTTGTCGTAGACGGTCCGTCCCTCTTCGACGGCGTTGGCGATGGAGGCGAAGTTGTCATCCGCCAGCACCATCTCCGCGGCCTCCTTGGCGGCCTCGGTGCCGTTGATGCCCATGGCGACACCGACGTCCGCCCGTTTCAGCGCTGGGGCGTCGTTGACGCCGTCGCCAGTCATGGCCACCACTGCGCCCGATGCCTGCAACAACTGCACCAGCCGCAGTTTGTGCTCCGGCGTGACACGGGCGTAGACGTCCACCTGCTTGACCCGTCGCGCCAGCTCGGCATCGTCCAGCTGATCCAGTGCTGCGCCCGTGAGGGCCTCGTGCGGGTTCTCCAGCCCCACCTCCCGGCCGATGGCGCGGGCGGTGGCTGCATGGTCGCCGGTGATCATCTTCACGCGGATGCCAGCACCGCGACAGGCACGCACGGCGGCAATGGCCTCCTCCCGCGGCGGGTCCATCAGGCCGAAGAGCGCCAGCAGCGTCAGGCCATCGTCCACGTCCTGAAAGTCCAGCTCCAGATGGTGTGCCTCGGTTCGCTTCACGGCGACGGCCAAGACCCGCTGGCCCGCGGCTGCCATGGCCTCCACGCGTTCCTCCCAGGCCGCTCGTGCTAGCGCCACGTCACCGTCTGGCCTGCGCTCGGCGCTGCACCTGCCGAGTAGGGCCTCCGGTGCGCCCTTGACGTAGATGAAGGATTCGCTGTCATGGCTATGGTGCAGCGTTGCCATAAATTTGTGCCCGGATTCGAACGGGATCAGGTCCGTGCGCGGCAGACGCTTGCCAAGGGCCTCCAGATCCAGACCCGCCTTGGTGGCAGCCACCAGCAGGGCGCCTTCCATCGGATCGCCGTGCACGCGCCAGGCCTCGCCGTCCTCCGTCTGGTCTAGCGACGCATCGTTGCACAGTGTGACCGCGCGCAGGGCCTCCATTAGGCGGCTGTCGGCCTGCGGCCACATCACGGCGTCGCCGTCGTGCATGAAGGCGCCGTGGGGGTCATAGCCGGTGCCGGTGACCGTCAGCGCCCGGGCGCCGGTGTGGACAGCAGCGACGGTCATGGCGTTGCGGGTCAGCGTGCCGGTCTTGTCGGAGCAGATGACGCCGACGGTACCCAGGGTCTCCACGGCCGGCAGCCGGCGGATGATGGCGTTGCGGCTGGCCATGCGTTGCACGCCGAGGGCCAGTGTGATGGTCATGATGGCCGGCAGGCCCTCGGGGATCGCCGCCACGGCGAGCCCCACCGAGGCGAAGAACATCTCTGCGGCCGAGTAGTGGCGCACCAGCACACCGAAGCCGAAGCTGGCGGCCGCCAGCACCAAGATGCCGAGCGTGAGCCAGCGGCCGAACTGGGCCATTTGGCGCAGCAGCGGGGTGGTGAGCTCCTCAACACCCGCAACCAAGGCACTGATGCGGCCGATCTCGGTGTCGGGACCCGTGGCGACGACAATGCCGGCGCCTTGCCCGTGGGTCACCAGCGTGCCCGAATAGGCCATGCAGCGGCGGTCTGCCAGGATGGTCTCGGGCGGCAGCGCAGCGACGGTCTTATCCACCGGCACCGACTCACCGGTGAGTGGCGCCTCCTCGATTTGCAGCCCTTTAACGCGCAGGAGCCGAACGTCCGCCGGCACCTTGTCGCCGGACTGGAGCTGCACGAGGTCGCCCGGCACCAGTTCCGCGGCGTTCACGGTCACCAACCGGCCGTTGCGCCAGGCCCTGGCATTGGGCGAGAGCATCTGGCGGATGGCCTTCAGTGCGTCTTCGGCCTTGCCCTCCTGCACGAAGCCGATGGCGGAGTTGATGAGTACAACGCCGAAGATGACGCCGGCGTCGAGCCAGTGTTGCAGCAGTACCGTGACCACACCGGCAGCGAGCAGCACGTAGATCAGCACATCGTGGAACTGGGCCAGAAAGCGCCGCAGCGCGCTGCGCGGCTTTGCTTCCGGCAGGCGGTTGGGGCCGTGGATCGCGAGGCGCCGGCGGGCCTCCGGGAGACTCAGCCCCTCAGCACTACCGTCGAGCTGTGCCATGGCGTCTTCAGCGCTCAAGCCATGCCAAGGGGGCCCCTCTGCGGTGCGCTCCACGACAACCTCGGTGGGCGTGCGCTCGGTGGGCTGGCGCGGTGACCAGCGCAGCTTGAAGCGGTATCCCCTGCGCATGAGGCCGCCGATCGCCACGACCCCAAGTGCCAGCAGGGCAAGCTGCCAGGCCAACGGGAGAAGTCCAACAATTAAAATGCGTCCCACGACAATCACCCCTTACGTTAGCGAGTCGATGCGTCAGACCGACGAGTGACTAAGACGCCGGCATGTCACCGGGCCGTTCACTGGCCAGGGCCAGGGCCAAAGGCCAAGGGCCGATGTGCGAACGCGTATTCCTAGCACCAGCGGTTGCGCCTCGGCCCTCGGCCCTTTTCGCCTTGCCGGTGCATCCCACACGGCGCTGGGTGCAAAACTCGACGCATCTGCAAACGTCTGGCGCGGTCAAGCAATGCAATCGGATTTGGCGACGTTGACCGCCGCAACCTCGAGCTCATGGCCGGCCCGCGGGGGCGCCAAGGGACGCACAGCGCGCGGTCTGGTGTGCGCGAGAGGCTTCCGGGGCAGCCTGCCTGCGGTAGACTGCGCGCCTTGCGATAGGCGGCTTACCCATGACACTGGCCCTCGTTGTTCTGATTCCGCTCCTCGGCGCTCCGCTCGCCGCCTGGGTTGCCCGCTTCGGCCGGTATCACGCTGCCTGGGCGGCGGGGGTGCTGACCGCGCTCGCGCTCGCGGCGCTGATCCCGTCTAAGCCGTCGGTGTTCCTGGGCGAGACGCTGGTGCAGCAGATCCCGTGGCTGCCCGAGCTGGGCCTCAACCTGGGGTTCCGACTGGACGGGCTCGGGATGCTGTTCGCGCTCCTGATCCTGGTCATCGGCCTGTTGGTGATCCTCTACGCCCGCTATTACCTAAGCGAGTCGGACAGCTCCGGGCGCTTCTTTGCCTACCTGTTGCTGTTCATGGGCTCGATGCTGGGCATCGTGCTGTCTGAGAACATTCTGCTGTTGCTGACATTCTGGGAGATGACGAGCCTATCGTCGTTCCTGTTGATCAGCTATTGGCAGTATCGCAGCGATGCGCGCAACGGCGCCCGCATGGCGCTTGCTGTCACCGCGCTGGGCGGTCTCGCGCTGCTCGGCGGCTTTGTGCTGCTCGGGCACATTGCAGGCAGCTACGAGCTCTCGGCCATCCTGCCGCAGGGCGATGCGATCCGCGCGCACCCTCTGTACACGCCGATGCTGGTGCTCATTTTGCTCGGCGCCTTCACCAAGTCTGCCCAATTTCCCTTCCACTTTTGGCTGCCCCAGGCCATGTCGGCGCCGACGCCAGTGTCGGCGTATCTGCACTCGGCAACCATGGTCAAGGCCGGCGTCTTTCTGCTGGCGCGGCTGTTCCCGGTGCTTTCCGGCACCGATGCCTGGTCCTTCCTGGTGATGGGCGCCGGCCTGACCACCTTGGTCATCGGCGCCTACTTTGCGCTGTTCAAGCACGACCTGAAGGGCTTGCTTGCGTATTCCACCATCAGCCATCTCGGGTTGATCACCCTGCTGTTCGGCATTGGTACGCCGCTGGCCGCGGTGGCCGGGGTGTTCCACATCATCAACCATGCCACCTTCAAGGCGTCCCTGTTCATGGCCGCGGGCATCATCGATCACGAGTGTGGCACCCGTGACATGCGCCTCATCAACGGCCTCTGGCGCTACATGCCCTACACGGCGACCCTGGCCATGGTGGCGGCAGCATCCATGGCTGGTGTGCCGCTCTTCAACGGCTTCCTGTCCAAGGAGATGTTCTTCCACGAGGCCGTGAGCTTCTCCAGGTATACGACCTGGGATTGGCTGCTGACGGTCGCCGCCGCCGCGGCGGGAGTCTTTGCGGTGGCCTATTCGCTGCGCTTCATCCACGACGTGTTCTTCAACGGCGAGCCAGTGAATCTGCCGCGCGAGCCGCACGAGCCGCCGCGCTGGATGCAGGTGCCGGTGGAGATCTTGGTGGGTATCTGTCTGTTGGTGGGCATCGTCCCCGCCTATACCGTCGGCCCGCTGTTGTCCGTGGCAGTGGCGGGCGTGCTGCAGGCGGAGCCGCCGGTGTACAGCCTCGCTATCTGGCACGGCTTCAACGCTGCGCTGGTGATGAGCATCGTTGCACTGGTGGGCGGCGTGCTGGTGTACATCGGCCGCCGCCCACTGTTTGCAATGGCGCATCGCTGGCACGGCGTGTTGGATGCCCCCGCCGTCTACCACTGGGTGGTGCGGCAGGTCTTGGCGCTGGCCGGCGGCGTCACGCGGCTGCTGGATACGGGCTCTCAGCAACGGTTACTGGCGGTGTTCATCGTCGCCGCGCTGGCGGCGGGAGCAGCGGGCATCATCCCGCCGCATGTACCCATCACGGGTCCCATTGCACCGAGCCTGCCGGATGCGGCCAGCGTCATGGTGGCTGCGGTCCTGGTGGTGGTGGCGGTGGCCGCGTCGCTGAGTCACCAGCGCCGGCTGACGGCGTTGATCTTGCTTGGGGCCATTGGGCTTTTGGTGTCGTTGATCTTCGTGAAGTTCTCGGCGCCGGATTTGGCACTGACGCAGCTGTCGGTGGAGATCGTGACCATCGTGCTGCTGCTGTTGGCCATGTACTTTCTGCCCCGGAGCACACCGGTGGAAACGGACACCGGGCGCCGCTTGCGGCATTTCTTGCTCGCGGCCGGCGCCGGGGCCGGTGCCGGCATCCTGGCCTGGGCGGTGCTGACGCGCCCGCATGCGCCCATCTCCGAATTCATGCTGGCGAACAGCGTCTCTGGCGGTGGCGGCACCAACGTGGTGAACGTCATCCTCGTCGACTTCCGCGGCTTCGACACCCTTGGTGAGATCACCGTGCTGGCCCTGGCTGGGCTTGGCATCTTCGCGTTGCTGCGAGGTCTGCGCCTGCCCGGCCCGCCGTGTGACATCACCGGTCGGTCTTGGAACTGGGATCTGCATCCGCCCATCATGGCCGCGCTGGTGCGGCTGTTGCTGCCCCTGGCGTTGCTGGTGTCGGTATTTATCTTCCTGCGCGGGCACAACCTCCCCGGCGGCGGCTTCATCGCGGGTCTGGTTACAGCGGTGGCGCTGATCATGCAGTATCTCGCCAATGGTGTGGCCTGGACGCATACGCGGATGCCGCGCAATTTGCACCCGGCCATCGGCCTAGGGCTGTTGCTCGCCCTGGCGACGGGCGTCGTCAGCATGCTGCTCGGCTATCCCTTCCTCACGTCGGCCTTCACCCATGTGCATTGGCCCTTTGCGGATTTCGAGCTGGCCTCGGCCATCGCCTTCGACCTGGGGGTCTACCTGGTCGTGGTCGGCGCCACGCTGCTGATTCTGGTGAATATGGGCCTCATGCACGATGCCAGCGAGCCGCGCAGCGCCGACTGCATCCCAGACCCCGACCGACCGCAGCAACGGCCGGTGGAGGCGCACGTCGAACATCCGGTCGGCGCAACGACCCTCGAGCAGCGCTGATCCAACAAGCGCTGATTGCCACGACGCTCACTGACGGAGCCTGACCGCCATGGAAGCCCTGCTTGCGGGCATCATCGCCATCCTCACCGGTTGTGGTGTCTATCTACTCCTGCGTGCCTACACCTTTCCGGTGGTATTGGGACTGACGTTGCTGTCCTATGCCGTCAATCTGTTCCTATTCGCCACCGGTCGCCTCACCGTCGGTCAGCCCGCGGTGATCAGCGAGTCTGCCACCGGCTACGCCGACCCGCTGCCGCAAGCACTGGTGCTGACGGCCATTGTCATCGCCTTCGGCATGACGGCCTTCGTCATCATGCTGGCGCTCAGGGCCCAGGCAGAGCTGGGGAATGACCATGTGGACGGCCGCGCCGAGGAGGCGCCGCAGGGTGCCGCGGAGCCGCCTCGGCGGAGGGCAGCGCCTTGAGCCAGGCCGTTATCCTGCCGCTGCTGTTGCCATTGGCGGCTGCCATTGTGCTGTTGCTTACGCGGGGGAGCCTGTCTCTGGCCGTCAGGCGTCGGCTGAACCTCGGTGCAGTGGCGCTGGAGTTCGCTGCGGTGCTCTGGCTGCTGCTGTTGGTCTCGGCTGATGGGATCTTGGTCTATCAGGTGGGCGACTGGCCGGCCCCCTACGGCATCTCGTTGGTGGCGGACCGGCTGAGCGTCTGGATGCTGCTCATCACGGCCTTGCTGGCCGGCTGCGCGTTGTTCTTCGCCGTGCAGGGCACCGACGGCGCGAGCCCGCACTTCCACCCGCTGTTCCAGCTACAGCTATTTGGGCTGAGCGGCGCCTTCCTGACGGGGGATGTGTTCAACCTGTTCGTCTTTTTCGAGGTGATGCTGCTCGCCGCGTACGGCCTCTTGCTGCATGGCGGTGGGCCCGAGCGCGTGCGGGCCGGCTTGCACTTTGTGGTGCTGAACCTCGCCGGCTCCACGCTGTTCTTGTTCGCGGTGGGCACCCTCTACGGCATGCTGGGCACACTGAACATGGCCGACCTGGCCGTGCGGGTTGCAGGCACCCCGGCCGGGGACGTCGCCGTTGTTCGCGCCGCCGGACTGCTTCTATTCACCGTGTTTGCGCTGAAGGCGGCGCTGGTGCCGCTGTATCTGTGGCTACCGGCCGCCTACGCCGGCACCTCGGCCCCGGTGGCCGCGTTCTTCGCCATCATGACCAAGGTGGGTGTCTATGCGATCCTACGCGCGCAGACCCTGATCTTCGGCGACGCTGCCGGACCCCTGGCCCACCTCATCGAGCCTGTGCTGCTGCCGCTGGCGCTGCTCACCATCGTCGTCGCCGTGCTGGGGGTCGTATCCGCCCAAGGCTTGCGACGCCAAACGGCCTACCTGGTGGTCATGTCTGTGGGCACCCTGCTCACCGCCATCGCGCTCGGCACGCGCGAGGGTATCGCCGCCGGGCTCTACTATCTGCCCCACAGCACCTTCGCCGTGGCGGCGTTGTTTCTGCTGGCGGACGTCATTGCCCGCGGCCGCGGTGGGTGCGGCGACCGGCTGGAGCCTGGGCCCGCGGTGCCGGCCGCAGCGCTGGTGGGCGGAGTGTTCTTCCTGGTCGCGGTGCTGGTCTCCGGGATGCCGCCGCTGTCGGGCTACCTCGGCAAGTGGATGCTGCTGCAGGCGGCACTGGAGCAGCCTGGCACGGCGTGGGTGTATGCGGTGATCCTCACCGCCGGGTTGCTCACCATCGTTGCGCTCGCGCGCAGCGGCAGCCTGCTCTTCTATCGCGCCACCGCTGCCGAGCCGGGGGCGGCGGCCGTTGGGGTGGCGCCGGCAGTCGGGGCAGATCCCGCGGCCGCGGGTGGCCTGAGTGCCGACGCCGAAGCGGAGCACGCTGGGCCGGACTGGGCGCGACTCGGGCCCGTACTGGGCCTCGCCGGGCTGTGCGTGGCCTTGGTGGCAGGGGCGGCACCTGTGACGCAGTTCACCGCGGCTACGGCCGAGGCCCTGCTGGCGCCAGAGCGCTACATCCAAGCCGTGCTCGGCGGCCCCGACGAGGGCGGTTGACCATGCTGCGCAGTCTGTTACCGCATCCGCTGCTCACGCCGGTGTTGGCGCTGGTGTGGCTGCTGCTCGTGAACAGCTTCACCGCCGGGCAGGCGCTGGTGGGGCTCTTCCTGGGTTGGGCCATTCCGTTGTTGACTCGCGGCTTCTGGCTTGATCGGGTGCGCATCGCCCGGCCTTGGTGGCTGGTGTTTTTTCTGTTTAAGGTGCTGTGGGACATCCTGGTGGCGAACGTCATCGTGGCCTTGCTGATCCTGGGCGGGCCCCGTTTCGCTCGGCCGGCGTTTGTGCCTGTGCCCCTGGCGCTGCGCAGCGAGCTGGCCATCAGCATCCTGGCCAATACGGTCTGCCTGACGCCCGGCACGGTTTCCGCCTGGCTGAGCCCAGATCGGCGGACTTTGATCGTGCATGGGCTGCGCGTGGACGATCCAGACGCACTGGTGCAGCAGATCAAGTCGCGCTATGAGCGGCCGCTCATCGACATCTTCGAACCGCCCTACTGAGACCCTGTTGAGCAGATGTTGAGCATTGCCCTGATCATCGCGTTCACCCTGGTCTGCGCCGCGCTGTTGCTCAGCCTCTGGCGGCTGCTGGTGGGGCCCGATCATCCGGATCGCATACTGGCGTTGGACACCCTGTACATCAACACCATTGCCCTGTTGGTGTTGCTTGGCATCCTGCTCGGCAGCGCGCTCTACTTCGAGGCGGCCCTGCTCATCGCCATGATGGGGTTCATCGGCACCGTCGCGCTGTGTAAGTACCTGCTGCGCGGCGACATCATCGAATAGGCGCGAGGGTCGAATGGACAACCTGCTGGAGCTGGCCATCTCGGCGCTGATCGTCATCGGCGCGGCCTTCACCTTCATCGGCTCCCTGGGCCTGGCGCGACTCGGGGACTTCTACACGCGCCTGCACGGCCCCACCAAGGCGACCACCCTTGGCGTCGGCGCACTGCTGATCGCCTCGGTGATCTATTTCAGCCAGGCCGGCACAGGCCCCAGCCTGCATGAGGTCCTGGTGACGCTCTTCCTGTTCATCACCGCACCGGTGAGCGCACATTTGCTCGCCAAGGCCGCACTCCATCTGCGCGTGCGGTCCCTCGCGCCACCGCCCGAGCAGGCGGAGGCAGCCAACGGGGAGGTGGCGGCGGATGTCGCGGCTGAGGCCAGCACAGTGGATGCTCGTTGACTGCCCTGCCTAAGCGTCGGCCGAGCCGAAACCGTGCCGCAAGCGCGCGGCTGCTCGGGGCCTCGACCCCGCGGGGCGGGTTCCGGTAGCCGTCCGAGGGCGACGAGATCCTACACGTCGCGCGCGTTGTTCTTCGCGCGTCGGACCCCGACCTTCCTCGAACTGGGCCGGACGGCCCAACGCTGCCCAAGTAGCCCCTGCTGCTTGCGGACACCAAGACTCCAGACCCACAACGACTCCACCACCACGTGCGCATAGCCCTTAAGATTCTGCTGCCCCTCCTAGTGCTTGCCGTCGGCTTCGGCGCCTTCCGTGTCCTCAAGTCCACTCGGCCGACGCAGGACGCGCCGGCTGTGCAGGAGCGCATTTGGCGCGTACAGGTTGAACCGGCCGTCCCGCAACAACTGGCCCCCGAGCTCATCCTCTACGGCCGGGTGGAGACGCCCGATCTGCTGCGGGCGACGGCCTCGGCGGCGGCATGGGTGACCGACGTGGCGGTCCGCGACGGCGACCGCGTCGCCGCGGGCGACGTGCTGGTGCACCTCGACGAGCGCGACTTCCTGCCACGCATCGCGCAGGTCGAGGCACAGATCGCCCAGCTGGAGTCCGAGATCGACAGCGAGCGCAACCGCCACGAAACGGACAAGCTGGCGCTGGAGAAAGAGCAGCGTCTGCTGACCTTGGCACGCGACGCGGTGGCCCGTCAGGAGCGCCTGAAAACCCAGCAGGTGGGCGCCGAGCAGGCCTTGGATGAGGCCGAGCAGGCCGCCGTGCAGCAGGCGCTCGCGGTGAGCAATCGCGAGCAGAGCATCCGGGATCACCCCGCCCGCATGCGTGGCCTAGAGGCGCGCCTGGCGAGCAGCCGCGCGCAGCTGCAGACGCTGCAGCTGGAGTACGAGCGCTCCACACTGCGCGCCCCCTACGACGGCATCGTCTCCGGCGTCTTGGTCACGCAGGGCGACCAAGTCGCCAAGGGCGAGGCCCTGGTGCGGCTGTTTGCACTGGAGAGCCTGCAGGTGCGCGCCCGCATCCCGGCGCCCTATCAGGCGGAGCTGGTCACCGCGCTATACGGCCAGGGTGAGCTGCCCGCTGAGGTGGAGATCGGTGACATCCGCCTCCCGCTGAAGCTGGATCGCATCGCCGGTGAAGCCGGGCCGAGCGGTGTCGACGGCCTATTTCACGTGGCCGGCGATCCGGCGGCGCTGCGGCTCGGGCAGATGCTGACGCTCCGGCTGGAGCGCCCGGTGCGAGACGGGCTTATCGCGGTGCCCTTCGGCGCCGTCTACGGTAGCGGACGGCTCTACAAGCTCGAGGAGGGACGCATGCTGGGCGTGGACGTGGAAACGCTCGGCGAGCGCCGCGGCGGCCGTGATGACGTGGCGCGCCTGTTGGTGCGCTCGCCACAGATCCGCGCTGGTGACCTCATTATCACCACACACATGCCCAATGCGATGGACGGGCTGCGCGTGGAGGCCCTGGATGACGATCGCGTGGCCAGGGCGCCCGCACTGACCTCGCGGCCGGCGGCTGGAACCGCCGTCTCCAGCAGCAAGGACGCCAGCAAATCGCAGGCGATGCCATGAGCGGGCAAGACAGCACACCGGGGGGCGGCGCAGGTGCGGACCGCGGTCCGCGAGCCTTCGATCGCCAGCAGCCCAAGATGCAGCATCGTGGCGACCTGATCGGGCTTTTTGCGCACCACAAAGTTGCCGCGAATTTGCTCATGATCGTGATGATCCTGGCTGGCGCCTTTGCGCTGGACCGGCTCAACGTGCAGTTCTTCCCCACCTTCGAGCTGGATATCGTGCAGGTACGGGTGGTTTGGACCGGCGCCAGCGCCGAGGACATCGAGGACGGCATCACGGAGCCCTTGGAGCAGCGGCTGCGCACAGTGGACAACCTGGACAAGATGACCAGCACGTCCACGCAGGGCATTTCGGCCATTACGCTGGAGTTCAAAGAGGGTACCGATCCGCTGTTGGCGCTGGACCAGGTGCGCCGCTTCGTGGACGAGTTCCGCAACCTGCCGCAGGACGCCGAGAAGCCCGAGGTCGCCCTACTGACGCGCTACGAGCAGGTGGCGCGACTCCTGCTGACCGGTCTCAACGATCCGGCCGAGATGCGCCGACTTGCCCGACGGTTCGAGACCGAGCTGCTCGAGCGCGGCCTCGCGAAGGTCGATCTCAACGGCCTACCGGCCGAGCAGATCGGCATCGAGGTGGCCACCGAGCGCCTCGAGCAGCTGGAGCTCGGCCTACAGGAGCTTGGCAACCGCGTCGGCGCCTTCAGCCGTGACTTGCCGGCAGGCGCCGTGGGGCGCAGCGAGGGCGCCCGGGAGCTGCGCAGTCTGGACAAGCGCCGCGATCCGATCGGTTTCGGCAGCCTGCCGGTGAAGACCGAGGAGGCGCTGCGCATTAACCTCGGTGATGTCGCCACAATCGAGCGTGGCCCTGGCGACAACACGGTGGATGTCACCGTCGGCGGCAAGCCCGCAGTGGAGATGATCGTGCGCCGGGGGGAGCGTGGCGACACCCTAGAGTCCGCCCGCATTCTGGCAGACTGGCTCGACGAGACCCGCGCCACGCTACCGCCGGGGGTGGAGATCGCCGTCTACGATGCCTCCTGGGAGCTGGTGCGCGAGCGCATCATGCTGCTGGTGCGAAACGGCCTGAGCGGCCTCGTGCTGGTGGTGTTGATCCTGTATCTCTTCCTGACGGGCCGGGTGGCCTTCTGGGTGGCCTGGGGTATCCCCGTCTCCTTCGCTGCGACGCTGTTCATCCTCTATCTCGTTGGTGGCAGCGTGAACATGATTTCCCTGTTCGCGCTCATCATGGCGCTGGGCATCATCGTCGACGATGCCATCGTCGTCGGTGAGGACGCCATGGCTCATTACCAGATGGGGGAGGACCCGCTGCTGGCGGCAGAGGGCGGTGCACGCCGAATGGTGGCGCCCGTCATCGCCTCGTCGCTGACCACCATTGCCGCCTTTCTGCCGCTGATGTTGGTGGGCGGGCGCATCGGCAACATCCTGGGCTCCATCCCGCTGGTAATCATCTGCGCCATCCTGGCCTCCCTAGTGGAGAGCTTCCTGGTGCTTCCGGGCCACCTGCGCAACGCCTTCGTGCACACGCACAAGATCAAGCCGGACTCCTTTCGCGCGCGGCTAGACCGGGGCTTCGATGCCTTCCGCGACCGGGTCTTCCGGCCGCTAGCCAGCCTTGCCATCGCCAACCGATTCACAACGGTGGCAGCCGCCCTGGCGTTGCTGCTGTTCGCGGTCGGTCTGATGGCGGGCGGGCGCATCGGCTTTACCTTCTTCCCGACGCCCGAGTCGCAGATCATCAACGCCAACGTCACCTTCGTCGCCGGCACTCCCCGGGCGAAGGTGGATCGGTTCCTCACCCATCTGGAAGAAACCCTCTACGCCACAGAGGAGGCGTTGGACCATCAGCACACCGACGGTGGGCTCATCAATGCCCTGGTGACATACCACGGCACCAAGGCAGAGGAGGGGGGCAACGCCGACCAGCTGGGCGGGATCACGGTGGAGCTGATCGACGGGGATCTGCGGGAGGTGCGCAACACCGACCTCATCCGCGCGTGGCGTGAGCGCATCGAGCTGCCGCCGGGGCTTGAGAACCTGACCATCGCATCGAGACGGGTCGGGCCGCCGGGGCGGGATTTAACCATTCGGCTCACCGGCGGCGATGCCGAGCGGCTCAAGGCCGCCGCCACGGACCTCGCGGAGACCATTTCTGGCATCGACGGCGTGCTGGAAGTTGAAGACGATATGGCCTACGGGCGCGAGCAGCTCATCTACTCCCTGACACCGGCCGGCGAGGCCCTGGGCCTCACGGTGGCGGACCTAGGGCGGCAGCTGCGTACCGCCTTCGACGGGCAACTGGTGCAGATCTTCCAGGATGGCTCCGACGAGGTGGAGGTCCGCGTGCGCCTGCCGGAGGCCGAGCGCGGCAGTCTGGCGAGCCTGTACCGGCTCAATGTGCGCACCCCCGCCGGCGAGTCCGTGCCGCTGACGGCCATCGCGGAGTGGCGCTCGCAGCGGGGCTTCGAGGTGCTGCGCCATGCCGATGGCCAGCTCGCGGTGGAGGTGACGGCGGACGTCAACACCGACGTGAACAACACCAACCGCATCCTCGCTGTGCTCGAAGAGGGCCCGCTGCCGATCCTGGCGCGGGATTACGGCATCCATTATTCCTTCGAGGGCCGTTCCGCCGACCAGCGCGATACCCTCTCGGACATGCGTAAGGGCCTGGTCCTGGGGCTGATCTTGATCTACTTGATCCTCGCCTGGGTCTTCTCGTCTTACGGCTGGCCGCTCGTGGTGATGGCTGTGATTCCGTTTGGACTGACCGGGGCACTGGTGGGGCACTGGGCCATGGGTATCGACCTTACGATCCTGTCGCTGTTCGGTATGTTCGGCCTCTCCGGCATCGTCGTGAACGACAGCATCATCCTGGTGACCTTCTATAAGCATCTGCGCGCCGGCGGCATGCCCGTGCAGGAAGCGCTGGTGGAGGCCGCCTGCCAGCGCCTGCGCGCGGTGATGCTGACCTCGCTGACCACCGTCGCCGGTCTCACTCCCTTGCTCTTCGAGCAATCCTATCAGGCCCAATTTCTGATCCCCATGGCCACCTCTCTGGCCTTCGGCCTCGCCTTCGCCACCGTGCTGGTCCTGCTGGTGATCCCGTCGTTGTTGTCAATGCACGAAAGCGCACACGCCCTTCTGCAGCGCCTTGGCGATAAGCCTGAGCCCGCCCCAAGCGCCTAGCTGGCTTGACCACGCCTCGCTTGCTTGGCCACGCCCGATGTTTGCAGGGGCATCAAGTTGTCCAAGCCTGGCGGCGTCGCAGGCGCCGGCAAGAGGAAGGGCCAAGGGCCGAGGACCGAGGCGCAACCGCTGGCGCCGGGGATGGGCGTCTTAGGAACTGTTCACTCATCAGCGAAACAGGTCAGCCCGGCTGCCTGACCAGCGGCGCTTTCGTTGTGGTTGTCGTCATCGGCGTCCCGTCGATAACGCCGTTGGCCTGCCGTTGCTCCGAGCGCCCCGCGCCAAGGCTTGCAGCGTCCGCCCAAAACAGCGCACTGGCTCCCCGATGACGATTACGACAACGGGTGTACCGCTTGTTTTTGACGCGCTACTGATCCTTGGCCCTTGGCCCTTGGCCAGTGAACCACCCACAGGCGCGCTGGCGCCCCAGTCGCTCGTCGGTCTCACGCATCGCCTCGCGACCCCCCCGCGACCCCAATCCCTTGATTAGCCACCCGCCGCTGGCTTCCTGCTAGACTTCGGCGCCGTCGGTGGCGTCGGTCGCCGCACCGCGCTTCGACGCGCGGCCACGTCGCATCCCGTCAGCTCGCAAGCCAGAGGACTGTTCCCCACCCCATGGCCCTGCTCGCCTATGTCTTCGTGCTGCTGATGTTCGGCTCCGCGCTCGCGGTGCAGCTGAGCGCGCCGCGGCTCGGCGAGGGCATCGCGCGCATCAGCGTGGCCGCGAGTGCACTGACCTTTGCATTGGCAGTGGCTCTGTTCCTGTGGCGGCTTGGCACCGGGGAGGCGCTGTTGGCCGGTATGGGGCTTGGGCTGTTCACGTTGTACGTGGATGCGCTGAGCACCTTGATGGCGGTGTTGGTGAGCGCTGTGGGTCTGGTGGTGCACGTCTTCAGCGTGCGCTACATGCAGGATGATCCGGCCTACACGCGGTTCTTCGTGCTGCTGGATGCCATCATCGGCGTCATTTTGCTCATGGTGCTGGCGGGGGACTTGCTCACCTTGTTGCTGGGCTGGCACCTGTTGGGCGTCTGTCTGTATTTTCTGCTGAACCACGACATGCGCCGCCCGGCGGCGAACCGCTTTGCCTTCTGGACACTCTTCACGCATCGGGTCGGCGATCTACCCCTGCTCGCGGCCGTTGCGCTGATCTATCACGCCTATGGCACGCTCAGCCTGCCCGAGGTGTTCGAGGCCGTGGCCGCGGCGCCAGGCAAGACGACGCTGCTCGGGCTGCCGCTGGCCGAGACGCTGGGGTTCTTGATCCTGCTCGCCGCCTTTGCCAAGTCTGCGCAGTTTCCGCTCCACACCTGGCTGCCCTACACCATGGATGGGCCGACACCGGTGTCGGCGCTGATGCACGCGGGCATCGTCAACGCCGGTGGGTTCCTCATCAACCGCTTTGCCCCGGTATTCGTGGAGACCCAGACGGTGCTGCTCTTGGCCTTTGCGGTGGGACTCATCACGACCATCATGGGCTCGCTGATGATGCTGATGCAGAGCGATATCAAAAAGGCGCTCGGCTACTCCACCATGGGCCAGATGGGCTACATGGTCATGGAGTGTGGCCTTGGTGCCTTCTCGCTGGCCATCTATCACCTGATCGCCCACGGCGTGTTCAAGGCAACGTTGTTCCTCGGCTCCGGGGCCATCATCGGTAATGCCCGCAAGGACCCGAACATCCCAGAAGGCGAGATCTACAAGTTCATGGTGGAGCGCAAGGTGCCCCATCCGCCGCTGTCGTGGGTGGTGTTTGCGGGTATCACCATCACCGTTCCGCTCATCATCGTCTTCGGTGCGCATCAGCTCGTGGATCAGGGCTTCCTGCATCACCAGGGGGCATTGATTTTGCTGTTGTTCGGCTGGATCACCGGCGCGCAAACGCTCTTCTTCGTCTACAAGATCGGCGGTGAGCGGCCGTTCACCGTGCTGCTTTATGTGGCCCTGTCCTTCGCCGTCGTCATCCTGACCTATGTCGTCGCCGGCCAAGCCTTCGATGCCCTGCTGTATCCGGACCCAGCCTTCCGCGAGGCGCTGTACCAAGCGGCGTCGGTCAATGCGACGACCTTTGCGCTGGTCCTCGTGCTGCTGATGGTGCTGATTTCAGCCGGTTGGCTGGTGGTCTTCCGCTCCGAGGCGGCCCAGCAGCCGCTGACGCGTCGCTTCCGGGAGCTGCATCTGCGGCTCTACGCGCTTCTGTCGCGGGAGTTCTATGTCGCAGACTTCTACAGCCGCCTGGCCGAGCAGCTGCTCGCCGCCTCCCGGCGCCTCAACGCCTGGCTGCGCTGGGTCTGACACCATGGGCGGTCTCCCGGGCGCTCTGTTGGCGTTGCCCTGCTTGCTGCTGGCCGGCTTTTGCCTGCCCCTGTTTCCGCTCAGCACCAGCGTCAACCGGTTCCTGCAACGCCAGCCGACGGGCCCCAATGACCGACTCGCACAGGTCCAGACCAAGGCGCTGGTGCTGGTGGCGCTACCGCTGGTCGGTGTCGCCCTGTTGGGGATCGGGCGCTGGCTCGCCGGCGGCGGTTGGCTGCTGACGGCCTTCGCCCTCTGGGGTGGGCTCACGTCGCTGTTGTATGCCTTCCGGCTGCTGAGTGCGCGTGATGGGCATATCTGGGTCGGCCAGCTCTACACCTCGGCGCTGGCGCTGGTGTGGGTCGGCAGTGCCCACGACGTGCCGCCACTGCTGCCGGCGCTCGGGCTCGCCGTGTCGCTGCTGCCCCTGTGGTTCCTGTTGGACGGGCTCACCGAGCGCTTTGGCATCGCCCGCACCGGGCTCTATCCAGGGCTGGCAGTGCGCATGCCGCGCTTTTCGGCCCTGTTCGCGGTTGCCGTATTGTTCGCCGTAGCCGTGCCGTTTTCGCCTGCCTTCTTTGCCGTCGCGGAGCTCGCCTTCGGTGGCATCGGGGCCAACGAGCTCCTGACCCTGGTGCCCCTGAGCCTGGGCTGGCTGCTCTGGACCTGGGCCGGCATCAACCTGCTCGCGGGCATCGTCTTCGGCGCGCCCCGCGGCGACCTGGACTATGCGGACTTAGACGCGCGCGCGGTGCTCATGCACGGTGGTGGCATGCTGGCGCTGGCGCTGTTCGGTCTGCTATTGGTGGAGGGCATGCTGTGACGAAAGCGATCGTCGACACTCCGGAGGACTCGGCGCAAGCGCCGCCGGGGCAGACCACACCGGCGCCCGCGGCAGCCGGCATGCCGGCCGCGGATGTCAAACACCGGCCATCCCTCGGCAAGACCCTAAAAATCCGCAGCATGGCGACGGTGGCAGGAGAGGTCTTGCCCTTCTTCTGGCCCATGCGAAACTTCATCCACCACAACCCGCTGCACGGGCTGGAGCACCTGCCGTTCGAGCAGGCCGTCGCAGAGGCCGCTCGGCTCTTTCATGCCCGCGGCTCGCTGCCCCGCACCGACTGCCAGCGCATGCTCGCCGCCGGCGCCATGCAGCCAGAGGACGTGGCGCAGGAGATCGACGCCTTCGTCGATGCCTGGCTCGCGGAGCAGGGCCAGCTCGCCGTGGATGCCGCGCACGGCGAGGTCGCCGCGCTGTTGCGTGACATCCTGCTCGCCATGATGACGGCCGCCAGCCACCCGACCCCCGGCGACCGTGAGCCCTGCGCCGCAGATGTGCTGGCGTGCCTGCGTCGCCTCCGGGAGGGCTGAGCCCGTGTCAGACGCCGTTTCAATTCGACCGTCATGACCGCCGGCACCGCCAAGCCTCTGGCCGAGCAGCTGGGCCACGACCTGACGCTCTACGACGCCGTCGACCAGCTCTTCGGCACGCGCATTGGCGAGACCCTGAACGAGCTCCTCATCAAGGGCCTGATGGACTTCTTCGACGAGGGCCAATCTGTCTGGCGCATGCCCGGGCGCAAGCAGGGCCTGTTCCGGGCGTGGGCCAACATCGCCCGGCGCAATCGGCGCTTGCGGATGCGTGGGCTCGATGTCGCCGCCATACTCGATCGGGTCAACGGGCCGGAGGCCATGATCGATCTGGTCATGACCCGCCTCGGCGTGCCCGAGCAGCGCTGGATGAGCTATTTCACCGTGGAGCTCTCCCGGCTGCATGGCTGGGCGGGCTTCGTGCGCTGGCGCGCGCAGGCGACCCACTATTACTGGCAGCAGCGAAACCCGGCAGACCTAGTGGACTACTTGGCTGTGCGACTGGTGCTGGGCCTGGCCTTGCTGGAGGACGCCGGCCGGCGTCTGCAGCGGGACCTGCGCTGGGCGGCACTGCTCGAGTTCGCGGCGGCGCATCCGCGGGAGTGCGTGCTGCGACGCGAGCTTAACGCCGGTACCGTGCTACCTGACTTCGCCCATCGCATCGAGGTGGCCCTGGACTCCGCCGACCCGGCGCGCATCGACGCCCTGTATCACGACTACGAGCACGAAAAGATCGCCCGTGAGGCCTGCACGCGTGCCCGCCGGGTGCAGACCATGGCGGCCGCCGCGGGGATTGAGCTCGATAGCCTCCTCGACCGCGGTGATGAGGCCCTGCAACAGGTCATCGACGGCATTTACGCGGCCAAGGCCCACGAGGGCATGCTTTGGACGCGGGCATTGGAGCGGGCCCACATCCGCGAGCTGCTGGGTCAGATCGACGCCGCAGCCGACCCCGATGCGCATCCGGCGCGCGTCCCACAGACAGCGGACGCTGGACCCAGCGGCAGGGTGCAGGCCCTGTTCTGCATCGATGTGCGCTCGGAGCGTCTGCGGCGCCATTTGGAGGCCCTGGGCGACTACGAGACCTACGGGATCGCCGGCTTCTTCGGCGTTCCGGTCGCCTTCATCGAGTTTGGCAAGGGGCATGAGACGGCGCTCTGCCCGGCCGTCGTGACGCCGAAGAACGTGGCGGTGGAGATGCCGCAGATCCATGCCCAGCAGGAGCACTCGCTGTACGAGCTGGCCCACGAGGTGGTGCATGACCTCAAGAACACCGTGCTGGCGCCCTATGTCACCGTGGAAGCCGTTGGGCTGCTGTTCGGTTTCGATATGGTGGGCAAGACCTTCGCACCGCGGGCCTACAACACGTGGCGCCAGCGCCTGGAGACGCGCAAGCCGCCGGCGCGGCTGCTGTTTGACAAGCTTTCTGAGGACGATGCCCGGGAGCTCGTGACCAACCTCCAGGACGAAATGGTGGTGCGCGCCGCAGAGCGCCACTTCGCCGTCAAGCGTGAACAGCTCACCAGCCCGATGATTCGCGAGCTACGGGAAACGGCGTTGGAACAGCGGCAGGGCCAAACCGAGCTCGCGCGCCGCGTTGGCCTGGATGCGGCCGGCGAGGCGGTGTTCATCCGCTCGCTGCAGGCGGAGTATCGTATCAACTCGGACCAGGCGCGCATCCAGCTGGAGCATCTGGCCAAGATCGGCTTCCGCCTCAAGCGCCAGGCCCAGCTCGTCGGCGCGGCGCTGCGCGGCATCGGCCTGACTGCGGGCTTCGGGCGCACCGTGCTGGTGGTGGGCCATGGCAGCACCTCCGAGAACAATCCCTACGAATCAGCGCTGGATTGCGGTGCCTGTGGCGGTGACCAGGGGCTCACCAACGCACGCATTTTCGCGGCCATGGCCAACCGCCGCGAGGTGCGCAAGCTGCTGCGGGAGCAGGGTATCGAGATCCCCGCCGAGACCTACTTCGTCCCCGCACTGCATGACACCACCACCGATGAGATCCGCCTCGCCGACCTCGACGAGCTGCCGCCGGCGGTGCTGACCCGCCTCACCCGCATTCAGGAGGACCTCACCGCCGCCGGGCGGTTGTGTGCGGCCGAGCGCTGCCGCGAGCTCGGCGAGACCGGCATCACCGGCCCGGACGCTGCCGCCCGCCGCGTCAAACGCCATGCGCTGGACTGGACCCAGGTCCGCCCGGAGTGGGGGCTCTCGAAGAACGCGTCCTTCGTCATCGGCCGTCGCGCACTCACCGAGCGGCTCGACCTGGATGGGCGAACCTTTCTGCATAGCTATGATGACCGTGTGGACCCCAAGGGCCGGCTCCTGGAGACCATCCTGACGGGCCCGCTCATCGTCGCCCAGTGGATCAACCTGGAGCATTTCTTTTCCGTGGTGGACAACGAGGCCTTCGGCAGCGGCAGCAAGGTCTATCACAACATCGTCGGCCGTTTCGGCGTCGTCACCGGCAACTTGAGCGACCTGCGCACCGGGCTGCCCGCGCAGACCATGCTCCGCGGCGATCAGCCCTACCACCAGCCCATGCGCCTCATCACCGTCATCGAGGCGCCGCTCACCCTGGTGGAAGCGCTGCTCGCTAAGCTGTACAAGCCACGTGAACTGCTGCAAAACGGCTGGATCAGGCTGGTGGTGCTGGACCCGCAGACGCATCAGGCGCACATCTACGAGCCAGGTCATGGCGCTGAGCGCGGTTGGCAGCCGCGCCCCATCCGACTGCCGCCGCGCGAGCCGGTGCAGGTTCCACCGGCGCGCTCCCCCCAAGTCGAATGATCGGCGCAGGAGTGGGGCTCAAGCGCTGCCACAGGTTCGCGGCCTGCCGTTGCCCTCGGTCAGGCCGGGCCGTTGCTTGGCCGGGGCGCTGCACGTGCGAGCCTGTTTAGGCAACGGTGCCTCGCCGCCTTCACAGTCCCACGGCACGCCGCTGACACACCAAAGGCGAGCCCACAACCTGGAGACCCCGCCCATGCAGGAGCTCAAGCACAGCACCTTGAACAAGCTGGAGATCATCGTCCAGGGCGAGCAGCAGGACTTCGTGCTGGACCTACTGGACCGCGCCGGCGTCAGCGGCTGGACAGTGCTGCACAACCTCTCCGGCAAAGGCAGCCATGGCGCCCACGATGCCCACCTGATGTTCAATGAGGACGACGTCCTGGTGATGATCATTACCGCCGTCCCTGCGGACATCGCCGAAGCCATCCTCGAGGGCCTCACACCCTTCTTCAACCGCCACATGGGCGTCGTTTTCAGCACCGATATCAAGGTGAGCCGGCTGGCCAAGTTTCAGTCGCCCGGCTGAGGTCGAGTGCAAACGATGACCGCGTTCCAGGACCGCATCTTCGTCTTCAGCGGCGCCACACTGGAGCGCGCGCTGGAGGACTGGGTCGAGGAGCAGCTGGCGGCCTATCCGCAGCAGGAGGCGCGCATCCGCATCGCTGCGCTGGCGATGCGGGACTTCTTCGAGTCGACCCACATCGACCGCAATAAGATGACGCTCGGTCGGCAAGCCGGGGATTCGGGGTGACCGGCGGCTGGCTCAACGGCGTCGAGCGCGCCGGCAACCGGCTGCCGGACCCGTCCACGCTGTTCGCGCTCGGCACCCTGCTGGTGATGTTGCTCTCGCAGCTTGCGGTCTGGCTCGGATGGGAGGTCAGCCGCGCCGTGGAGCGTCAGGGCGCCCTGGTGACCGAGCCCATCACGCCCGTCAGCCTGCTGGACGCAGACGGTGTTTGGTGGCTGCTCTCCAATCTAGTCAAGAATTTCGTCGAATTTCCGCCGCTGGGGCTGGTGCTGGTGGGGCTGCTCGGCATCGGTGTCGCCGAGCGCTCCGGTCTGTTGCCGGTGCTGCTGCGCCGGCTGCTGGCGGCGGCGCCGGGTACGCTCTTGGTGCCCATGACCGTCTTCGTCGGCATTCTGTCGTCGCTGGCCCTGGACGCGGGCTATGTGGTGCTGCCGCCCCTGGCGGGCGCGCTGTTCTTGGCCGCCGGGCGTTCGCCCTTGGCGGGCATTGCAGCCGTCACAGCCGGGGTCACGTGCGGGTTCTCGGCAAATCTATTCCTCACCGGGCTCGACCCGCTGCTGGCGGGTCTGTCCACCGCTGCGGCGCAGTTGCTGGACCCGGGCTACGAGGTGGCCATTAGCGCCAACTGGTGGTTCATGATCGTGTCTACGCTGGTGCTGACGGCAACGGGTGCCTTCGTCACCCGGCGGTTCGTGGAGCCGCGGCTGCCGCGCCCAACGCCGGCGGAGCGTACCGCCACCGCTTGGTCTGCGGCGGCGCCCGCGGGCGGCTCCCTAGAGACCCGCGCCACAGCCGCGAGCGCCGCAGCGGCAGCGCACGCTGAGGGTCGCGGGCTGCGCTTCGCCGCTTGGACCCTACTGCTGTTGCTGGTGCTGCTGCTCGCCGCGGTGCTGGGGCCGGGTGCGCCGCTGGCCGGGGAGGGGGCCCGCTTCCCGCGCTGGATGGAGGTGTTGGTGCCCATCCTGCTCATTGTCTTCCTCGGCACCGGGCTCGCCTACGGCATCGGCGCCGGCACCATTCAACGCGATCGCGACGCCGTGGACATGATGGGCGAGACCATGCGGACCATGGGGCCCTATCTGGTGCTGGCCTTCTTCGCGGCGCAGTTCATCGCCTGCTTCGGTCATTCCCGGCTGGGGGAGATGCTGGCCGTCGTCGGCGGTAGCTGGCTCGCGGGGCTTGCGCTGCCGCCGGCCGCGCTCATGCTCGGGTTTATCGTCGCGGTGATGGGCGGCAATTTGCTTATTGGGTCCGCGTCCGCCAAGTACGCCTTCTTTGCGCCGGTGTTCGTGCCCATGCTCATGCAGGCCGGCATCGCGCCGGAGCTGACGCAAGCGGCCTACCGCGTCGGTGACTCAGTGACCAACGGCATCACGCCGTTCAACCCGTACCTGGTGATCATCCTCGCCTTCGTGCGCCGCTACCGCCCTGACGCCGGGCTCGGCACGCTGGTGGCGCTCATGCTGCCGTACACGTTAATGTTTGCGCCCGTGTGGGCGGCGCTGCTGGGTGTCTGGGTTCTTGCCGGCTGGCCGCTGGGGCCGGGCGGCGGGCTGCTCTACCCGCCCGGGGGCTGACTGCGGGGCAGGCGCATCCGCATCCATGCGGCGGAGATGGGCGAGGCGCAGTGTCCCCTAGTCCGCCCTACGCCGGATGCCAGGCTGCTCGATGCGCTCCCGCAGCGCTGCGAAGGCCTCCTCCAGCGAGGGTTTCATCGCCACCAGCCCGTCCTGACTGACGATCACCCGCTTGAGCTGCGGTATCTTGACGTCGCCTGACGACTTCAAATAGACCGGCTGTACGTAGGTAATTATACCGTCGAGCATGAGCAGGATGAGATTGCCGCGCTCTACCTCTGAACCGCCCTGGCTCCAGAGGGTGAATTGCTGAGAGATTGTCGAGTCCTGATCGATGATCGCCTCGACCTGAGAGATGCCATGGATCAGCACCCCGGTGGGAAAGCTGTACACGATGATGCGCCCATAATTGTCGCCATCGGAGCCGACCACCGCGATGGCCCGCATGTTCTCCTTGCCCTCCGGGTTCAGCGGCGCCAGCAGCACGTGCTCGAAGTGACGCGGGTCGATGAGGTTTAATGTCAGGTAATAGGGCGTGACCGGCACTTGCTCGCCGTCGCGCTCCAGACGCGCAAAGACCCAGCGGTCCTCCTGGCCATAGAACACCGCGGGATCGGTCTGATGGTACTTGGCGTAGATCTCCATTTGCAGCTCGAAGAGATCCTTTGGGTAGCGCAGATGGTTATGCAGGCTCTCCGGCATTGCCTCCAGGGGCTTCAGCAATCCGGGATAAATACGGCCGAAGCCGCGCACGATGGGGTCATCCGGCTCCGCGACGTAGTAGTCCATGGTGCCGTCATAGGCGTCGATGACAATCTTGACCGAGTTGCGGATGTAATTGACCGTGGCCTGGCGCGGGCTGTACATGTGGCCATCATAGTATTCGTAGCCAAAACTTTCGGTCTGGGTGTAGGGATAGCTCGCAGACCAGGTATAGGCGTCCTGAATCCAATAGATGCGTTCGTTGTCGACAACGATGTAGGGGTCGCGGTCCAACAGAAAGAACGGCGTCAGCCGGGTCATTGAGTCATGAATGTTCCGGCGGATCAGGATACGACTGTCCGGGCGGATGGCTCCGGAAAAGAAGATGCGGTAGTCGCGATAGTAGAGCGCGAACACCGCCCGCGACAGTGGATCGAAGATATTGATGCCAGCGCGGCCGCTGTAGTCCTGCTCGACGACACCGGTGTCGCCCGGGTAGGCGATCTCGCCAAGCCGGTTTGGCGCAATGACAGGATTGAGGTCTTCGAGGCCGAAGTAGATGCCGGGGGTGGCGATCTCGAGGTCGTGATCGGACCGCGGCGGGATATCGCGCAGGAACCAGTCCTTGGGCTCCTCACCCACCTGCGCCGCCGGTGACATCACCGCGCCATAGCCATGGGTAAACTTTAACCAGCGGTTGATCCAGGTCTTGGAGTCGTGCGGCAGATTGTCGAAACCGAGTTCCCGCGGCGCCAGAAAGACCTGTTGATAAACGTCGTCGATGGTATAGCGATCGATATCGACGCTGAGAAAATTGTAATAGGTGCGGATCTCCTGCAGCTCGCGGTAGACTTGGAGCAACACGTCGCGGTCCCACACCGGGATATTGCGCAGCCGGATTTCTTGATCGGGTTCAGAGAGGTAGCGCTGAAACCGCGGGAAACGGTACTGCCGTGTCTCCACATCCTGCAGGTCATAGGCCGCTAGGGTCGCCTGGATGTTGTTGCGAATAAAGGGCGCCTCGCGGGCTTGTTGGTCCGGCTCGACGATGTAGTCCTGCACCACCTGAGGGATGAAGGGCAGCGTACGGAGCGCCAAGATGGCCAGAAACAGCGCACTCAGGCCCACCACCACCCGCAGTCCACGGCGGGTCAGCATGTAGACCTGCACAGCGAGGCCCAGTATCACAAGCAGGACGATGGAGGCCCAGATCAGCGGCTGCACCACGGTCATCTGCGCGAACCCCGGCCCGAAGAACAGCGGCATATGGCTGTCCACGTAGACCAGCATGTGGCGCTCCAGGAACAGGCCGCCGAGACCGACCAAAAAGATCAGCAGTACCACGATGGCCAAATGCACCCGTGCGCCGCGCGGAAATAGCTGTTGGTATTGGGCGACGGCGCGCGACTCGAGGGAATACAGGAGCGATAGCGCCGCCAGCAGTACCAGCAGCGCAGTAAAAGTTTCCGTTAGTATCGAGCGATAGACTGGCAGTGAGAATAGGTAATAGCCGATGTCCTTGCCGTAAAGGGGATCAGCGATCCCAGCGGAGGGGGCTACCAGAAAGAGCAGGGTCGTCTCCCATTGGCTGTAGAGCGGATAGGCAAGGGCCAGCGCGAGCAGCAGTGACAGCGGCAGATAAACCGACGCCGAGCCGGCCCGAAGCAGTGCCATCAGTTGTCGGGTGTGCCGCCGCTGAGCCTGTTGTTTGGCGCTGTCGTTTGGGTCTTCCCGTTCGCTGCGGTCGTTTAGCTCAGGCTGTGTGCCACGGTCGGCGGGATCGGGCTCCGCTGCCTGTGGTTTGCGCAGGTAGCGCGCAGCGATGCGAAAATTGACGAAAAAGAACAGGAAGAAGACGAGCGTCGCGGCGAAGAACACCGTGTAGCGGTAGAACAGCCGCTGCCAGAAATAGAACCCGTAGCCCAGCGACTCGTGCCACCACAGATCCACGATGAAGTCGGTATAGATCACCGCCAGCGCAACCACCGCCAGCACCAGCAGTAGCAAAACCAGCGGGGTCGAGTACAGGATCGTTTTCCAACGGCGGCGCTTGGTCTTTTCCTTCTTCATCGAGGCCCTCTCCACGTGTGTCGCACTATCGACAGTATCCGGAGGGCCTTGCAGCGGCGTCAAGGAAGTGACGGTGGGTGCGCAATCGTGTCGTACCCTTTGCCTCCCTCGCCGCGCGCACCCTGCGATTGCCGCGCGCGGTGCCGCCCGGTGGCCGCTCCGATCTTCCCTAACATATAGCAGCTAGCGAGGGTCCCCGCGGCAGTCGCGCGTCGTAACGGGGCGGGTGCAGCCGCGGAGACACATGGTCTGCGACAGCGGCGCGGGCAGATGGCGCTGGTGCCGATGGGGAACGACACCGTTGACAGGATCTGGAGGCCTTCGCCCATTGCCGTAGGGGGCACAGACGGTGCGGCTTAGGCCGTCGGTAGGTGCGGCGGCGGAATCGGCGGTGTGCAACGGGGATGGAACCGGCGACGAGCACGCTGAGCAGCGGGGCGGACGTCGGCTGTTTTGAGCCGAATCGCGCTGCGGTCTTTCGTGGAGCCGCGCCAGCCAGCCGGCCGCCGAGCACGTCAGCCGTGGCTGATATTGGCCCCGGGATGCCGGATGTCGCTGCTGACGCGTCGCTGAAGTGTGGTGCCGGCGAAGTATCTGGCGAGGCGATACCTCAGAACGACGAGCGACTCGGGCGCCGGCACGCCAGCGGGTCGTGCATTGGCCAGGGCCAAGGCGCAGACGCATAGTCTTGGCATCAGCGGCTGTGCCTCGGCCCTTGGTCCTGCCGGCGCCTGGCGCAGGACGCGGTATGGAACACTTGAGCCCAAAAAGAGCAATTGGACGGTCGTCAGGGTGCGTCCCGCGGGCCTGATCTTATACTGGCGGGCAAGGCACAACGACGAGGCATACTGGCTCTAGTGCGAGGCGTTGTCAGCTGCCCGGCGCCCCGCGGGGCGTGCCCCAGTGGATGGCATTGGGCGAGCGTCGCGCGGCGCATCCAGTGGGTGACGTTTCGAGCGCGCCAGACTCGCAGGCTGCAAAGAGACGTCAAACCACCCTAAAGCGGTCAACTGCGCTTTTTGGGGAAACGCCGATTGATTGGCGTTTCCTGTGCGGGGCAGGGCGCCTCGCCTTGTTCAAGCGCCCAAGCGCTTGAGCATGAAGGAGTCGGGAGACCGCGTCTTCCGGCTCCGTCCGATTGTTGGCCAGGATGGCCAATAAACCGGTATCGCCTTAGGTTGAGGCATCTGCAAGCATCTGGCGCACTCAAGCAATCTGGTGCAGGGTCAGGGCTCTGACCAAGCCCGGCGCGCGTCTCTCATGGCGCATCACCTGGGGATCCGTCCGCTCTTGTTCCCGGGCCGGTCGTAGATGCCCTCTGGTCGCATCAGCAGCCGTCGTCTTGGACCTGGAACTCGCCGGTCGTTGGATCGCGCATCGCCTTACCCGTCTCATCGGTCTTGCGAACGCGAATAAACATCATACTATCGATTCGATCGAATGCGACGTCCATGGCCGTGTCGATGTCGACGTCGCGGACGCCGTCGTAGATGTAGATCCTGCCTTTCTGCTCCTGCTTGAGCTCGCCGGGCGTCGGTTCCAGTAAGCGGCGTAGCTCGATGGCCGCGACGTCGTTCGCAGCGTCTTCAGCGGACGCCTGAGACGCCGTCAACGCGCTCAGCGTCGTGGCGCAAAGCAGCATGGCCGTGAAACAGGGCGATGCAACGCGATGGGACAGCTTGCCTTTCATCTCGTACTCCGGTAGTCACGGGTGTCGCATGTGGAACGCTTTACTCGATGCACCGATGTTTGCGGTGCAGCTATCTTTGTAAAACTTGACCGTCGAGGTCAGAATAGAGCTCATTCGACCACTTGCCTATCGCGCAAGCGAACTAATCCAAATGGGCTAACCCGTCGGTAAAAGGGGTGTCGAACTTGATCGTTTTGGTCGCGGACGACCACGCTTTGGTGCGGGCAGGGCTGCGTGAAGTCCTTACGCAATTGGCGCCTGGGTTGCGTGTGCTCGAGGCTGCCAACGCCGATGAGGTGATGGCGTGTCTGGCAGCGGTCGCCAATCTGGATTTGATTCTGCTCGATCTGTTCATGCCGGGTGCTGAGGGTCTCGAGCTGCTGGGGAGAGTCTGCAGCTCGGCAGGCTCGGCCCCGGTGGTGGTGCTCTCCGGGAGCGAAAATACGGCGCATGTGCGCGCAGCACTCGATCTTGGAGCGGCTGGCTACGTGCCCAAATCGTGCCGCAGCGACGTGCTGATCTCTGCACTCCAATTGGTCCTCGCCGGCGGCGTGTACCTACCGGCCGAGGTGCTGCAGTCGCCGCACCAGCCCGCGCAGTCCGCGGCAACGTGCTTGCCGCAGGTCGATGCGCCTTGTCAGGGCCTGACCGTGCGCCAGCAGGAGGTGCTGCGATTACTCGGTCGGGGCTGGTCGAACAAGCAGATCGCCCGCGCACTGGCCGTCTCGGACAACACCGTGAAGGTGCATGTCGCCGCTGTGCTGCGGCTGCTCGGCGCCAACAACCGCACCGAGGCGGTCATGCGCGCGCAGCAACAAGGCTTCGACTTCGGCGCCGAGTGAGCCCGTCGCCTCAGCAACCGATGCCGGAGACCGTCACGCGTCACCCCAATGCCGTGGCCGAGGAGCGTTTGCGCCTCCTACACGAGCAGATCCCCCGGGGTCAGGTGCTCAACGTTGCGTTGGCGACACTCTTCGCCGGTGCCCTGTGGCTGCAGGTGCGGTCGGCCCAGCCCTGGCTCTGGCTGGCAGGGTTCTTGGCAGTGGTCATCGTCCGCCAATTGCTCTACCACTTCGTTGTACCGCCTGCACGCGGGCGGCCGATCAGACCTGATACGTACGGGCTCTACGCACTCACCGCGGCCCTCTCAGGCGCGGGCTGGGGCAGCGCGGTTTATGTGCTGGACCTGGGCTCCACCGAGGTGCTGCTGCTGACGAGCTTCACCCTTGCGGGAGCGATGGCCGGGGCGGTCAGCATCCTGTCCTATCTGTTTGGCACTTATGTCGGCTTTGCCCTGCCCGTTGCGCTGCCGCTGGCGTTGCATTTTTTCACCCATGGACCCGAGGGGGGTCAGGTGATGGGCCTAATGGTGCTGGTGTACCTGGCTGGCTGCCTCTACTTCGCGCGTGTCTTCAATGGCGTCCTCACCCAGACGCTGCGCCTGAAGTACGCCAACGATGCCCTGCTGCTGGACCTGCAACGCCAGAAGCAGATCGCCGAGGACGCCAACGTCGCCAAGTCGAAGTTCCTCGCCGCCGCGAGTCATGATCTCCGCCAGCCACTGCACGCCCTGAACCTGCTCATCGAGGCCCTGAAGACGTCCCCGACGCAGCGGGATCGGGCCGCCATCTATCCCAGGGTAGATCAGTCCCTCGACGCCCTCGGCAAGCTCTTCAACGCCCTGCTGGACATCTCCAGGCTCGACGCCGCCGCGGTGACACCGGAGCCGGAGGACTTCCGCCTCGCAGGGCTGCTTGGGCGCTGCGTGCGCGAGTTCGAGGCCGAGGCCCGACGCAAGGGGCTGCGATTGCACTGTCGGGGTTGTGATACGCGGGTGCATACCGATCCGCTGCTGCTGGAGCGGGTGGTGCGCAACCTGCTGAGCAACGCCATCCGTTATACCCAGGACGGCGGCGTGCTCATCGCCTGCCGCCGGCGCCCGGGCGGCCTGTTGCTGCAGGTCTGGGACACCGGCATCGGGATCCCGGAGGAGCGCATCGATGAGGTGTTCGAGGAGTTCCGCCAGATCGACAACCCCCACCGTGACCGCAGTCGTGGCCTCGGCCTTGGCCTGGCGATTGTGCGGCGGCTGTGTGCGCTGCTGCGGCTGCCGCTGACGTTGCGCTCGCGTGTAGGGGGAGGCACCGTGGTGAGCGTCCTGCTGCCGCGGGCGCAATGGGCCGGCGTCGCGGCTGCTGTGTCGGCGCCGCCGCGGCCCGTCTGGGACATGCGCGGCCGAATTGTGCTGGTCATCGACGACGAGCGCGACGTCCTGCAGGCAACCGCGCTGCTATTGGGGCAATGGGGCTGTGCGGTGCTGACGGCGGAGTCCGGCGAGCAGGCGCAGGCGCTGCTGCGCCGCGAGGGGTTGGTACCGGATGTGATCCTCTCCGACCTGCGGCTGCGCGATAACGAGACCGGCATCGACGCCATCGCGGCCATACGCGCCGCCCTGCGCCAGCCCGTGCCCGCCGTCCTGCTCACCGGCGATACCGCACCAGAGCGCATCCGCCTGGCTCGCGAGAGCGGCCACCGGCTGCTACACAAGCCGCTGCAGCCCGCCCGCCTGCGGGCCGCCTTGCAGCGGGCCATGGCGGGTATCCCGGTGACCGGCGGCGGTGCCTGATGGGTTATGAGAGGATGATGTCGGCGAGCTTCAGTACGACGCCGAGCACAGCCAACCCGCCCAGTAACCAGCGGGTCTGGGCATTCATGGCCCGCAGCAGGTTCACCTCGACCTGCTTGGTCTCCAGGCGGATCTGTTCGAGGTCCTTGCGCAGCCGGCCCTCGGCCTCCGCGATCTTGAGATCTAGCGCTTTGATCTCTTGCCGCAGCAAGCCCTCGACCTCTCTAATCTCCTTTTGCAGCCGCCCCTCGACCTCCGTGATCTTGAGATCAAGCGCTTTGATCTCTCGCTGCAGCCGCCCCTCGACCTCTTTGATCTCCTTCTGCAGCCGCAGCTCGACCTCTTTAATCTCCTTCTGCAGCCGCAGCTCGCCCTCGCGCACATGGCCTTGGGTGGCCAGATCGGCGATCTGCGGGAAGCGATCCTCAAGCGCGTCGA
>CAZGCI010000015.1:0-56725 GCA_964524185.1 uncultured Thiohalocapsa sp. | reverse complement strand
TGGCGGAGAGGGTGGGATTCGAACCCACGGTACGCTCGCGCGTACACCTGATTTCGAGTCAGGCCCGTTCGGCCACTCCGGCACCTCTCCAAATGAACATCCACGCCAATTGAACATCCACAATCGCGTGGCGCTGCGAGCATCCCAGGCTATATTTAGCGAGGCAGTGCCTCAGGTCAACGAGCGATGGGGGCGCCGGCACGCCAGCGGGTCGTTTGCTGGCCAGGGCCAAGGGCCGAGGGCCAAGGCGCGGACGCGCAGTCCTGGAATCGGCTGTTGCGCCTCGGCCCTCGGCCCTTTTCCCCCGACCGGCGCCTGGCACACGACGCCGCGTGGAAACTTTGACGCATCTGCAAACATCTGGCGCGGTCAAGCAATCTAGGGATGCTCCCGGTGACAAACCGTTGGCGCGCCGACGACCGGGTTGCGTGTCAATCTGAAGCAGCGACTTGCAAGCCGATGAGTATAACGCCGGCGTCGGCGCTTAGCCTACTGTTAGTGAGGCGATAGGCCTGATTCGCGGCTCGCTGCAGCGGGTGCGCCCAACGCTTTGGCGCCCGGGTATGGGCCCCGTGGCCCAGGCGCTCCCCGCTGCTGCGGCCGATGCTAGCGGTGCTACGCCACCTGGCGCTCGGATGCATCTGAGGCGGCTGGCTCCAGGGCGGTGCCGATGCCGCTGTGCCGCAGCAGGGCGTCCACCCGGGGCTCGCGGCCGCGGAAGGCGGTGAAGAGGTCCATGGCGTCCGCGCTACCGCCGCGCTCGAGGATGAGCTCGCGGAAGGCGCGGCCGGTGTCGGGGTCGAAAACGCCGCGTTCCTCGAATAGGGAGAAGGCATCTGCCGAGAGGACCTCGGCCCATTTGTAGCTGAAGTAGCCCGCCGCGTAGCCCCCGGAGAAGATGTGCGAGAAGCCGTGCGGGAAGCGGTTCCAGGCCGGCGGCTTGAGCACGGCCACCTGGTCGCGGACGGCATCGAGGATCTCGTAGATACCCTCGGCGCTGGGCGGCTCGGCGGCCATGTGGATGCGCAAGTCGAACAGCGAGAATTCCAGCTGGCGCACCATCTGCATGGCGGACTGGAAGTGCTTGGCGTCCAGCAGCCGCTGGAAGAGATCCTCCGGGATGGGCGTGCCGGTCTCGTGGTGGCGGGCGAACAGGTCCAGCGACTCGCGCTCCCAACACCAGTTCTCCAGAAACTGGCTCGGCAGCTCTACGGCGTCCCAGGGTACGCCGTGGATGCCGGCCACCGGTGGGTAGTCCACGCGGGTGAGCATGTGGTGCAGGCCATGGCCGAACTCATGAAACAGGGTCTCCACCTCCCGATGCGTGAGGAGGGTGGGGTGCCCGGCCACCGGCGGGGTGAAGTTGCAGACGAGGTAGGCGATGGGGAATTGCTCACGCCCGCCCATGAAGAGCCGGCTGACGGCGCCGTTCATCCAGGCGCCGCCCTGCTTCTTCTGCCGCGCGAAGGGGTCTAGGTAGCATTCAGCGCGGGGGCTGCCGTCGCCGTTGGTGATGACATACCGCCGCACGTCCGGGTGCCAGGTGTTGTGCGCCTCCGCCTGCTCGATGCGGACATCGAAGAGCTTTTCCGCGACGCGGAACATGCCGCTGATGACGCCCTCGAGGGGGAAGTAGGGCTTGAGCGCCTCGTCGCTGATGTCGAAGCGCGACACGCGCAGCTGCTCGCCGTAGAACATGAGGTCCCAGGGGGCGAGATCGTCGATGCCGTCGGTCTCGCGGGCGAAGTCACGCAACTTCTGCAGCTCGGCGCGGGCCTGCGGCACGGCGCGCTCGGCGAGGTCCAGGAGGAAGCCCATCACCTCATCGGTGTCGCGGGCCATCTTCGGCGCTAAGGACAGCTCAGCATAGTTGCTGAAGCCGAGCAATTGGGCCTGCTCGTACCGCAGCGCGAGGATCTCCGCCATGACGGCGGTGTTGTCCCACTGGCCGGCCTGCGGTCCTTGGTCCGATGCACGGGTGCTGTAGGCTTCGTAGACCTCACGGCGCAGCGCCCGGTCCTGGGCGTGCTTCATGACCGGCTCAAAGGACGGAAAATCGAGGGTCAGCACCCAGCCGTCGAGCTCGCGAGATTCCGCCTCGTGTTTCGCCAGGGCCTTGGCGGCGGCGGGTAGGCCGTCGAGGGCCGACGCATCGGTGATGTGCTTGTGCCAGCCGTTGGTGGCATCGAGCACATTCTCCGCAAAGCGATTGGTGAGCTGGCTCAGGCGCTGGCTGATCTCGCGGAAGCGGGCCTTCTGCTCCGCCGGCAAGTCGACACCCGCGAGGTGCAGGTCGCGTAGGGTGTTGGCCAACATCTTGCGCTGCGCGCCATTCAGGTCCGGCTGCTCGGCAACGCGTTGATAGGCGCGATGGAGGTCGGTGTTCTGGCCGACCTCGCTGGCGTAGTCAGAGAGCTTGGGCAGACAGGCGTTGTATGCGGCCCGTAACGGGTCGGAGCTCATCACCGAGCTCAGGTGGCTCACCGGCGACCAGGCGCGCGACAGCCGGTCGTCTTCCAGCTCGATGCGCTCGACGAAGCCCTCCCAGGTGGCGGTGTCCGCCTGCGTACTGAGCTTCGCCACCAGGGCCCGGCCGCTGGCGATGAGGGCATCGATGGCGGGCTCGATGTGCTCCGGTTGGATGCGCTGGAAATCGGGCAGGGTGCGGTCTTCGAGGAGCGGGTTGGTCATCGCTGGCTGGTTTCCGTTGGAGTCGTTGAGCGAGTCGGGGTTGTGCCGGCGCCCGAAGGCTGGCACCCCCCTTGCCTTGCATACTCGGTGCCCAGTCGGCGCTTTCAATCCCGCTCGCGGCGGCGCTGCAAGCCGCGGGCATGGGCGTCGTCGGCGTTGGCTAATCCGGGAGGAAGCCCATGGTCTCCACCTTCGGCACCCGGCCGCTGCGCAACAGATGGACCTGCTCCGCCTTCGGCCGGGGCTGAAACGCGAGGTGCACGCAGAGGTAGTGCCGCCAAAGGTCGTAGTGGAGTTGGTCACGACCGACCTTGTCGACGCTGAACCAGGTGCCGGCGGCGGGGATGGGCGTGAACGCGCCGTTGGCGCCGTAGGCGTAGGTCGTCCAGTAGCCCTGAGGGGTGCATCGCAAGCCCTCGAAGCTGACATTGCGCGAGCCGCTGCTGGACTCGGTCACCAAGGTGTAGCGCACCACGCCGTCGCTGCCGGTTTGCAGGCTGCGCTGGTCCATGAAGTAGGTGAAGGGCTGCTGTGGCCCGTCGAGCTTGATCTTCAGCAGGTCGGTGTCCTGGGGCCAGGCCGGCAGGGTGTAGTCGCCTTCTGCCCACTTGGATCGCTCCTGTACACTTTTCGGCGTGGGCGGCTCCGCGTCTGGCTTGAAAGGCGTGTCGCGGTAACCGCCCGTGGCGCGGAGACAGCCAGCGAGCAGCAGCGGGGTCAGCAGCAGACAGGCAACGATGGCGGGCCGGGGCGGGAGCCGCAGAAGGATGGGGCGCATTCGGGTGGGCGGGCAGCTCAGTCGGTTGACCAGCGATGATAGCAGATGGCCAACGGGTGGCCCGGGCGCCACCCATCGGCGCTGTAGCCGGTCGCGTTGCGTGTCGATGCGGGCCAAGCGGGGGCGCCCTATCGTGCGCTTGAGCTTGGGTTTGGGTTTGAGGGCTCGCGCTTGGGTGGGGCTGGGGATGGGGCTGGGGATGGGGCTGGCGCTTGAGTTCGCGCTGGGGGTGGCGCTCAGGTCGGGCGGGCCCCGGGCGTGGGCGCATGTTAGCATTTCGCCACCACATCAAACCGCACGCGCCGAGGGGCACATGAACAACGTCCGCAGCTACCAAGGATTGGAGCCGCGCATTGCAGCAGACGCTTTTATCGATGAGACGGCCGTCGTCATCGGCAACGTGGAGGTGGGCGCACAGGCGTCCATCTGGCCGACCGCGGTGGTGCGCGGGGATATTCATCGCATTTACATCGGCGCCGGCACCAACATCCAGGACGGCTGCATCTTACACGTCTCCCACGATAGTCGCTTCCTGCCGGGGGGCGCGCCGACAATCGTGCATGAGCGGGTCACCGTCGGTCACAAAGCGACGCTGCATGGCTGTGAGGTGCACGATCATTGCCTGATCGGTATCGGTGCCTGTGTGCTGGACCGTGCGGTGCTGCGCCCACGGGTGATGTTGGGGGCGGGCGCCTTGGTGCCGCCGGGGAAGAAGCTCGAGGGCGGCTGGCTGTACGTGGGCGCACCCGCCAGGCGCGCGCGGGCGCTCACGGATCTGGAGCAGGAGTACCTGGACTACGCCGCCCTGCATTACATGGAGCTCGCGGTGCGCCATCGGGCGACCACCGGCTGACCCGGACTGGATGCAGGGCTGCCCCCCATGCGTGAGCGAATCCGCCTGCGCGCCGTGAAGATGAGCGCCGTCACATGAGCGCTAGCAAGCACCGACGTGTGTCGCTGTTGTTGCCGGCCCTGCTGATCGCAGGACTGGCGGCACTGCTCCTCTGGCTCCTGTGGGGTTGGCAGCCGGCCGCGGACAAAACGCAAGCACACCGCCAACTCGACCTCGCCGGCACACCGACAGGCGGCGATTTCACCCTCCGCTCGGCGCAGGGGGACGTTGCCCTTGCGGACTTTCGCGGCAAGGTCGTGCTGCTCTACTTCGGCTACACCTGGTGCCCGGACGTTTGTCCCACCAACCTTGCGATCATCGGCTATGCGCTAAAGCAGCTCTCCCCCGCCGAGCGTGAGCACGTGCAGGTGCTGTTCGTGAGTTTCGATCCCGCGCGTGACGACCCTGAGCGACTCGCAGACTATGCCGCCTACTTCGACCCCGGCATCCTCGGCCTTACGGGCTCGGAGGCCGAGGTGGCCGCCGCGGCGACACGCTACGGCGCCGCCTATCGTCGCGTCGAACAACCCGGTTCGGCCATGGGCTATTTGGTGGACCACTCCTCAGTGACATACCTGATTGATCATGAGGGTCGTCTGGTGGATACGCTGGCACACGCGACGCCAGCGGAAATCCTCCTCGAGCGCGTCCGGCAACTGCTGACGGCGCAGGGTTGAGGCAGACCGCGCGGGATGGGTGCATCAGCGCATGCAGGAACTTTCCGCGCGGCCCGTTCGTCCATACGAGCAGCCAAAGAGGGGCGTCGGACATTGACCCATTTCGCCATCTGCTGATATACATGGACGGCTTACGTGATGGCTCTCTGTCAGCGCCCAGACGGCCCCAGGCCAAGAATCACTCAACGACCATCGACTCGGAAGGTGCCATGAAGACTTCTCTGATTACAGCATTCGCTGCCACCGCATGGCTTGCGGCTGGGACCACGCTTGCATCACCTGCGGCCGAATCGGGGGGTATGGGCCTAGGCGGCGACGCGGCGAAGGGCCAGGAGAAGGCCAATCAGATCTGCCAGGCTTGCCACGGTATGGACGGCAACGGCGTGCCCGGTCAGCCGGTGTGGCCGAAGCTCGCCGGCCAGCATCCGCTTTACATCTACAAGCAGCTCATGAACTTCAAGAATAACGAGCGCTACAACGTGCAGATGTCGGCCATGGCGATGCCGCTCACCGAGGAAGAAGTCAGGAACTTGGCCGTGTACTACGGCTCCTTGGAACAGTCCGGCGGCACGGCCGACGCCGAGCTGGTCGAAAAGGGCGAGAAGATTTACCGCGCCGGTAACGCGGAGACTGGCGTGCCCGCGTGCAGCAGTTGCCACGGCCCGGCCGGTTTGGGCAGCAATCTTGCAAAATTTCCGCGCATCTCTGGGCAATACTCCGAGTATTTGGCGCAGACACTGCAGCATTTCCGCTCCCACGAGCGCGCGAACGATCCCAACGGCATGATGCGTGGCGCTGCCGCCAACATGACGGACGAGGAAATCGAGGCCGTGTCATCCTACATTGAGGGCTTGAGCCGCTAAGCCACGCGTCATAAACAAGCGGTACACCCGTTGTCGTTGTCGCAATCCTCCTCGGGGAGGCAGTGCGCCGTTCTGAGCGGAGGTTGCAAGCCTTGGCGCGGGGCGCTTGGAGCAACGGCAGGTCGACGGCACGTCGACAACGGCAACGACAATGACGCTGGTGAAGCGGCCGGGCTGACGGCTCCCGCTCCGCTAGTTGATATTGGGCAGGACGCCTCTCCAAACACTCTGTGTTAAGACTCCCGGCGCGTCGTCGTTTCAGGCATCGCCGTTTCAGGCACCTCAGTCCTGAACGTAAAAAAAATGCCAGGGTCCAGCACCAACGCCCTCCAGGGTGCGGAACAGGGCCGGCAGCGGCGCGGCCTCCCCGGGAAAGACCTCCTCAATGAACACCAGGCTCCGTCCAGCCCCGCCGTGCCTCCCCCAGCGCCAGCGATAGGCCGCTGCGGTCGCGCCACACTGGCTGCAGTGCAGCGCCAGGGCGGCATCGCTGCTTACCAGGGCACCCGGTCCGCCGGCGGCGAGGGGCAGTTGCTCACGCCATGCACGCAAGGGCGCTTCGCAGGATGGGCAGCGCGGCGGGCGCGTGTTACGACCCCAAAGCAGGCACGGTGAGTCGCTCGCGGGCGGGATGCGCAGCCACGGGCCGCCCATCTGCCCGCCTTGATTCAGGCCATCGAACTGCACCGCACAGCCAGTAAACCCCACGCAATCGCCGAGGGCAGGACCAGCCACGTAGGCATCCGCTTCGCCGGGAAGCGCGTCACCAAGTAGTCGGACGGATTTCAGCGCGGTGATGACGTCTGTCACGCAGACCGTTTGCAGCGGGTCGGTAGGGGTCAGGACCAAGCGGCCCGTATGCAGCCGATGAGGGGTGGGTATCATCTGTGGCTCCTGAGCGGTTTGCGGTATCCGTGCGGATTAAGCCGGTCGCCCCCGCGCCTCGGCTGTCCGGCTGCGGCATCCACTTCCTAGCCTGATCCAAGCTTATGTTTCCGTTGCTCGCCTCTCCTCGACCATCCCGTTGGCGGTTGCTCTGGGCCGTCCTTACCACCACGCTCTGCGTGCCGCTGCTATGGGCGGCTGCGGAGCCGCCGACGCTGGCACAACAGGAGCGGCGGGCGGTGCCGCCGAGCATGAATGCATACTACTTGGATGCGGATGTGCAGCAATGGCTGGGTATGTTCGAGCGCAGCGGGCGCGAGGTCTTCGACCGCCGCTTTGAGTTGTTGGAGGCGCTGGGCTTGCGCGCTGGTATGCGGGTGGCGGACGTGGGTGCCGGCACCGGCCTCTACACCGTGCTGTTCGCCCGCGCCGTGGGCGAGTCCGGCAAGGTCTACGCCGTCGACATCTCGCCCAACTTCGTCAGCGCCATCGAGGAACGGGCCGCGGCGGACCAACTGCCCAACGTGGTGGGCGTTGTCAATGACGAGCGCAGCACCACCCTGTCGCCGGGGAGCGTGGAGCTCGTCTTCTTGGCCGACACCTATCATCACTTCGCTTACCCGCGGAGCATGCTGCAGTCCATTCACACGGCACTAGAGCCCGGCGGCATCCTGGCCATCGTCGACTTCCGTCGCCAGCCGGGCTTCAGCAGTCCCTGGATTATGGAGCACGTCCGTGCCGGCCGTGATGAGGTCATCCGCGAGGTGCAGGGGGCAGGGTTCGACTATCTGGACGAGCCCGTGCAATTGCAGACCAACTACTTCCTGCGCTTTCGCAAGCTGGGCGACTAACAGCATGACACCGGAGTTCTGGCATCAGCGCTGGCAGCGCGGCGAGATCGGCTGGCACAGCGACGCCATCAATCGTCACCTTAAGGAGTACTGGCCGGTGCTCACCGTCCCGCCGGCGGCCCGCGTGCTGGTGCCCCTGTGCGGCAAGAGCCTCGACATGCTTTGGCTTGCGGGGCGGGGCCATCGGGTGGTCGGCGTGGAGCTGAGCCCCATCGCCGCTGCGGCTTTCTTCGAACAGCAGGGGCTCACGCCGCAGGTGACGGATCTAGCACCCGCACCGTTCGAGCGCTACAGCGTTGACGAGCTCGAGGTTTGGGTAGGTGATTTCTTTCATCTGACCCCGGAGCTGTTGCGGGGCGCGGACGGTGACGGCGCCGCCATCGACGCCGTCTATGACCGTGCAGCCCTTATCGCGCTGCCGCCTGACCTGCGGCCCGCCTACGCGCGCCACCTCGTCATGCTGCTGCGGACTGTCGGCGGCAAGACTGTAACGCCGTCGTCCTTGCTGGTCACGCTGGAGTACGAGCAGTCGCAGATGCATGGGCCGCCCTTCGCCGTCGGTGCAGGCGAGGTCCAAACCCTGTTCGGCAATGACTTCGACATCGAACCGTTGGCGACCTTCGACGCGCTGGCGGAAAATCCGCGGTTTCGCGAGCGCGGGCTCACCCGACTCACGGAGCACGTCTACCGACTCACCTTACGCGAGCCCAGCGGCGCGTCCGGGCTTGCGTGAGACGCCATGCTCCGGTCTTTTTTGCATGAACAGAGGTAACACCATGCAGCCGCGACCCAATGGATCCATCCGCCGGCGCCGAGGCTTGACGTGCCTGGCGATGCTACTCATGTCAACTTGGCTGCTCTGCGGTTGCGCCGCCGACATCTCGCGTGAGGAGGTCGCAGAGCGGGATGACAAGGCCGACGGACCCACCGTCTATGGGCGGTTGGATCTGTCTGTGGACCATGTCTCCACGCGCTGAAGGCACAGCGGGCCGGAGCGTATCGTTTGGGGCCCGGGTGCGCTCATCGATCCCGATGACCTGGGCAGCGGGCTGACGCGCAGAGCAATAGCAACGGTGCCCCTCAGCGCTTGCGCCGCACAAAGTCCTTTAGACGCTGGCGCTTGCGGGCCTGCCGCGGTGTAAGCTGGTTGCGCCGCCCCTCGTAGGGATTGCCCCCCGAGCGCAGCTCCAAGCGCAGCGGCGTGCCCGCAAGCCCCAGTGCGCTGCGGAAACGGTTCACCAAATAACGTCGATATCCCGCCGGCAGGGCGTCGGTCTGGTTGCCGTGGATGACGACGATGGGTGGATTGCGTCCGCCCTGGTGGGCATAGCGCAGCTTAATGCGCCGTCCGTGCACCAACGGTGGCTGGTGAGCTTGTACCGCGTCCTCCAGCAGCCGCGTCAGCACTGGCGTGGGCAGGTCACGCATGGCATTGGCGTAGGCGGCATCGGCGGCAGCCAGCAGCAGGCCAACGCCCGTTCCATGCAAGGCTGAGATGCGGTGCACCGCGGCGAAGTCGAGGAATCCGAGGCGGCGCTGGTAGTCCGCGTTGAGGTGCCGGCGCTGCTCGGCATCCAGCCCGTCCCATTTGTTCACAGCCACCACCAGCGCCCGGCCGGCTTCGACGATGTGCCCGGCCAGGGTTGCGTCCTGCTCGCCAACGCCGAGCCTAGCATCCAGCACCAACAGGGCGACGTGGCACGCCTCGATGGCCTGAAGGGTCTTGATGACGCTGAACTTCTCGATTGCGTCCGAGATCCGCGCGCGCCGCCTGACGCCAGCAGTATCGATAAGCGTGTAGCGCTGCTCGTCGACGTCGAAGGGGATGGACACGCTGTCACGGGTAGTGCCGGGGCTGTCGAAGGCAACCAGGCGTTCTTCGCCGAGAATGCGGTTGATGAGCGTCGACTTGCCGGCGTTGGGGCGGCCGACGACGGCGATACGCACGCGGGAGTCGTCCTGGTCGACGGCGTCCTCAACCGTGTCGGGCAGCACCGCGCAGACGCGCTCCATCAAGGCGGCAACGCCCCGGCCCTGGGCGGCGGATACGAGCCGCGGCTCGCCGATGCCCAGGCTGTGGAACTCGGCGGCGGCGAGTGCTTCCACCTGGTGGTCGATCTTGTTCACCACCGGCGTCAGGGGTTTGCCGGTGCGGCGCAGCGCCGCGGCGATGTCGAGATCGCCTGCAGTCACGCCGTCGCGGGCATCCAATAGGAAGAGCAGATGATCGGCCTCGTCGATGGCCTGTTGCACCTGCCGCTCCATCAGCGCCTCGACGCCATCGCCGCCGCTGATGCCGCCCGTGTCAACGACGACATAGGGCCGCGGGCCCACCTGGCCGATACCGTACTGGCGGTCGCGGGTCAGTCCCGGAAAGTCCGCCACCAGGGCGTCGCGGCTGCGGGTCAGACGGTTGAAGAGCGTCGACTTGCCGACGTTGGGGCGCCCCACCAGCGCGATGACGGGCAGCATCAAGCCAGGCTCATGGCACAACGCCGTCGGCGGGCGGACTCGCGGGGTCCGCACCTACCGGTTGCGGCGGGGGTGGGTTGCTCGGGACCGGACTGCCCGGTGCCGAGTCGGCTGGAGCGGGCAACGCCGGAGCAGCCGGGCCTTCGGGATTCATCATCGGTGACAGGTCCGGCAGGGCGTCGGTGTCGAGGTCCATTGCTGGATCCGGGGCAGAGACTGCGGCGGCGCCGCCCGTGGCCGCTGTGGTGCTCGGGCGCAGCGCCGCAACGATGCCGTTATTGGCGTAGACATAGGCGACGCTCCCTGCCACCACAGGGCGGTGGCTAATGCTTGCCTTGGCGACGCGCTCGAAGCCGAGCAGGGCGCCGTCGCGTCGTGATAGCAGGTGCACATAGCCGTCGAGGTCGGCAACCGCCAGTTGATTGCCGAGCAGCGCAGGTGCCGTGACCCGGCGGTGCCGCAGCCCTTCCTGACGCCAAAGGCCGGCACCGTCGGCGAGGCCTGCCGCCCAGATGTTGTCGTCCGAGTCGGTCACGTAGAGCGCCGTGTCATCGGCGCTGAGTCCGGCGTGGGCGGAGAGTTCTCGGCGCCACAGCACGCTGCCGGTGGGGATGTCCACCGCCGCGAGGTCGCCGTTGAAGGTGGCCACAAAGGCGGTGTCGCCCATGACCACCGGGTCTGCATTTAGGTCAGTGATGCGCTCCAGCTCGGTGCGCCCGCGCGGCGGCGTGATGACGGTCTCCCATAGCGGGAGGCCGCGCTCGAGCTCCACGTGGACCAGGCGTCCGCCAGAGACGCCCACCAAGACGCCTTCCGCGGTGGCCACCGGCGAGCTGTTACCGTGCAGGGTGAGCGCGGGTGACGGAAAGCTGTAGCGCCAGCGCTCGGCCCCGTCTGCCAGATCGAAGGCGTACAGCGTGTCGTCCACCGTTTGCACCAGCACCAAGTCGGTGATAATGCGCGGAATGGACATCACCTCGCTGCCGAGCTGCGCACGCCAGCGCTGGCTGCCATCGCGCGCTGAGAAGGCCACCAGATCGCCCTGCGTGGAGCCGAGCACCAGGATGTCGCCCACCACGTCCGGCCCGCCGCTGAAGGGGAAGGGCGTCTTGCGCTCCCAGAGGATGCGTCCATCGCCCGGGGCGAGCGCCGCGAGCACGCCGCTGGCGTCGGCAACGTACACGCGGCCGCCGACGACAGCGGGCTTGAGTCGGAGCTGGCGCTCGTTGGTGCCCTTGCCGATGCGGGTCGTCCAGAGCACGACTGGCGTGGCCCGCTGCGCCATCTTCTTGTCCAGCGGGGTAGGCGGCCGCGGATCACGCTCGCCGCCGAGCCAGGGCAGTTGGGCGCAGCCGCCAAGCAATGCGGCCCCGGCCAGGGCGGAGGCGAGCGCGACACGCCGGGTTCGGCGCGTCCAACGTCGAGTGTGCGGGAACACGGAGACAGGCGTCATCAGGTCTCGTCCGCAGGCAGGTCCTGGAGTTTGAGTTGGATCAGCCGGGGATTGCCGGCACCCGCGATCAGGGCGCTTTGATAGGCGCTGCGGGCGTCCTCGATGCGGCCCTCGGCGATGGCGATGTCCCCGCGCAGTGCGTCGAAGTCGCCGGCGAAGGCGGCGCCGCCGGCGTGGGTGTCGATGGTGTCAGTGGCAGCGGCGAGGTCGCCACGGTCGATCTGCACCCGCGCAAGCCGCAGCGCGGCCAGGCGCGCGAGCGTGCGATTGGGCGCCTGGTCGATCGCCGCACGCAGCGCGGCCTGTGCACCGACGGCATCGTCTGCTGCCAGCGCCACGCGCGCACGGGTGAGCTCCGCAAACATGGCGTATGGGGTCGCGCCGAAGTCGTCGATGATGGCGTCCACTTGCTGCTGGGCCGACGCCGTGTCGCCCGCGTCTGCGCTCATCAGCAGCTGCTCGAAGGCCATGCTCCCGCGCTGGGCGACGTTGGTGCGGTACTCGACCCAACTGCGCCAGCCCACGACCAGGCCGAGGCCGAGGACGGCGCCGGCAATAACCGCGAATCCGTTGGCCTTCCACCAACGTTTAATGGCTTCGACTTTTTCTTCGTCTGTCTCCAGGTCTGCCATGACTGCTCCGTGGTGAACGATGTGCCTGTGTTGTGTCGCTTGCCCGCGCCAGCGCGGTGATATGCTTTGCGTCAACGCGCCGCGCAGGCGGCACGGAGCATGGCAACGGCTTCATCGACGCTGACCGTGCGCTGCTCACCCCCACCGCGCAGGGGCTTGCAAGAAATGCTGCCTTGGCCGACCTCATCGTCGCCCAGGATCAGCGCCAGCCGCGCGCCGCTCTTGTCTGCCTTCTTGAACTGGCTCTTGAAGCTGCCGCCGCCGCTGTGGGCAAGCAGCTTGAGCCCCGGCACGGCATCGCGCAGGCGCTCGGCGAGCGCAGGAGCGGCAGCGGCTGCGGCCTCTCCGAGTGCCACCAGATAGGCGTCCGGACCGATACCGATGGTGCTGGTGTCGATGAGCTCGAGCAAGCGCTCCATGCCCAACGCGAAGCCCACTGCGGGCGTTTCCCGACCCCCCAGCTGAGCCACCAGTCCATCGTAGCGGCCGCCCGCACACACAGTGCCCTGGGCGCCGAGGGCGTTGGTGATCCACTCGAAGACGGTGCGATTGTAATAGTCCAGGCCGCGCACCAGGCGGGGATTGATGCGGTAGGTAATGCCGGCGCTGTCGAGGCCGGCGCACAGGCCTTCGAAATGCGCTCGACTGGCGGTGCCAAGGTAGTCGAGCAGGCTCGGCGCTGCAGCGATGATCGGCGCCAAGTCCGGATGCTTGCTGTCCAGGATCCGCAGCGGATTCGTCTCCAGACGGCGCCGGCTGTCGGCGTCAAGCGCTGCCTCATGGTTGCGCAAGTAGGCGACGAGGTCGGCCCGGTAGCGCGTGCGCTCGTCGGCATCGCCCAGGCTGTTCAGCTCTAGGCCGAGATCCGTCAGCCCCAGCGTCCGCCACAGTCGGCGGGTCATCGCGATGACTTCGAGGTCGATGTCCGGGCCGGCCAGGCCGAAGACCTCGACGCCGATCTGGTGGAATTGCCGATATCGGCCGCGCTGCGGTCGCTCGCGCCGAAACATGGGTCCGCGATACCAGATGCGCTGGGGCTGATCCAGCAGTCCATGCTCGATGGCCGCGCGCACGCAGCTAGCGGTGCCCTCCGGGCGCAGCGCGAGCCGGTCGCCGCCGCGGTCCTCGAAGGCGTACATCTCCTTTTCCACGATATCCGTCACCTCGCCGATGGAGCGCTTGAAGAGCTCCACGGGCTCCAGCAGCGGCGTGCGCATTTCGCGGTAGCCGTAGCCTTCGATGACGGCACGGGCACGGTCTTCCAGGTGCTGCCACACGGGGGCGCGCTCCGGCAGAACATCGTGCATGCCGCGGATGGCTTGCAGTCGCTCGGGCATGTTTCGGGGCTGGGTCTTGGGTTGGGTCGGGGGTTGGATCGGGGCTTGGGTGCGGGGGTTAGGTCGGGCGTTGGGCCGTGCGCGGACCCCAGGGGTGGACCTCACGCAGAGGCGGGCGCAGGCACGGCTGCAGGCATCAGAGCTCCATCACCTCGGGTGCGTCCGGATACTGTCGCCGCAGCGTCTCGGCGAGTGCCTCGGCGGAGGCGCTGTCGCCAACCTTGGCCTCGATGTTGTGGGCCAGCAGCAGGGCCGCTGGCGTCGCCCGACCGACCCGGCCGTAACGGGCCATGTAGTCGCGGGCGAGCGCGTGCTCGCCGCGCTCATAATTGAGCCGCGCCATGGCCAGCAGCGCCGGCGCATATTGCCCGTTACGCGACAGGGCCTGGCGCAGATAGCGCTCGGCATCGGCGGTGCGGCCGGCGCGGCGGGAACAGTCGGAGGCGTTCATCAATGCCACCTCCGGTGTCGCGTAGAGGGGGTTATCCAGTGCCGCCGTGAACGCCGCGTTGGCCTCCGCATAGCGACCGCCGCTGCAGAGGATGGTCCCCTGGGCGTTGCGGTACTCTGGATTGTCCGGCTCCAGGCGCAGGGCTTCCGCAAAGTGTCGGTCCGCCTCCGTGCGTTTGCCCAAGCGCTGGTAGACGATGGACAGCACATAATGTGCGTTGGCGTTGCGCTTGTCCTCGTGCACGGCGCGCAGCCCACGCTCCAGGGCGGCGTCCAGCTGGCCGCGCTGATAATAGGCTGCGGCCATGTTTACGTAGAGGTCTGCCGGACTCTCTTGGGGATCGAGTAGCCCCGTGGCCTGCCGTTTCGCCTGCGCCCCACCGCAGCCACCAACCACGACGGCGCCGCAGAGTAGGGCGGCGACGAGCCCCCGACGGCCGGTGACGCGGCGGATCATGGGCGCAAGGCCACCGTTTGCGGGAGGGCGATTGGTCGCCGACGGCGGTCTTGCACCCGGCCCACCAACTGACCGCAGGCGGCGGCGATCTCGTCACCACGGGTCTTGCGGGTGGTGGCGACGAGCCCCGAGCGCAGCAGGCGCTGGCGGAAGGCGTCCACCCGCTCGGGCGGGCTGGTCTCGAAGCCGCTGCCCGGGAACGGGTTGAACGGGATGAGGTTGACCTTGGAGGGCGTGCCTTCCAGTAAACGGATCAGCGCCTTGGCATGGGTGATGCTGTCGTTGACGCCGTCCAGCATCACGTACTCCCAGGTGATGCGCCGGCGTGGGTCGCCACGCAAATAGGCCCGGCAGGCTGGTAACAACATCTCCAGCGGATACTTGCGGTTGATGGGCACAAGCTCGTCTCGAAGCGCGTTATCCGGTGCATGCAGCGACACGGCGAGCGCGATATCGCTGACTTCCGCGAGGCGATAGATATTCGGCACAATGCCGGATGTGGACAGCGTCACCCGATACTTTGAAAGCATGTAGGCGAGATCGTCGCGCATGACGTCGGTGGCGGTTACGACGGCGTCGAAATTCGCCAACGGCTCACCCATGCCCATGAACACAATATTGCTCGGTGGTCGCCCGACGCGCTGCACGGCGTGGCGCAGCTGGGCGATGATCTCAGCGGTGGTGAGGTTCCGGTTGAAGCCCTGGCGCGCCGTGGCACAGAACGCGCAATCGAGCGCGCAGCCGACTTGGGAGGAGATGCACAGCGTGGTGCGGCGCTCCTCGGGGATGAACACGGTCTCCACCCGCTGGCCGTCGGGCAGCTGCAGCAACCATTTGATGGTGCCGTCCGCCGACGGCTGTTCCGAGGCCACGGGCAGGCGACTGATGCGGGTCTCCGCGGCGAGCCGGGCTCGGAACCCCTTGGGCAGATCCGACATGGCGCCGAAGTCATCGACGGCGTGCTTGTGCAGCCACTTGAACAGGTTCCGGCCGTGGAATGGCTTGCAGCCAAACGCCTGCGCCAGGGCCTCGCAGCCGCGCTGGTCCAGATTCAACAGGTCTTGGCGCTCATCGGCGCACGCCTGGGCGGCCATGGCTTGCTCCGCGGTGATAAAGCTCGGGGTGCCCGCGGGCGGCGCTCGGCGGTGACAGCGGCGGCGCTGACCCGGGATTTGCGCGGAGCGTCCCACGGTGACGTAAGCGCCGAAGTATAGGCTTGTGCCCTGGCAAGCGTCCATCCGTCGGCACTTGGCGATCACAAACCAGCGTGGTGCCGAGGCCGCGCCCGCGCATCGGCCCGAGCTAGTGCGGCGCTGGGCTTTCGTTCTGCGGCTCGTTACTCTGCGCCGCGCAATGGCCTGCAACTTCGGGGAATAGACGATGGCACTCTACGACGTCTTCAACGGCGATGCCGACGGTATCTGCGCGCTGCAACAGCTCCACCTCAGTGAGTTGCGGGAATCGGTGTTGGTGACGGGCGTCAAGCGCGACATCGCGCTGGTGGAACGCGTGCCAGCGGTGGCTGGGGATGCGGTGACGGTGCTCGATGTGTCATTCGATAAGAACCGTGACGCCTGTCTTGAGCTGCTGCGGCGCGGCGCGTCCATCCGCTACTTCGATCATCACTATCCGGGAGACATACCCGCGCAGCCGGCGCTGGAAGTGCACATCGAGACTCTGCCGGATAAGGGCACGGCGTTGTTGGTGGATGACTACCTGGGCGGTGCCCAGCGCGCTTGGGCCGTGGTGGGCACCTATGGCGACAATTTCGATGAAGCGGCGACGCGGGCCGCTGAACCTTTGGGGCTCAGCGCGGCTGAGCTGGCGCTGCTGCGCGAGCTCGGTATTCTCATCAACTACAACGGCTACGGCGCGACGGTGGCGGACCTGCACTTTCCACCGGACGTGCTGTTCCGGAGCCTCGCACCCTATGCGAATCCACTTGCGTTCGTCCAAGAAGACCACGCCTTCGGGCAGTTGCGCGACGGCTACCGAGAGGACATCGCCCGGGCTGAAGCCGCGCCGCTGGAGCAACCGGGGCCTCGGCATCGCTACGTGCTGTTGCCCGCGGCGCCGTGGGCCCGCCGCGTGGGTGGCGTCTATGCCAACGCGCTGGCGCAGGCGGAGCCTGAGTGTGCGCATGCGTTGCTCACGGAGCGCGAGGACGGTGGCTATCTGGTAAGCGTGCGGGCGCCGCTGACGACCCGCGACGGCGCGGATGCCCTATGCCGACAGTTCGAGACCGGCGGCGGGCGAAAAGCGGCCGCGGGCATCAACGTGCTGCGGGCGGCGGCACTGGATGAGTTCATGGCGGCTTTCGTGGCCGCATTCTGACTGCGCCGGCCGTCTGGCCCGCCATGGGGCAGCGCACACTTGAGGCATCGTCAACACGCCGCGCGGCGCGCAATGGAGGTTTAGGCCTTTGCTATAGTCCCTCACTCGTGCGTGCCAACCGCTCGCAGCCGGCTCGCAGCGGCTCATCGGCGCGTACGAAGGTCAGCGAACAGCGACAAACCACCGTGGAGGTGAAGCAGATGGCAGCCGAGCAGATTCTGATTGTCATGGGCAGCAGATCCTCGTGGCGGCGGGGGTGCTCGAGGGTGCCACCTGTACGGCGTATCCTGCCCTGCAGCCGGGCATCGAGATGGCCGGCGGTAGCTGGCACGCCGTGGCGACCACCTTCGACAACGCCCATACCCACGGAACCCTCGTCACGGCGCCCGCCTGGCCTGCGCATCCGCAGTGGATGCGCCAGTTTCTGGCGGTGCTGGGGAGCCGCATCGAGCCCTAACGGACGCCGGGTTAACTGATAGGCCCCAGACGACCGGCCGCCACCGAGTAGGCCCAGCCGTCGTTTCCCCAGCGGCTGTCCCCCAGCGTTTGGCGCCTGCAGCCACACTCGGCATGGAACATCGCGTCTTCGTCTACGGCACATTGCTGCGCGGTGAGGTGAATCACCATCTGCTGCAGCGGGCTCGGTACTTGGGCCCGCATCGCACGGAGCCCAGGTTCACGCTCCTAGTGCTGGGTGCCTATCCGGGGCTGGTGAGCGGCGGCGACACGGCGGTTTTCGGCGAGGTCTACGGCGTCGACACGGCGGGCCTGCACCGCCTCGACCAGCTGGAGGACTACCCCAGGCTCTATGATCGACGCGTCATCGCGACGGCTCATGGCAGCGCGTGGGTCTATCTGTACCGCGGGCCACGCTGGGACCGCGCGCGACTGGCCCATGGCGATTGGCGCCAGCACAGTCGCGGCGGCGGACCCCGATCGGCAGCAGTGCGCACGCGCCGGGACCCGAAGAACCCGACACATCGCCGGCGCAGGGCAGGCGGGTCCGCCTGAGCGCCAGCAGCATTGCCGATGGTGCTTCCATTGCATCGTCGCGCGATGGTCCGTCAGGCCGCCACTTCCAGACAAACGCGAGGAGTCAGTGCAACACCATGTCCGAACAAGGCCGCTTCACCATCCACCTGGAACAGCAGGAGGGCTACCAGCTCAATATCCGCTTCGACTGGAAGCGCGCCGCTGACCTGCTCACGGACGAGCCACCGCCGCTCGGTGAGACCGCGGGGCCCAATGCCTCGCGGCTCCTCGCCGCCGCCGCCGCCAACTGTCTGTCCGCCAGTCTCCTGTACTGCCTGGGCAAGGAAGAACCACCGGACCACAGCCTACGCGCCGAGGCCACCTGCACGTTGGTTCGCAACCCGCAAAAGCGGCTGCGTATCGGCGGGCTTGACGTCAAGCTCGTGATCAGCGACGAGCTCTCCGGCAGCAAGCGATTCGAGCGCTGTAAGACCTTGTTCGAGGATTTCTGCGTGGTTTCCGCCAGTATCCGCGAAGGCATCCCCATTGCCGTGTCCGTGGTCGATGAGGCGGGGCAGTTGCTGCACAGCTCGGACTGACCGAGCGCCCCGTTAGGAGCAACGATGCCGGGACCGGGCGCGCCTCTCGTTCTCTTGGGCGGCGATACAGCGTTGTTGAACCGCGCCGGGGCTATCCTTGCCGCTGAGGGCGTGCGCCTGCGCAAGCTGCGCAGCTTGCACCGACTTCCGCGGCGGGCCGAGGCGCTGCTGCTCGCTGACGGCGCCGGCCTGCGGGAGCAACTCGCACGCGTCGATGCCGCCGCACAGGGACGCCGCCGACCGCTACGGGTGCTGGTGCTTCGTGCGCCTGACCGAGACCCAGGGGACACCGACCACGGAGCAGCGCCCGCCGTCGACGCAGCTTGGTCGGAGGTGGCGCAGTCGGCCAGGATCCGCGTGGAACTGATCGACACCCACCGCGTCGCGGCCCGGATTCTGCTGGCACGCTGGCCCTTCCATCGGGGTATGGACCCCCCGTCGGGCCAGCAGCCGCATCTACTCATTGCGGGTTTCGGTCCCTTTGCCCGGGCACTGTTCCTGCACACGCTGCGGGTGGGTCAGTATGCGGATGAGCCGCCGGTGGTGACGCTGGCCGCAGCCGCCGAAGCCGACTGGCGCAACTGGCTCGCTGCGCGCCATCCGCAAGCTGCCGCGTGTGCCCAGCTGTACTTTACGGGGCTGCCAGCGCCAGCGCTGGATGCGGCGGCGCCGGTGACGATGATGGCCGTCTGCGATCTGGACGCCGACGCGGCACTGTCTCGGGCCCGGGCCTTGGTGGAGCTCGCCGCCGAGCACGGCTGCTCACCGCTGGTTCTGCTCGCCGCCGATGCCGACTGGCCCTCAGGGCGCCTTGCGGATTGGGATGGGCAGCTAGTGCCCGTCGATCCCTTTGCGCTCGCGTGCTCGCGTGAGGTGTTGCTTGAGGGACGCGACGACGCCTTGGCGGAAGTCATCCACGAGCATTACCGGGATACCTCGGCCGCCCAGGGGCGGGACCCGGCGGCGGCACCCTCGGGGCGACGCTGGTCGGAGCTCGCGGCATCGTACCGGGACGCGAATCGCCACCAGGCGGATCACCTCTGGGCCAAGCTCGCGGTCACCGATTGCCGCGCAGTGCCGGAGGAACTGGTGGAGTCCTTTGCGTTCGCGCCGACAGAAGTCGAGCGACTCGCAATCATTGAGCACCGGCGCTGGTCGGTGGAGCGCTGGCTGGACGGCTGGACCTTCGGTGCCGAGCGTGACAACGCCCGCAAACTGCATCCGCAGCTGATCCCCTATGCGGAGCTCTCGGACGCCATGCAGGACCTGGACAGGTTTGCCGTGCGCCTGGTCCCGGCGCTGCTGGCACGCTCCGGTCTCGGCGTCGTGCGCCGCCTCATCGTCGGCGTGCGCGGCGGCGCCCTGCGCAGACCCGAGTCGGTGCTGCGCCGTTGCAGTCAGCGCGTGCTTGAGCGGCTCTTGGCGCGTTATCCCGATCGGGGCCTGACCCTGGCACTGGACCCCACCGATGCCCGGGCGCGGGTGGTGGCGGAGGCGGGCGCCCATGTCGGCGTGGGACTCTTTTTGCTACTGCCCATGCCCTTGCCGCGGCTGCTTGCGGACGCGTCGCCGCGCGCGCGGCTGCATACGCTCCGCTTGCTCGCGGATGCCGAGCGCCGCATCCAAGTTGCCGGGGACGACGGGGTGGCAAACTGGCTCGCCCAGCGGGCGGAGATCCTGTTCATGCTCGACAAGCGCCTCAGCGCCGACCAGGGAACCGCCGCACTCCCAAGCAAGCGTGTACAGCTGGACGCTGCAGGCGCCCAGCATTGGAACTTCGTGTACTAAGCGGCAGTGAACCGCCGCGCATCGCTGTGAACACCGCGGCTGGGGCGCTGGCGGCGTTCCTGTCAGCGGCGTTGCGAGACGAAAGCCCGCGCCCTCGGGGCGGGAAACTGCGGTCCCTAGATCGATCTGTTATCCTCGCTCGCGAACTGAAAGAGACCCGGGAGCAGATCCATGGCCGTTGTAGAACTGACGCAAGAAAGCTTTGAATCCACTGTCGCCGACAACGCGTTCGTGGTGGTTGATTTCTGGGCGCCCTGGTGCGGCCCTTGCCGCACCTTCGCGCCGGTGTTCGAGAAGGTCTCGGAGGATCACCCCGACATTGTCTTCGCGAAGGTGAACACCGAGGACGAGCAGCAGATCGCCGCACATTTCCAAATCCGCTCCATCCCAACCCTGATGATTTTCCGGGACCAGGTCATCATCTTCTCCCAGCCGGGGGCACTGCCGGAAGGCTCCTTCCGGGAGCTGCTCACCAAGGCTGGCGAGTTGGATATGGACAAGGTACGAGCCGACATTGCGACCCAGCAGGGCGGCACCGCTTAGCGCCACACCCATCTGAGCCCCGGCTGTGTGGGATCGGGTTCAGCACCCCGCTCAACCTCAGCATCTGCCAACACACGAGCAAGCCGCCAGCTGTTCTCGGGCCGGCGGCAGCGAGCGCACGAAGACGTCTCAGCATGCAGGAACCGAGTCCGATCATCGCGAAGCTGGACCTGACCGGTGAGCGGCCGACAGTGGGTGTGCTGATGGCCCTGTGCGAGGAGAACTACTGCGCCCTCCTGCAGCTCGTCCCGCAGCTGACCACGCTGTCCGGCGTGCAGACCTCAAAACGGGTCGGGCGCAGTCATCTGCAGCTCGAGATCATTGAGCAAGCCCGCTATACCACTAGCTTCCGGCTGACCCATGTCTTTCCGGCGGACGGCAACCACGCCGACTGGCTGCCGGAGCCCGATGCCACGCTGAAGGCCTACCACGACGCCGGACAGGTCGAGGTGCTGGACCTGCGTCAAACGGCGCTGCCCATCTTTAGCCATTACCAATCGCCGGCCCTGCGCGCCAAATGGAAGGCCAACCTCTTCCTCTCGAAGTGGCTCGGTTGGTGCCTGCACGACGGCCATCGTATCGGCCCAGAGGCAGGGCCCGAGCCGAGCCGTCGCAGCCGCCGCCCAAGCCGTTCAACCTCCGTCGTCTGAGCACCCTCGCCGTTGCGCACAGGGCCACTCGCGCAGGGCCCCAGGGTTTCCCTTCCTCCACACCCCGTCGCGCCGCCGACCTGCCCGCACCCACTCTGGGTAGCGCGCGAGGCCTCGTCTGCTAGGCAGCCCCCACCGTCACCCCACCCGTGAACCCCAACCCGCCGCGCGCTTTAGGTTTCGGCGCGCGCGGACAACAATACCGGTTGTCAGGGAACCATCCGGGGTGCGGCCTGCCCAAAGGCTCGGTATCCAGGTTTTGTCCAGGCCTGCAAGGCGAGCGATAGGAAAATCCAGCGTCGGCGGGTTGACAATGCCTTCCATAAAACCAAGTTGCAGGCTAGGATATTCGACAAGCCGTGGTGAGTGGTGGGCTCCGGCACACAGCTGCCACAACCGGACGTCTCAGGCCCCGCGCCCCTAGCAGCGCGCCATTCAGCGCCCCAACACAATCAAGGCATCGCACCATGAGACTCTCGACCAAAGGTAGGTATGCGGTCACCGCCATGTTGGACCTAGCCCTCCACTCGGGCAAAGGGCCGGTGACGTTGTCGGACATTTCTGTGAATCAGGGCATCTCTCTGTCCTACCTTGAACAGTTGTTCGCCTCATTGCGTGGCAAGCAGCTCGTGCGCGGCATCCGCGGCCCCGGCGGCGGTTATTACCTCGGCAAAGCAGCGGACGAAATCTCCATCGCCGACATTATTTGTGCCGTCGATGAATGGGTCGAGTTCACGCGATGCGGCGGGCGTGAGAACTGTCGCGATGGCCAGCGGTGTCTGACCCACTCGCTCTGGGATCAGCTAAGCGACGAGATTTTCACGTTTCTCAGCGAGATCAGCCTTGCCGACCTCGTGGAGCGGGGCCAGCGCGAGGCGGCTCCCAGCCGCAAGGGCTTAGACCGCCAGAAGCAGCAAGCAGCCTAGTCCGCTTTGCCGGGACGCGGCCCGCCGGACGCCGCCCGACGGCATGGCCTAGGGCGGTCTCGCCTCGATACCCTTAGCTATTCTTGAGCTCGCCGAGATTATTCAGTGGGGCGAGCCCGTCAGCCATCGGGCGATCCCGCCACTCTGGCAGTGACGGCGCGTCGACACTGCATCGAAGAGCGCCATCGACGGCGTCGTCTGCGCCTCGACATAGGGGCAGCAACAGGCGTGCTCGCGTCTTGGCAGGTCCCGCGCGCTCGAGGCGAATCTCACCGCCATGCAGCGTCGTGAGACGCTTCACGATGGCGAGCCCTAGGCCGGTTCCGCCCTGTTTCGCAGAGACAAAGGGCTCGAAGACACGTTCAAGCAGCTCTGGCGGAGGTGTCACCCCCGGATTCTCCACGCACAGCTGCACGCGCTGTTGGTCAACCACCGTGAGCCGCACCTCGACGGCTCCGCCGTTGGCTGTCGCCTCACAGGCGTTGACCAGCAGGTTGGTCAGCACTTGCTGGAGTCGATCCCGATCCCCCAACACCAATGCCGTGGGCACCTCGGAGTGGACCCGGAGCGCGCATGTCACGCAGGCACCGCCGCTGCCGAGCTGCCCTGCCGTCGTGCGCGCGAGCGCCACGAGGTCGACCGGCTCTGAGGCCAGCTGCAGCGGCTTTGCATAGAGCAGCATATCGTTGACGAGACGACCCATTCGCGTCGCCTCCGCTTGAGCGAGTACCAGGCGACGCCGAGCCCGGTCGGTCAGCTGCAGGTGCGAGAAATGCTCCAGTGCCAGGGAAACGGTGGCCAGTGGGGTGCGCAGCTCGTGTGCGATGCCTGAGGCAAACTCACCAATGGCCGCCAAGCGCCGACGCTCTGCAAAGCGCACCGTACGTCCAAAGCTCGCACTCAGCAGCTGCGCGATGTTGGTGAGAAACTCCAGATGGGCGTCATCGTAACGGCCGGGCTCGCGGGTGGCGAAAGCGACGACCGCAGGTGCCGATGTTCGTGCCGCCACGGGTAGAAAGACAGCGTCGGCGAGTCCTCGCCGAGCGATGTCGCGCAGAAACTCGTAGTCAGGATGGGCGGCAGCCGTCGCGGCCAACTCCCGGATGTGCAGCGGCTTGCTCGCCGCGAGCGCGGCTGCTAACAGGGTGCCCGGCAGGCGAAACAGTGGCTTGCTACCAGCCTCCGGCAGGCCGTCCAGGGCGCTTGCCTCCAAGCGGACCGTGGCATTGTCCGGCGTCACCAAGACGACGCCGATCCAGTCGAAGCGCAGCAGCTCGCGAAAGTCGCGGCTCAGAAAAGCGACCAAGTCGTCCAGATCCTTGCCCCGCTGTAAACGATCCAGCAGTTGGAAGAGCAGATCAAGCTTGCCCGACAGGGCGTTGAAGCCCACGGCCAGGTCACGGATCTCCGTGGCCCCGCGCACCGGCACCTGGTGGCCGAAGTCACCGCCTGCCGCTCGGCGCACACCCTGCAGCGTGAGCCGCAAAGGGCCCAGGCCATAGGCCTGCAGCAACAGCAACAGGAGCACAGTCAGCGCCACGGCCCCGCCCAGCATCAGCATCACGAGCCCACGCAGCCGGTCATGCTCCGCCATCGCCCATCGTCGGAGCTGATCGGCCAGCGCGTTAGCGGCTGCTTCAATTCCCTGCATGTGCGCGATGTTGTACTCCGCCGCCCACTCCAGGCGCGGTTCCTCCGTGTCTTCCCCCAGCGCCTCGAACAGCCCCGTACGATGCGTCTGCCAGGCCTCTTCCAATGCCGCGACGGTCGCCCCGAGCCGGGGCTCCGCGGCGGGCTGCATCCAGGTCGCTGGCCGCTGCAAGACGTCGCTGAAGTCCCCGCTCATGAAGCCGGTCACCACGGCATCGAACAGCGCAACCTGCGCCATCAAGTCCCGGTAGAAGAGTTCCACGTCGCGGTAATAGGTGCGGTAGTCCCGCGGCGCATGCTCGGCGTAGTTCATCGACTGCATGTGCATCTGGCTCGCGGTGAGCTGCAGCCTGGCGGCGATGTCCACAACCGCATCGGCGTCCATCTGGCGCTCGAATGCCGCAAGTGTCGTGAGGCTCACCGCGGCGAACAGCGCGATGAGGGCGCCGAACGCGGCACCGAATTGGAAGCGCAGACTGGCGAGCAGGCGTTGCAAAATGACCCCCGTCAACGGGTCCGTGAGTGTCTCAAGTTAGCGGGATTTTGGTGCTATCCTTCGGCTTTCCCGGCGTTCATCCGGCCGCATTGCAGCACGCAGCCGCCTGCGGACGCCCAGGTCGCTAGACCGTCGAAAGTCTGTGCTCGCGCCCATGCTGCCCGAAATCCCCGCAGACACCCCAGCAGAAACTCCACCGGAGACCCCACCGGAAACGGATGTCCTCACCACCGTAGACGATCTCGTGCGCTGGGGTGCGAGCCGGTTTACGGCGGCCGGACTTTACTTTGGGCATGGTACCGATAACGCCCGGGACGAGGCGCACTGGCTCGTGGCCCACGCGCTGCATCTGCCTTTTGAGCTGGCAGCGGAGTATGGCGGCTGCCATGTGACGGCGCCTGAGCGCGCTGCGGTGCTGGCGCTGCTCGTGCAGCGTATAGACCAGCGCCGCCCGGCTGCTTATCTCACCGGCAGTACGCGCTTCGCCGGTCTCGAGTTCGACGTCAGCGACGCGGTGATGATTCCGCGCTCGCCGCTGGCTGAGCTCATCGAGCAGGGCTTCGCGCCCTGGGTGGACCCACAGCGGGTTCGGCGCGTTCTGGACCTGTGCACCGGCAGCGGCTGCCTCGGCATCGCCACCGCGGTGCATCTGCCCGCGGCGGCCTTGGACCTGGCGGACATCTCACCGGCGGCACTCGCGGTTGCACGACGCAACATCGCCCGTCATGGCCTCGAGGAGCGGGTGCACGTTTTTGAGTCGGACCTCTTCGCCGGCATCGACGGCGACGACGAGGACGGCTATGACGTCATCATCTCCAATCCGCCCTATGTCGGTGCGGCCGAGATGGAAACACTCCCGCCGGAGTATCGACACGAGCCGGCGCTGGCGCTCGCTGCTGGCGAAACGGGCCTCGATCTGGTGCTGCGCATCCTGCGCGATGCGCCTGATTACCTGGCCGACGACGGCTTGCTCGTGGTGGAGGTGGGTAACAGCGCGGCGGCGTTGGCGGCGGCACTGCCGACCGTGCCCTTCACCTGGCTCGATTTCGAGCACGGTGGGGAGGGTGTCTTCGCACTGGACCGAGCCGCCCTTGCCGCGCACCATGATTCCTTCGCACAGGCGGTGGCGGCCCTATGAGCGGGCGCTGGGAACTCGCTCCGCGCCGGCGGTGGCGAGGGCCTGCCCTGCATGGGCCGCGTGGTACGCCCCGCCGACGCCATGTCCTTTCGTACCCCCTTGAAACAGATCACCGAGACCCACCGCCGCGGGCTCGCGCTGGAGGCTGACGATGCTTGACCACCCACGAACGACAGCTGCAGACCCCGCCGGCGAGCATGCCGGCGGTGCACGGCCCGCCGCGGCCACCGGCGGCGACCAGCGCACCGTCTTCGACCTAGACCTCATTAAACGCTACGATCAGAGCGGTCCGCGCTACACGTCTTATCCGACGGCCGTGGAGTTCGACCCGGCCTTCGATGCCAACCGCTACGCCGAGGTCTGCCGCGCGACCAACGCCAGCGGCCGACCGCTGTCGCTCTATTTCCACATTCCGTTCTGCGATACGGTCTGCTTCTATTGCGCCTGCAACAAGATCGCCACCAAAGATCGGACCCTGGCGCAGCCTTATCTGGAGCGGGTGTACCAGGAAATGGCCATGCAGTCGGCGCTATTCGACGACGACCGCGTGGTCGAGCAGCTCCATTGGGGCGGCGGCACACCCACCTTCATTAGCCATGCGCAAATGCGCGAGCTGATGGACCAGACCCGCCGTCACTTCAAGCTCGCCGACGACGAGCGAGGCGAGTTCTCCATCGAGATCGATCCACGCGAGGCCGGCGGCGATACCGTCAGGCTGCTGCGCGAGATCGGCTTCAACCGCATGAGCCTCGGCGTGCAGGACTTCGATCCGAAGGTGCAGAAAGCGGTCAACCGCATTCAGTCGGAAGACGAGACCATGGCGGTACTGGAGGCGGCCCGGGCGGAGGGCTTTCGCTCCATCAGCATCGATCTGATCTATGGGCTGCCGCACCAGACCGCCGAGAGCTTCATGGAGACCGTTGAGCGCATCATCGCCGTGCGCCCAGATCGGCTTTCGGTGTTCAACTACGCCCATTTGCCCACCCGTTTCATGCCGCAGCGGCGCATCGACGACGCCGACCTGCCGCCGCCGGAGATCAAGCTCGAGATCCTGCAGGCAACCACGGAGCGTCTCGCCGAGGCCGGCTGGCTCTACATCGGCATGGACCACTTCGCCCGCCCGGACGACGAGCTGGCCCGCGCTCAGCGCGACGGTACCCTGTACCGAAACTTCCAGGGCTACTCCACGCACGCAGACTGCGATCTCATCGGCCTTGGTGTGACCTCCATCGGCAAGGTGGGCAACACCTATGGCCAGAATCGCCGCGAGCTCGACGCCTACTACGAAGACATCGACGCCGGCCGTCTACCGGTCTTCCGCGGCATTGAGCTGAACCGCGACGACGAGATCCGCCGGGATGTGATCACCCGGCTCATCTGCCACTTCCGCCTCGACTTCGCCGACGTTGAACGCCACTGGGACATCGATTTCCACGACTATTTCGGCGGGAGCCTAGCCAAGCTCGAGGGCATGCAGGCCGATGGCCTGTTGGACGTGGACCGCGACGGCATCGGCGTGCTACCCAAGGGGCGGCTCCTGATCCGCAACATCTGCATGGCCTTCGACGCCTACTTAGAGGCCAAGCAAGGGCCGATCGGCTTCTCGAAGGTCATCTGACGGTCCATCGGTGAGCGTGGACGCGGCGGTGGGGCGGCGGGCCGGCGTCGGGAGCGACACCGGCGACGTGGTCAGCCGCTTCCGGGAGAGCGCCCAGCTGCACGGGGCGCGGCCGGCTATCCTGATCGAGGGCTCCCCTTGGACCTTCTCGGCGCTGGACGCCGCCACCGACGGCCTTGCGGCATCCCTGTCCGCGCGCGGTCTTGTGCCGGGCGAGCGTATCGCCCTCTACTGCCCCAACGGCGCCGACTTCATCGTCGCCTACCTTGGCTGCCTCAAGGCGGGTGCCGTGGTGGTGCCGGTCAACCTGCTGCTGAGCCCGCGCGAGATCGCCTTCATGCTGCGGGACAGCGGCGCCCGCGGGCTCATCTTTCATGCAACGCTTGCGGAGGCGGCCGCGGCGGCAGCCTCCGAAGCGCCCGGCGTCGTGCTGCGCATTGGCATCGGCTGCGACGATGACGCGCCGTTTCTGGACGGCCATTTGCACCAGATGCTGCAAGCCAAACCGGCGCCGTCGCCCGAGTTGGTTGCAAGCAATGACGCCCTGATCCTCTATACCTCCGGCACCACCGGGCGCCCCAAGGGCGCCGTGCTGACCCATGGCAATCTCACCGCCAACGCCCTTGCCGTGGCGGACGTGCTGGGCGTCGAGTCGGGCGTGGACCGAGTGCTGGTGGTGCTGCCCATGTTCCATGCCTTCGCCGGCACCGTCGGCATCGTCATGCCGTTGCTCGCCGGTGCCGCCATCGTGCCGGTGCCGCGGTTCGATCCACAGGCCATCACCCAGGCCATTGGCACACACCAGGCCAGTCTCTTCCTGGGTGTCCCGAGTCTGTATGCGGTGTTGATGCGGCTACCCGACGCGCAGGTGGCCGCGTGGCGGTCCGTGCGCGTCGCCATCTCCGGCGGGGCCGCCATGCCATTGGCGTTGATGGAGGCCTTCGAAGCGCGCTTCGGGGTGCCCATCCTCGAGGGCGACGGGCCCACCGAATGCGGGCCCGTCACGGCCGTGAATCCGCCGGCCGGGCCGCGCAAGCGCGGCTCCATCGGGCCGCCGATTCCAGGTGTCGAGATCCGCATCTGCGATGCCGAGGGGCATACGCTGCCAGCCGGCGAGAATGGCGAGGTCTGTGTTAGGAGTCCCGCGGTGATGCGCGGCTATTGGCAACAGCCGGAGGCCACCGCCGAGGCGTTCTTCGACGACTGGTTTCGCACCGGAGATCTCGGCTGGCGCGATGAGGACGGCTACTGCTACCTCGTGGATCGCATCAAGGATCTCGTCATCAGCAACGGCATGAACGTCTATCCGCGGGTGATTGAAGAGGTGCTGGTGCGACATCCAAGCGTCACCGAGGCTGCCGTCGTGGGGGAGCCGCACCGCAGCCACGGCGAGATTCCCGTGGCCTATGTCACGGCCACCCCAGAGCACATCCCGGACACGGCCGTGCTGAAGGCCTGGTGCCGCGAGCACCTCGGGAGCCATGAGGTCCCGCGCCGCATCGAGATCGTCGAGCGCCTGCCGAAGAACGCCGCCGGGAAGATCCTCAAGCGCGAGCTGCGCCGCGCCGGCGAGGTCGAGCGCGGCGTCGCCTAACGGCATTGGACGGATGCCGTCGCGCAGGCGCGGCTCACTCATCAGCGAAACGTGACTAATCCCTGGCGGGCTGGTGCGGACGCGCGCCTCAGCGGGCCGTTTGGGATTTGCGCAGTCGCTCCGCTTCTTCTTCCGATAGGGTGCGCGCGTCGGCTTCCAGCAGCGCCGGGATATCGTCGACGATGGGATAGGCTAGGCGCGCGGAGATGGAAATCAGCTCCTGTGCCTCGCGATCGTAGATGAGCGGCCCCTTCGTGACGGGGCAGACCAGGATGTCCAGCAGCTTCTTGTTTAGCATCTAATGTCTCCGGATGGCGGTCGAGGCCGCCGGGCCAATTGGTATCGGGTCACTGTGTTGCCGGCTCGGGCGACGGGGCAGGGGCCGGCCGCGGCGTGTGGGAGCAGTTCTCGCTGAGGCCCTGGGCGAGCCGTTCGGAGCGGGCGACATCCAAGAACAGGCGGATATCGCGCTCGCGCCGTGCCTCGGTGAGGGTGCGTCCCTTCGCAGCCTCCCAAGCGGCGGCAATCTCGGGGTAGAGGCCTTGGGCGCCTGCCTCATCCCCAAGGTCGCGCAAGATGGCGGCCTTGAGTGCCCAGGCGCGGTGAACGTTCTTCTCCGTGCCCTGGGCAATCGCGTTGTCGGCGAGCTGCAGTGCCTGGGCGTGACGACACTTGCCTAGCGCCATCAGGGCGAGGCGGTTGTCGGGGCCCATGGGGTCTTCGCCGCAGCCAGTGAGCAACAGCAGCGGCAACAGCGCCGCGCACAGCCCCACAGCAATGCGCACGGCAAGACGCCGCGACGGAGCGGGTCGGTCGGCGCTCGGTTGGACGTCAGCGTGCATCATGATCTGAAGCCTCGGAAGATGACTTAACCCCAGAAGGATCGGTTGGACCGTCGGGGTGCTCAAGACCGGTCTGCGCCAAGCGCTTGGCGGCCGCAAAGTCCGTTTTGCCACTGCCGAGCTTCGGCACCTCGGCCACCACCATGACCGCCGCCGGCAGCAATAGCGGGCTCGCGCCGCCGTTGATGAGGTCCGCACGCAGCTTGTCCGGATCCAGGTCGGCGGCAAGCAACAGGACAATGCGCTCGCCTTTCTTGGCATCCGGCAGTGCCACGGCGCAGAGCTCTAGCTCTGGATTGCCGACCACACGCCGTACCTGCTCTTCGACGGCGCCGAGGCTGATCATCTCTCCGCCCAGCTTCGCGAAGCGGGAATACCGGTCGACGATGGTGAGGAAGCCGTCGGCATCGAGGTGGCCCTTGTCTCCGGTCTTGTACCAGCGCTGGCCGTCTAGCTCAACGACCGCCGTGGCGGTGCGCGCGGGATCGTTCAGGTAGCCCTTCATGACCTGCACCCCGCCGATGAGGATCAGCCCGTCGTCCCCAGTGGGCAGGGTCACCAGCGTCTGCGGGTCGACGACGCGGAAGCTGGTGCCGGGCAGCGGCATGCCAACGGTGCCGGGCTTAGTGCCCGTTTGCACCTTCCAGTTGCCCACCTCGATGGCATCCGGCACGTTCACGCTCGCTACCGGCGTGGTCTCGGTGGCGCCGTAGCCTTCGTAGATGCGCTTGCCAAACTTGACCGCAAAGGCGTCGCGCACGTCCGGACTCAAGCGCTCGGCACCGGCGACGACGATGCGCAGGCTCTCCAGCATCAGCGGATGCACCCGTCGGTTGCGGACATAGAGCCGCAGGAAGGTGGAGGTGCTGCACAGCACCGTGGCCTTGTAACGGGCAATGGCCTTGGCGTTGCCGACGGCGTCCGTCGGGTCCGGATGACAGACCATCGGGATCCCCTCCAGCAGCGGCAATGCGGTGGTCGCCGTCAGGCCGAAGGCATGGAACAGCGGCAGATTGGAGAGCATGAGGTCATCCGTCTCGGTGTTCAGCACATCGGCGATCTGCCGGACATTGGCCAGGATGTTGCGATGCGTGAGCTCCACACCCTTGGGAGCCCCCTCGCTGCCCGAAGAAAATAGGATCGCCGCGGTGTCCTCCGGGTGCACTCGATGGCAGAAGAAGGTCCGCAGCAGCCAGGCGGGCAGGGCGATGGCCGCCGCAAGTGCGGTGAGACCCTGTATGCGGCCGACGCCGGCGCGGATGTCTTCCATGCGGTGCAGCGTCGTGCCGGCGAGCAAGTCCCCAGCGTCGATACCCCGCTGGCCGAGTTTGCGCAGGAATCGATCCGCGGTGACGACGTGACCGATGCCCGCGGCTGTGAGCGCCGCGCGCAGGGCCTCCGGGCTTGCGGTGTAGTTGAGGTTGACGACGGTCTTGCCCGCCAGCCAACCGGCCAGGTTGGCGATGACACCGGCGCTGGACGCCGGCAGCAGAATGCCGAGGTTCTGCCCTGGACAGCGCTGACGGATGGCCCGGGCAAAGATGAGCACGGCCGCGATGAGGCGCCGGTTCGTGAGGGCGGTGCCTGTTGCCGCGTCCATCACCATGGGTGCGCCGAGGCGCCGCTTGGCCACGCCGAGCCACGCGGCGGGCAGCGTCGGCAAGGTCTGTACGTGCTCCGCCCAGGAGCTGACGGAGAGCTCGAACACCGCCTGCTTCACCTGCTCGGCGGTGCTGGCGATGGGCAGGGTCGGGCCGAAGGCGACGACCACCGCCCGCGCGCGGCCGTCGCGGCGGCTGGCCTTGAGCTTATCGCTGGCGTTGGAAAAGCGGCTCCCCCAAAGCCCGCGCAGGTAGAAGGGCAGGATGACCGCGTTCGCGCCCTCGGCCGCGCGCTCGAAGCCGCGCTTGAACGCCGAGAGCTGCGCATTCTTGCTGAGGGTGCCCTCCGGAAAGACGCAAACCACCTCGCCGTCGTTGAGGAGCGTCGTCACCTGGTGCAGCGCATGGCGACTGCTGGCGCCGGAGATCGGCACCACACCGAAGAAGTCCAGGAACCATTTGAGCCACCAGCGCTCGTAGATGACCCGCTCCATGACGAAGCGCACGGGTCGCGGGCTGGCCATCTGCACCATGGCCCAGTCGATCCAGCTGATGTGGTTGCCGAGCATCAGCACCCCGCCTTGGGCGGGCATGTTCTTGAGGCCAATGACCTGCAGTCGGTAGTGCGCCGACATGAGCCGCGCGATGAAGAAGCGCACCAGGGACTGCGGCAGCTGCCACACGGTATAGACGGCGCCCCCCAGGGCAACCACCGCCAGTGCCACCATGATGGCCCGGCTGCCCGTATCCGCCAGTGCCGAGACCACCGTGACGATGAGCCCGCCCAGCATGATCCAATTGAGGATAAAGTTCTTCGCCGCGAGCACTCGCCCCAGCTCGCGCTCGCCGGCGTTGAACTGGATCAGGGCATTGAGCGGCACAATGAACATGCCAGCGGCGACCCCCAGCAGCATAAAGTTGGCGCCGTGCAGCCACGTGATGCCGATGGCGGGTAGCGCAAAGAGGGTCGCCGCGATGCCGAGGGCGCTGAATGGGATCAGCCCCGTCTCCACGTGATTGCGGGCGATGCGACCGGCGATGGTCGCGCCGACGATGATGCCGATGCCTGCGAAGGCCATGACCCCCTGGATCACCACCGTATTGTTCTCGCCCATGGTGTCTTCCACGAAGGCCGGAAAGGCCGCCAGTAGCACCTGCGAGATGCCCCAGAAGACGCCGAGGCCAATGATGGACAGCCAGATGACGCTGTTGTCCCAGGCGGCGTGGAGGTTGTGCCGCAGATAGCGCCCGCGCAGATACTGCGACCAGTCGAAGTGCATGGCGGGCTCACCCGGGCGCTTATCCGGCAAGCGGTAAGCCAGGGCCACTTCCAACAGCGTGGCCAGCACCAAAAACCAGCCAACGGGGGCGATGCGGCGCATGATCTCGTCCGGCGGCAGGCCGCTGCCGCCCACCTCTCCGGCGGGGGTGGCGAGCATCAGCTCAAACAGCACCGAGAAGCTGAGAATGCCCGCCAGTATGGCGATGCTGGAGCTGGCCTGGACCCAGGCATTGGCGGGCGTCAGGGCCTCGGTGCCGCAGAGCTCCTTGATGTAGCCAAACTTGGACGGCGAGTAGATGGCGCTCTGCAGCGCCAGCACGAAGGTCATGATGAACGCCGGCCAGAACAGCCCGAGGTAATAACAGGCCGTGATGCCGAGCGTGATGCCCACCGCCACCCAGGCGGCGATGCGCATGACCCGATTCTTGGGCCAACGGTCCGCGAGCCAGCCCGAGGGCGTAAACAACAGGATGAATGGCAGCAGGATCAGCGCGTTCACCAGCGCTGTGAGCCAGATCTGCTCAGGCCCGTCGTAGGCCTTGAACAGCGTGTTCTGGATGATGATCTTGTGCCCGAGATCAACGAAGCTGTTCAGAAACACCACCACCACGAACGCCAGAAAGCCTGGGGTGCTGGTGAGTCGTGTCATAGCTCGGCCTCCGCTGGCGCCGCGGAAATGGATGCAGCGTGACCGCGCATTCTAGCCGCGCCGCTCCGTCCGCGTGCTGCTGCCGCCAAGCGCGCGCCCCGCGCCGGCCGCATCTGCCGTAAGCTGCGGCCCCCGGCCTGTCGATTTTCACCATGGAGACCGCCGCCATGTTCCGAGCCCTCTGGGGCGATATTCAACACGGGCGCCTGGGGCGCCTGCCTTTCCTCGGCTGGTACCTGGTGATCCTGCTGTTAGCGCTGGTGCTCAGCTTTGCCCTCGGCGCGGTCATCGGCGCGGCCGAGCGGATGGGGGGCGGCGAGCCGCTCCGGACCCAAGTCGTCTTGGAGGAGAGCCTCGGCACGATGGGCCTCCTCGGCGTCGCTGCCGTCTTCGCGCTCCTGCTGCTGGGTCAGCTCAACATCATGGTCAAGCGGGTGCGGGACATTGGGCTGCCCATGCCCTGGCTCATCGTCCTTGCGTGGCTGTTGCTGTCTGGACTGGTGTCGTCCGGCGGGGGGGCGTTGCTGGGCGGTCTGCTGAGCGTCTTGGTGCTACTGGCGCTGCTGTTGGTGCCGACGAGCGCCTTCGGCGGGCGCGGCGGCGATCCACGAGGAGCGTAACCACGTGCAAGGAGGGCAATGACGGCTGGTATGACAGCCTCTGTCATCTGGTAGACCCGGCAGGACGAGCCCTCCAGAGGGTTGCCGAGCAGCCGTGCAACGCGCCCTGCCAGCAGGTTGTGTACCCGCGATCCACCAGCCTCGGCCAAGCGCTGGCCATCAAGGAGCTCTGGCGCTGCTCGGCGTCGCGCTCGAGGTCAAGTGAGGCATCGAGTTAGGCAGCCGGCGATACACGATCGACAATAGTTACGGAGGGCAGCTGCCGACTGCTGTGCGTTGCGCTGCTCAGTCGCTGTCCTTGCGTCCGCCGATGCCACGTTCCCGGGCAAAGTCCAACATCCGCTGGATCGGTAGCACGGCGCGCTGGCGGATGGCCTCGTCGATGAGGATCTCCTGATCGTGTGTGCGCAGCACTTGCTCGAGGTTTTGCAGGGCGTTCATGGCCATCCAGGGGCAGTGTGCGCAGCTCTCGCAGGTGGCGCCTTCGCCGGCGGTGGGGGCGGCGATGAGGGTCTTGTTCGGTGCGAGCTGGTGCATTTTCCAGAAGATGCCCTCGTCCGTAGCGACGATGAACTCCTGATTTGGCATGCTGGTTACGGCCTTGATGAGCTGCGTTGTGGAGCCGACCACGTCTGCCTGGTCTACGACCTCGTCCGGTGACTCCGGATGCACCAAGACGGCCGCGTTCGGGTGCAGCCGGCGCACACGGTCCAGCGCGAAGCCCTTGAACTCCTCGTGCACAACGCAGGCGCCGTCCCAGAGCAGCATATCGGCGCCGGTCATGCGCTGCACATAGTGGCCTAGGTGTTTGTCCGGGGCCCAGAGAATCTGCTCGCCCTGTGCGTGCAAATGTTCCACCACTGGCAGGGCGATGCTGGAGGTCACGACCCAGTCCGAGCGTGCCTTCACCTCGGCGCTGGTGTTGGCGTAAACCACCACGGTGTGGTCCGGGTGCGCATCACAGAAGGCTGCGAAGGCGTCTGGCGGGCAGCCCTCGTCGAGGGAGCAGGTGGCCTTCAACGTCGGCATCAGGACGCGCTTCTCGGGGTTCAGGATCTTCGCCGTCTCGCCCATGAAGCGCACACCGCAAACCACCAGGGTCTCGGCGTCGGACTCGCTGCCGAAGCGGGCCATTTCCAGGGAATCCGCCACATAGCCGCCCGTCTCTTCGGCCAAGGCCTGGAGGTCGCCGTCTACATAGTAGTGTGCCACCAGAACCGCGTTCTGCTCAGCGAGCAGGCCCTTGATACGGTCCTTGAGCGCGGTCTTGTCCGCCGGGCTGAGCTGAGGCCATCGGGGCGGCTTCGGCACCCGCATGCGGTCCCGAACCAGGGTGCGGAGGTCCGGATTCTCGGTGGTGGCGGTCGTCATACTGGGACTCCGTCCGCGGCGTTGCCGCGGTTCACTTCAGATAGGCTACGCGCTCGCGGTCGGTGAGCCGATAGAGGCGGGCGGGGCGGTGGTCACCCCGTCTGCGCGTCTCACTGGTGACTTCAATCTGCGACAAGGCGAATGCCCATTGCGGGAAGTTGCGCTGGTCCAGGTCGGCGTCAAGCAAGGTCTCATAGACGCGCTGCAGCTCCCCGAGGGTGAAGGTCGGCGGTAGGAGCTGGAACGCGATGGTCGAGTCATCCAGATTGGCCGCCAACCGCCGGCGCGCAGCGGCGATGATGTCTGCGTGGTCGAAGGCCAGCTCCGGTAGCGCGTTGAGCCGAAACCAGCGTGCCTCGGCGGCGTCGTCTCCCGCCTGAACGCTCAGCCGCTCGGCGGGCGCCAGTGCGAAATAGGCGACGCTGACCACGCGCTCACGCGGATCACGCGCCACGGCGCCGAAGGTATGGAGCTGCTCCAGGGCGACGTCGCGCACGCCGGTTTCTTCAGCGAGCTCCCGCGCAGCGCAGGCGTCCAGGTCTTCGTCGATATCCAAAAAGCCGCCCGGTAGTGCCCAGGCGCCCGCATAGGGCGGATTGCCGCGACGGATCAGCAGCAGCTCGAGCGCATCGTCGCGCACGGTGAATACGACGATATCCGTGGTCACAGCCGGGTGCGGATGGACGTAGGCGTAGGGCTTGGTTGCGGTCATGGCCAATGAGGAATCTAGTTTAGGCGCTAAACCCTTGCAAGGCGGGCGTCTTTCAATAGCGAGTCGGCAGCCGCGGCCAGCGTCGAGCAAGAGGCAGCACGCGCGCGGGATTTCTAGGATAATGCAGGCCCCTTGCCGACCATCGGCGCTGCTGTGGCGCCTAAGGGCCTTGTCATGCATGCTCGCCACCTCGCCGGGGGGCTTTTCATCCTGGGCTTCGACGGCATCGCCGTGGACGCCGCGCTCACCGAGACCATCCGGCGCTGGCGCCCGGCGGGCTTCATCCTATTTCGGCGCAACATCGGCACACCGGCGCAGGTCGCCAGGCTCTGCGCTGATCTGCATGCGAGCTATCCGCCGGATGATCCGCCGCTCATCAGCGTCGACCAGGAGGGGGGGCGCGTCGCCCGCCTGCGCGCCCCCTTCACGGAGCTGCCCTCGGCGCGCCTGCTCGGGCGGGTGTTCGAGCGCACCGGCTCGCTGGACCTGGTGCGGCGCGCCGCGGCCGTGACCGCGGCCGAGCTCACCGCCGTTGGCATCAACTTCAACTACGCGCCGGTGTTGGATGTGGACAGCAATCCGGCCAATCCTATCATCGGCGACCGGGCCTACGGCGGCACGCCAGATGTAGTTTCCGCCGTGGCGCAGGCGGTGATCGCGACCTACCAGGATCAAGGGCTCATGGCCTGCGGCAAGCACTTCCCCGGCCATGGCGACACGGATGTGGACTCCCACCTCGCGCTACCGGTGGTCTCGCGGGACCGTGAATCGCTGGAGGACATCGAGCTGCCGCCCTTCCGTGATGCGGCTGCCGCCGGCGTCTCAGCGCTGATGACGGCCCATGTGCTCTATCCGGCGCTGGACCCCGTCTGGCCGGCGACCCTGTCCCGGCCGATCCTGACCGGGCTGCTGCGCGAAGAGCTGGGCTTCGATGGCCTCATCGTCACCGATAATATGGAGATGCGCGGCGTTTGGGGCCGCTGGCCGGCCGCCGAGCTGACCCGTCGCGCGGTAGAGGCCGGTTGCGATCTGTTCATCGGCGGTGGCGGCGGACTCGACGGCCGCCATCCGCAGACCGAGATCCAGCTGGAGCTCATGGAGGCCTTGGCGGCCCAGATCGAGGGCGGCGAGGTGCCGACGGCGCGAGTGGAAGCCGCACTGGCCCGCATCCGCAGGGTGAAATCGAACCTGCTCCATGCGCGACCGATGGTGGACCCGGACCGCGTTGCTGCGCACATCGGCACAGCCGAGCATCGGGCCGTGGTGGCCGATTTAGAGCGGGCGGCGGTAGCCTAAGGAGCGGCCAATGTGCGCAGTCATCGCCTTGCGGTCGTCGACTGCTTGAGGCGACCAGCACAGCGCCGAGGCGCGCCGGGCAGCGCCGAGCTTAGGCACGGCGCTGGGCGACTGCCTCGCCGGGGATCTGTGGTCAGCGGTCTAGCCGGGGCTGTCGTGAGGGTCGGACCAGAGCATGGCGGCCCCGCGCACACCGCTGCTGTCGCCGAAGCGGGGCGGCAAAATGCGCGTGGCGAGTCCGTCGGAGAACACATAGGCGGCCATGGCTGCCGGTAGGTTCCGGTAGAGCCGCTCCAGCTTCGACAGCCCGCCGCCGAGGACAATCACCTCGGGGTCGAGTAGGTTCACCACCGCGGCCAGGGCCCGTGCGAGGCGTCCTTCATAGGCTTGCAGCAAAGCCTCGGCCGCGGCGTCGCCCCCGGCGGCTGCAGCGGCGATGGCCGCAGCATCGAGGTTCCGGCCGGTGGCCCGCGCAAAGGCCGCGGCGAGGCCTGGCCCCGAGCAGAAGGTCTCGATGCAACCGCGTTTACCGCAATAGCAGGCCGGGCCCGGTAGCTCATCAGGCTCGGGCCAGGGCAGGGGGTTGTGGCCCCATTCGCCGGCAATGGCGTTGGGGCCCTGTTGCAGCCTGCCGTGGATGACGATGCCGCCGCCGGTGCCGGTGCCGATGATGACGCCGAAGACGCTCGCCGCCGCTGCCGCGGCGCCGTCGGTGGCCTCGGACAACGCGAAGCAGTCGGCGTCGTTGGCGGTGCGCACCGGTCGACCAAGGCGCGCCGTCAGGTCCGCTGCCAGCGTGCGGCCGTTGAGCCAGATGGAATTGGCGTTGCGCAAACGGCCGTCGAAGGGCGAGATGGCGCCCGGTGTGCCGACGCCGACCGCCGCCGCGCAGGGCAGACGCCGAGAGAGCTCCCCCACCAGACCGGCGATGGCCGTGAGAGTTGCGTCGTAGTCATGGCGCGGGGTGGACACCCGCACCCGCTCGGCCAGGCTGCCGTCGGCCGTGAGTACGGCACCTTCGATCTTGGTGCCGCCGAGGTCAATGCCGATGCGCCCGACCTGGCGCTCGCGCGGCGCTGCGGGTCTGGCGCTGTCATCGCGCTCGAGCATCTGTGTGCCGCCGTTGGACTGAGGCGATTGCCGGAAACTTTCAGACCAGATGACGCCGGATTGACGGTCGCCTTCAAGGAGTCTCAGTCCTTGAGGCCCTTGGGGTTGGTAAAGCGCTCGTTCAGGGTCTGCACATAGTGCTCACAGTCATGCAGGACCTTGGCGATGCGCTCTTCGGACAGGGCACTGAGGCCGGCCGGCCGTGCCGCGAACTCCTGCAACCACCGCTTGGTGTTGGCAGCAAAGGCGCCCAGGATGTCGCCGGGCGGCGCTTGTCCCTTGAGCTGACGGCGGAGCCAGCCGCGTACCGTCGCGGCCGCGAACTTGCGCGCGCTGAGATGCAGCCCCAGGAGGATCAGTAGGGCGACGCCTTCGGCATACTGCATGGCGTACTCGACGCCTTGGGACTCCATCCATTGCAGCCAATCGGGTTGGTAGGTCAGGCCCTGCCAATGGCCCGCCGGAATGCTCCAGGCCAGAAACAGCGCAGCCAAGGCCACCAGCGCGATCAGATCCAGTGCAAGGGTGCGCGCGCGCCACTTGCGGATCGCCTGCGTCAATAGCGGGAGGCTCTCGTCCGCCATCTCGGTCGCCACGGCTCGCAGGCTAGCGACGATGCGGTAGGCCCGCTCGACCTCGACCTGGTCCATGCGCTCGTAGATCTCTTCGAGGTCCGCATCGCGCTTGCTTTCGAAGCGCTGCCGGCGGGTCTCGTCGGCAATGGGCGGGGCGGATCGGCTGAAAATGGTGAAGAAGCGTCCGGTGGTCATACCCACCTCCCCGAGGGCTCGCAGCCAGGCGGCCACCACGTCTTCCGGGTTATCTTCCTTGGCCGACGTGTCGATCTGATTGAGCACGAACAGGAACTTGCTGGAATCGGCGCGGTTCTTGGTTTCCGCCACGAGGTGCTGCAGCGTATCGCGCATGGCCCCGGGCTCCGGGTGGCGCGCATCAAACAGCACCAGCACAAGGTCGGACAGCCCGATCATGTGGTCCGTGATGCTCAGGATGGCGTCGCGCTGCGCATCGGCGTCGAAGCCGGGGGAGTCGATGACAATCTTGCCCTTGAGCCGGTCGCTGCGGCAGGTCTTGAGCTGCAGATAGGCGTCGATGCGCTTGCCCTCGCCGCCGGCGACCCGCTCGATCTGCTGCGACATCTGATAGAACGGGAAGCGGGGGTCCGAGTCCAAGGAAATGCCGGGTAGGGCGTGTCGGCGGGTCTCGGGGCTGTACACGATGACCGTGAAGCGATCATCCACCGCCTGATTGCCGGTACGCTGGATGTCCTGGCCCAGAAAATCGTTGATGAACGTCGATTTGCCGGCGGAGAAGGTACCGAGCACCGAAATCAGCGGCCACCAAGGCACCCGGCTCGCAAAAGACTGGTTCTCGGGCAGCAGGTACAGATCGTACGCGACTCGATCGAGAACGCGGAAGCTCTGCACGGCACTGAGCAGAATCGGGTTTTCCTCCTCGAGGTGGGACTCGAGGTCGCTCAGGCGTTGCTGCACGGTTTCCGGGCCGAGCGCAGAAGGCATCGATTGGTCTCCTCATGGCGTTGGGTGGTCGATCTCTCTCGGTCGCCCGCCACGGATGCGGTCACCGGCATTGAGCCGAGGCATGAGCGTGGGCGGCCGCCAGGGCCGGCCGGTGGCCACACCCGGGGCCTATATCCGGTGGCCACATAGGGCAGTGCGCGAGCGGAGACGGACCGCTACTATACGTCATGTGCTGCGGATGGACCCTGTAGGCCCTGCGCTTAAGGTTTTGTGGAGCAGCAACAGAGGGTTGATACAACACACCGGGTGCTGCCCCAAGGCGTCTGTCAGCGCTGGCGGCATGGCGCCAAAGGCTTGATTTCGATCGGGATAGTGGCCTGCTTGCTTGAAGTAACCTGGGGATTCCGAGATACTAGCGGACTGCGTCGCGGCCTGGCTGCCGCGGCAGCCGCATAACGCAATGCCTCACCGGGAGCGTGCGCTGACCACACAGACGACGATCGCTGCCGAGACTGCCCAACCGCCCGTTGCGCGTTGCGCGCTCCAGGCAGTGTCAGCCGGCCGCGGCGACCGCCCCCGGGTGCACACGTCCGCCCCGAGGCGGGCACCATGCTGGCCATGCGCCGCCTCGGCTCCCGGCGCCGCGACCCGCGACACCCTACCTTGCTGCCTTTAGGAATCCCGACACATGGGCAAAACCTTCCCCGCTGCGGCTCGACTGCTCGCCGCCTGTCTGTTCCTGCCCCTTGCCGGAGGCGCTGCCGCGCAGAGCGCCGACGGCGTCTACGTCGTCAAGCAGGCGGAAGGACTGCCGACGGTCTCTGTCGGCGGTACGGTCATTCCCTATAAAGAAGTCACGCTAGCGGCGCAGCTGCCCGGCCGAGTCAGATACATCGCCGGCATCGAAGGGGACCGCTTCGACGAAGGCACCACCCTCGTCGCGCTTGACGACAGCGAGCTGCGGGCCAAGCGCGAGGCCCTCGTTGCCCAGATCGCGACGGCGGATGTGAAGCTCCGCAATGCCGGTGTGCAGTACAGCCGGGAGACCTACTCGCCGCGCGCGCGCTCGTCGCCGGGCGGAATGGGCGTCCCGAATCTCTTCGATCAATTCTTTACCCGGCCGATGGAGGAATTCATCGGCGATCGCGACCAAGGCGCCGAGCTGTCGGCGGATCTGTATGCTTCTGGCGCCCAGATACAAGAGGCTCGCAACGCCATCGCGGCGCTGCAGGCGGAGGTGCGGGCATTGGACTCGAAGCTCCGCGACGCGCGGTCCGTGGCACCGTTCAAGGGCGTCATCGTCAAGAAGTTTGTAGAGGTAGGCGACACCGCGCAGCCGGGTCAGCCGATGCTCAACTACGCCGACGTCGAGTATTTGCAGGTCGAGGTGGACATCCCCGCCCGGCTGCGCCCGGGGCTGCGCGAGGGCATGATGCTGCGCGCTGAGCTCGATGTGCCCGCCCGCGGCGGCACGGTGACGGATGACCAGGGCGTGCCGGTGCGCGTGGCGCAAATCTTCCCAATGGCCGATCCCCAGCGCCATACCGTCCGAGTCAAGTTCGACTTGCCCCAGGGGGTATCGGAGCCGGGCATGTATGCCAAGGTCTTGGTGCCCGACTTCAATGCGCCGGCCCGGGTCAACCCGGTGGTACCGCGTTCGGCTATCCGCTTCAACGGCAGTCTGCCCGGCGTCTATGTGCTGGACGAGCAGGGCAATCCAGAGCTGCGGCTGATCCGCGTTGGCGAGCCGCGTCCAGACGGCATGGTCACTGTGCTGAGCGGGCTGCGGCCCGGCGAGCGAATCCTTGATAATCCCGGCGCCGGCGTTGCCAGCACGTGGTCCCGTGGCGGTGCCGTTGGCCGGTGAGCCGTCTCGGCAAACCCCTCCGCCCTTGTCTGAGCCCACCGCAACGCCATTGCCCTGCCGGCGCTGCCTAAGCAAGGCGCAGTAGGCGGCGTCGCCGCGCCGGCAGCCCCAACACGCCATTCTCCGGCCTCAAGCCGCCCCAAAACAGGTCCGAGACCCAGTCATGAGCCAGGACGAGAGCACCCGCGCCAACACCGGGACCACGCCGAAGAGCGATCCGCCCTACGACGAAGCGGATTTGGGGCTCGCCGGGCGCACGGCGCGGTTCTTCATCCGCTCACCCCTCTCGCCGTTGTTCTATGTGGCAATGTTAATGATGGGGCTGCTGGGGCTCATCGCCACGCCGCGCCAAGAGGACCCACAGATCTCGGTGCCCATGATCGACATCATGGTGCAGTACCCGGGCGCCTCGGCGGAACAGGTGAGCAACCTCGCGATGCAGCCGCTGGAGCGGATGATCAGCGAGATTCCAGGTGTGGACCACGTCTACTCCGCCGCCCAGCGCGGGCAGGGCATCGTCACCATCCAGTTCGAGGTGGGCGAAAAGATGGGCCCCTCGTTGGTGAAGGTGAACGACAAGCTGTCGTCCAATATGGACAAGATCCCGCCCGGGGTTTTGCCGCCCTTGGTGAAGAGCAAGGGCATCGACGACGTGCCGATCGTCACGCTCACGTTGTGGTCGAAAGACGTGGACGGCGATGGGCGTCCCGACGTGGATGACGGCCAGTTGCGGCTGCTCGCGCAGGATGTGCTGCAGGTGTTGAAGGAGGTGCCGAATACCGGCAACGCCTTTATCGTCGGCGGCCGGCGCGAGCAGATTACCGTCGATGCCTTCCCCGAGCGCTTGTCCGGTTATCGCATCAGCCTCGGCGATGTCGCCAACACCATTAAGACCGCCAACGCGGAAGCCACCGCGGGCGGCGTCGAATCCAGCGGAGCGCATTTTTCCGTCACCACCGGCTCTTTTCTCAAAAGCGCAGACGAGATTGCCCGCCTCGTCGTCGGCACCTTCAACGAGATCCCGGTCTACGTGTACGACGTGGCCCAGGTGCAGCGGCAGCCGGAAGACGCAACGCAGCTGGTTGCCTACTACACCGGCCCAGCGGGCCCCGAGGGGCTCGAGGCGAATGGCGTGCCGGCGGTGACCATCGCCATCGCCAAGAAGGAGCTCACCAATGGCGTCACCGTGGCCAACGCCATCATCGACAAGGTGGAAGAACTCAGGGGCGGGCGCATCCCGAACAACGTCGAGGTCAGCATCACCCGCAACTACGGAGACACTGCCAACGAGAAGGTCTCCGACCTGATCAAGAAACTATTCATTGCGACCTTCTTCGTCTTCCTGCTGGTGCTGATTGCCTTCCGCGCCCTGAAGCCCGCCATCGTCGTGCTCCTGGTGATCCCGGTGGTGCTGTTGATGACCATCTTCGCGGCCTGGGTGACCAACTACACCATCGACCGCGTCAGCCTATTCGCGCTCATCTTCTCCATCGGCATCCTCGTGGACGACGCCATCGTCGTCATCGAGAACATCTATCGTCGATGGCTGGAGGAGGGCCGCACCGACGACCACACGGCCGTCGACGCCGTACGTGAGGTGGGCAACCCCACCATCCTCGCCACCTTCACCGTGATTGCCGCCCTGCTGCCTATGGGGTTCGTCAGCGGCATGATGGGGCCCTACATGGAGCCGATCCCGGCGCTCGGTTCCGTGGCCATGCTGATCTCTCTGTTCGCGGCCTTTGTATTCACGCCGTACCTGGCTATTTCCAACTGGCTGCGGCCGTCCATGCGCTACCTGGAGGTGGCGGAGAAGCGGGAACACCGCGAGGCGGAGCAGCTGGAAAAGCTCTACGTCGCCATCCTCACGCCCCTCATCGAGAACAAGGGCACCCGGCTGGCCTTCAAGCTCATCCTCTGGGGCACCTTCCTATTCACCCTGTCCTTCTTCTACTTCAAGTGGGTGCCGGTGAAGATGCTGCCGCTGGACAACAAGCCAGAGTTCTCGGTGGTGTTGGACATGCCAGAGGGCACGGCCCTGCCGGTGACGGCGAATCTTGCGCATCGCATGGCCGAGAAGATCCGCACCATGCCTGAAGTCACGGCAATCCAGCTCTATGCCGGCACAGCGCGGCCGTTCGACTTCAACGGCATGGTGCGTCATTACTACCTGCGCTCCGACCCCTGGCAGGGCGAGGTCCAGGTGCAGCTGAAAAACAAAAAGAAGCGCAAACGCTCAAGCCACGAGATTGCCGTGGAAGCACGCCAGATGTTGCAGCCCATGGCCGACGCGAGCGGCGCGCAGATCGCCGTGGTCGAGATGCCGCCGGGGCCGCCGGTGCTGCAGTCCGTCGTCGCTGAAGTACATGGCCCGTCCGCGGAGGTACGGCGCGAATTTGCCCAAGAGCTGACGGATATCTTCAAGCAGGCCGAAAGCACCCGCGACGTGGACAACTACATCCGTGCGCCCTTCGACTACTGGCGCTTCGACGTCGATACCGAAAAGGCGGTTCGCCGCGGCATTTCCGTTGATGACATCAACCAAAACCTGGCCATGGCCCTTGGCGGCACCCCCATCGGTGACGTGAAGATGAAGTCGGGCCACGAGCCTGTGCACATCGTGCTGCAAGTGCCGCTGGCGGAACGCTCCCAGATCGATCGGCTCGGCGATTTGCCGATCCGGTCCAACGCCGGCTTTACCGTGCCGTTACGTGAGCTTGGTCGATTCGAGCGGATGCCGGAAGAGGACATCATCTTCCGCAAGGACCTGCGCGCCATCGAGTACGTCGTCGCCGATGTGGGCGGGGATCTAGCGGCACCTGTCTATGCCATGCTGCAGGTGCAGAAGCGGCTTAAAGAAATGGATTACGTCGCCCCGGACGGCGTTGCGCCGAAGGCACATTGGCTCGGGCCGCCGCCGTCGGATCAGGTGTCCGGTTTCGAATGGACCGGTGAGTGGACAGTTACCTATGAGACCTTCCGCGATATGGGCGCGGCCTTCGCTGTGGCGTTGGTATTGATCTACATCTTGGTGGTCTGGGAGTTCGGCAATTTCCGCATCCCGCTGGTGATCATGGCGCCGATTCCGCTGACGCTGCTCGGCATCATTCCGGCGCATTGGCTGGCGTTCGAGCTTGGGCTAGGCGGTGAGTTCACCGCCACCTCGATGATCGGCTGGATCGCCCTGGCCGGCATTATTGTGCGCAACTCCATTTTGTTGGTGGATTTCTCCATCCACGAGGTACAAAAGGGCGTGCCTGTTGCCGAGGCCGTGATCCGAGCCTGCAAAACTCGGACGCGGCCCATCGTCATCACCGCGCTTGCGCTCGTGGCGGGCTCCAGCGTGATCTTCTCGGACCCGATCTTTCAGGGCATGGCCATTTCGCTGTCCTCTGGCGTGCTGGTCTCCACCATCCTGACGCTCATCGTGATCCCGCTCGGCTGTGTGGCCGCCAGCCGCGATCTCTGCGAGGTGGCCGTGGCCAGCGCGCCGGCCGGCACCACGGTGCCCTGTGCCGAGGAATTGCTGGACGAGGACCGTCCCCGGCGGCAGACGGCAACGCCCCGGGGGCGCGAGCCCTCGCCGGTGCTGGCCAAGCTGGGCGGTGCACTCATGATGGTGTTCTACCTGGTGCGTGGCATCTTCCTGCTGCTCTATGACTGGCTGCGCTCGATGGTGCGGCCGAAACGCCCGAGGCCCGCGGGTGGTGGCGGTGCTGCAGGCGGTGGCGTCGGCCCGCATGGCGACGGCGGCGGAGGGATCGCGTATGACGAGCGCCGTGCGTCAGGCGATCTACCGAATGCGCTGCGCTCCGGCGAGACCCAGCCCGCCTCTGCGCGCAGCCGGAAGGCACCGGCGAAGGCAGCAGGCCGGGACAAGCCCGCCGGTGGTGTAGCGCCGGCGGCGGCAACGGGCGGCCCGACGACGGCCCCCAAGCCGGGGACAACGAAGCGAACAGCCACAAAGCCGGACGACGGCGCCGCCAAGGCCGAGCAACCGCGCAAGCGCGCAACCAAGAAAAAGGCTGCCGCAAAACCGCCGTCGGCGGCTACGGCCAAGGTCGCGAAGGTGCAGAAAAAGGCCCCTCGGCGTGGCATCCGCCTGAAAACCGACGACGAAACGGGTGGGTAGCGCAAAGAGACGGGATGTCGTTCAGTCAGCCCGCACCGCTGCGGCTAGACTCAAGGGGACGGCCGTTCGCTGCGGTCGATATCAATGGATCGAGCCGCGCAAGTGGTGTTGCAAATGTTGAAACTTCTGGCCCTCGCCCTTTGGTTTGTGCCCGCCGCGTTTTGGGCCAGCCCGCTGACGGCGGCTGATGGCTATGGCGCCCCTGATCCCGGCTGGTACGGGCAGGGGAGTGGGTATCGTCCCGATGCTGGACGGTATTCAGGGGCCGGGCGCTACGGTGGCGACTCGGGCAGCAGCCTGTATGACCAATTCCGCAGCCGCGATGACGGCTCCGCATCTGATTACGGCGATGGTGGTGCGCGAGGGTACCCATCCTATGATCGGTTCGCCGACGACCGGGACAGCTTTCGGCCGACGGATCGCCCCGGATACGAGCCTTACGAGGCACGCTATCGCAGTCCCGACGAAGACAGCCGCCCAGCGCCGACCGCCGAGGATTGGCGTCGTGACCCGCCCAAAGAGCGCTTGTCGCCGGATGGCTACGGCGCACCGGATTGGGCGCAAGAACCGCTGCCGCAGTATCGGGAGCAGACAGCGCCCGCAAGTGACTGGGGCTATCGCGACGATCGGCTCGCCGCCCCGGGTGGGTCGCAAGGACGCGATAACTACTCCGACCTGGGTCTGCCTGCCGCGCGCCCACGCTATCGGTTTCGCGATGACCCGAAGCTCGAGCGGCAGCCCGACGACGTGTCCGGTGATTATCGCTTCCGCCCGCTGACCCGCAAAGAACAGACGCGCCGTCAGGACGCGACGCGCGACACGCGCTTCGTTGATCGGGACAGGTCTCGACGCGACCGTCCACCGAAGGGCGACGACCGGGGCACGGCGTTCGGCTACGAGCCTGGTCCTGGCGTGTCCACGCCGGACGACTTCTATCGGCGCTACTACCGTAGCGGCCCCTAGGCGTATGCTTGCGCGCGGTTCTCACAGGCACTTCGGCGGAGCGGGGCAGGCATGATCACGGTGATCGGGAGTCTGAAGGGCGGCTCTGGGAAGAGCACGCTGACCTTCAACCTTGGCGTGTGGCTATCCATGGCCGACATGGATGTCCAGTTGCTCGACGTGGACCCCCAAGCCACGCTCACGGACGTCATCGAAGTCCGCACAGAGGAAGGTTTCGAGCCAGCCCTGTTGGTGCGCGATCGCGGCGCACTGACCCCGCAGGGCCTCGTAGAGCACGAAGAGACCATCATCGACATCGGCACTGCGGATATGGACGCGTTGCGCACGGCCCTATCGCTGTGTGACCGCGTGGTGGTGCCGGTGCCGCCGTCTCAGGCAGACATTTGGTCCATCCAGCGCTTCGCGCGGCTTGTGCGGTCCATAGAGCGCAGCGCACCGGTGGAGATCATCGGTTTCATCAACCGCGGCGACACCCACCACGCGGTGCGCGAAACCAACGAGGCCGCCGCCGCGCTGGTCTCGCTGCCGGACGTGCGCTTTATCAAGCCGCGGCTCTCGCAGCGCACCGTGTTTCGGCGCTCCTTCAGCGAGGGTCTTGCCGTTTTCGAGCTGGAGCCCCGAGGCAAGGGCGCCAAAGAATTCTACGCGCTGGCCGCTGCGCTCTTCCCACACCTGTTGAGCTGAGCCGCCGTGACAGGCTCACGGCGCTGCCGCAGAGATTTTCCGTCGAGGTGCCGCCAAGCTCGGCACGATGGCCAACCGGTGCAACCTGGCAAGGTCGTTGTCATCCTGGACCAGACATCACCGGACGAGCGGTGGGAATTCCGAGGCTATGTGTTAGTCTCTCTTGTCATACGCCTGCAACGCTGCGCGATGGTTTGCCCCGTGTGTCATGCCGGGTCTGGACATCGCGGTGCGATCCGACATAAGAAGATCCGTTCACTGAGGCAACCAAGGCGATGGCGCATCCCACATCCGATTCCCATCTAGGCGCGCCGCAGCAGCCTAGCTCCGATGACGACGCGATGCAGGGCAATGCGACGGATTCTCAGGCCAATGCGTTCGCAATGGACCGGCTCTCCCAGGCGTTCGAGAACAGTGCACGGCGTTGGGAGCTGATCGTCTATCCGTCGCTGTTCGCCTTTATCATTTTGGCGGCCTACGGCTTCTACCTGGTGTTCAGCCTGGCGAAGGATGTGCACTACCTCGCCATCAGCGTCGATTCCAACATGACGGTGCTGGCAAGCAACATGCAGTCCATCTCGGACAATATGGGCCAGATCAGCTCTAACGTACGGACCATGGCGGTCGGCGTGGACTCCATGGCCCGCGACGTGAGCGTGCTCGAGCCGATGCTCACCACCATCCAGGGCATGGACCACTCCATGCAGACCATGACCTACACCACCGCCAACATGCGCGACGACATGGGGAACATGAGTCGCAACATCGGCCGGCCCATGCACTTCATCAACTCCTTCCTGCCCTGGTGAGTGCATCGTTCGGGCGGACCCGCATCCCATTACGGTGCTGACGCAGACCGGAGAACCTGCCGATTCACAGTGCACTGGCGGGGAGCCCGCGGCGGTGTCTGCTAGCGCTCTGCCGCCAGTGCCCGATGGCGGTCATACCGAGCACATTCGGCTGGTCGTTGCCATTTCCTCACGCGCGTTGTTCGACCTGGATGAGTCGCATCGCGTATTTCAGGACGAAGGCGTCGACGCCTACCATGCCTACCAGGTGGCCCGGGAGAACCAGATCCTGGCGCCCGGCGTCGCCTTTGCGCTCGTGCAAAAACTACTCGCCCTCAACGAACGCATCGGTGACGCGGGACGGGTGGAAATCATCCTGCTCTCGCGCAACAGCTCGGACACGGGCCTTCGGGTCTTCAACTCGATTCGCCACCACGGCCTCGACATCACCCGCGCCGCGTTCACCAACGGCGCGAGTCCGTATCGTTACGTCAGTGCCTTCGATGCGCATCTCTTCCTGTCCGCGGACCCGGACGACGTCCGTCGGGCACTCGCAGCGGGCTGCGCGGCGGCGACGCTGATGCCGGCGCCGGCGCAGACCGGCCGCAGTGCCGACAGCCTGGTGCGCATCGCCTTCGACGGCGACGCCGTACTGTTCTCGGATGAGGCTGAGCGCGTCTACCGCAGCGAGGGCCTCGCGGCCTTCAATGCACGCGAAGTGGCCGCCGCTGCCGTGCCCCTCTCGGCGGGGCCTTTCAAGGCGTTTTTGCTGGCGCTGCACCGCATACAGGCGCTGTTCCCGCCCCGTGATGCGCCGCTGCGCACGGCGCTCATCACTGCCCGCGGTGCACCCTCGCATGAACGCGTGATCCGCACCCTGCAGGACTGGGGCATCCGCATCGATGAGGCCCTCTTCCTCGGTGGATTGCCGAAGGGACCCTTTCTCGACGCCTTCGATGCCGATATCTACTTCGATGACCAAGAACGTCATTGCGCCGACACCCGCGGCCGCGTCGCCACCGGGCATGTGCCCCACGGCATTGCGAACGCCCGCTGACTCACAGCAGCGGTACCTTATGTGCGGCACCGGCCGTCTCACGCACCAGGAGCGGCGTCAGATAGCCTGGTAAGCGGGCGCGCAGGGCGGCGGCGAGGCGCCGCGCTCGGGCGTCGTCCACTGCGAAGTGGGCCGCGCCCGCCACCGCATCCAATTGGTGTAGGTAGTAGGGCAGCACACCGCAGGCGAAGAGACGCTCACTCAATGCCGCCAGGCACTCGGGCTGGTCGTTCACGCCCCGAAGCAGCACGCTCTGATTCAAGAGCACTACGCCGGCCCGTTGCAACGCCCCCAGGGCCTCGGCTGCGGCCGTCCCGAGCTCCATCGGGTGGTTGGCGTGGATCACCAGCACCGTGCGCAGCGGATGGCTACCGAGCAGCCGGCACAGCGCCGGGGTGACGCGGCTCGGTAGCACCACCGGTAGACGGGTGTGCACGCGGATACGCCGCAGATGCGCGATGGTGGCGACGCGCATCAACAGCTGCGTCAGCGCCGCATCATCCAGCAGGAGCGGGTCGCCGCCGCTTAGGATCAGCTCGTGCACGTCCTCTGCCGCGGCCAGTTCGGTCAAGGCGGCGTCCAAGGCGGCGCGTCCGGGTAGCGTCGCGTGGTGGAAATGCCGTCGGAAGCAATAGCGGCAATGCACAGCGCAGCCGCCGGTGGTCACCAACAAGGCCCGGCCGCGGTACTTGCGCAGCAGGCCGCCCGCGGTGCGCGCGGCCTGCTCGTTGAGCGGGTCCGTCCCGAACCCCGCCACCGGCTCCAGCTCCGCGGTCAGCGGCAGCACCTGGCGCAAGAGCGGATCCTGCAGATCGCCACGGCGCATCAGAGCGGCGAACCCACGCGGCACCAGCAGCGGAAAGTCCTTCGCCGACGCGAGCACTCGGGCGCAATCAGCGGGCGCAACGCCGAGGAAGGCGAGGAGGTCAGCGACGCGGGTGAAGGCCCCGGCCAGCTCCTGCTGCCACAGGGGCCGTGGCTGGGGATCGACAGCGTCGTGCATGGTTCAGCTCAGTGGGGTGCAGCTCAGTGGGTGCCTTCGTCGGAGACCTCGCGCAGCCCGACGGCGTAGGCCGCCACCGCGAGTGAGCCGATCCCGAGCAGACCGATGACGGTGGCCGTGTCATACAGGTCCGCCAGCACACCGATGGCCCCACCCAGCAGCATGGCGACGCCGATGATGGTGTTGCTCACGGCGACCATGGCGGCGCGATTGTCACCGCTTGCCAGGTCCACCAGGTACACCTTGCGGCCCAGGCGCACGCCGGCGTGGGCGATGTTGACGAGCAAGAAGAGCCCCGCAAGAAGCCAGGTGAGCGCGGTGCCTTGGAAGCCGTTGTGTCCCAGCAGCCAGGTGGCGATACCCGTGATGCCGCCGAGCGCGGCCGCCAGCGCAATGACGAGCCGTGCGGACCGGTCGCTGAGGCGGCCCCAGATGGGCGCGCTCACGGTCGCGGCGAGTCCACTCGCGATGATCAGCAACCCCAGGCCGGAGAGGGCCGTATCGCTGCTCTGCTGTAACAGCAGCACGTAAAAGGGCGGGGCCAGGGCCAGTGTGAGCAGCCCGATGCGCGTGATCAGATAGTGCCGAAAGTCCCGGTCCGTGCGCATCAGGCGCAGGCTCGCCAGGGCCTCCGTGAGGGCGTTACCGCCGCCGGCGGTGGCGCCGGGCTGCTCGCGCACGGCAACAAACACCAGGGCAGCCAACAGGAAGAGCCCGCCGCCCATCGCCAACAGCAAGGCGTAGACCAGACGTTCGGATTCCACGTTGCCAAGGGCGCCTAGCGCCAACCCCAGGGCGAGTGTGGCGGCACCGGCGATCCCCGCCGACCAGCCCATGAGTCGGCCCCGCCGGGATTTGGAGACGGTCTTGCCGAGCACGTCCTTTGCGGACACCGAGCAGAGCCCCCGGGCGAGGCTGAAGACCACCAACAGTCCAACGATGACCAAGCCCGCGGCGGCGCCCTGCATGCTCAGTGCGGCCAGGGCCATGGCGCCCAGGGCGCCGCCGGAGAGCAGTGCGCCCAGGATCCAAACAGGCTTGCGCAGCGGCATGCGGCGGATATAGGCGGCCACCGCCAACTGCGGCAGCAGCACGCCGGACTCGCGGATGGGCACCAGCAGGCCCACGAAGACGGCCGGTGCACCCAGGGCACCGAGCAGCCAGGGCAGCACCAGCCGGGCGCTGGAGAGCTCATCCGCGAGCTTACTCAGCAGGTTCGCGCCCAGGTAGGCGAAGAAATTACGCGGCTGATCGTTGCAGGACTCGGGCGGGATGTCCTTGCAGACACGCGCGTCCTCATCGCCCGTCACTAGGTCGTAGAGTTGGCCTAGGGCCCGTTCCGGCGCCGTAGCGTAGGCCATATCCCCTGCCGGGGCAGGGCTGTTATGCTCAGTCTGGATGTGGTTCATAATGCTGGGGAACCGCTCGGGGTATTCCGGGTCGCACCACTCAAGGCGCAGGCGGCGGGTGCGCGCCGCGCAACAGCCGGCTCAGGAGATCGTCGTGGTCAAAGGGCAAGCGAGCATCGAGATCGAGCGGTCCGCGGATGCGGTGTACGCATTCATCGCCGAGGACTTCGAGCGCAACTACCCGCGCTGGTCACCAGAAGTGAAGGAGCTGCGCATGGTCTCCAAGGGGCCGATGCGTGTGGGCACCCTCGCGCGGCAGGTGCGGGTGGATCAGGGGCGGCGCACGGAATCCACATTCAAGATTACGCACATGCAGCCGGCGCGTCGGCTCACCTTCCAGGGCACCAATTTCCCCTTCTGGGTGGACTATCAGTTCGACGCAGCGTCACAGCATACCAAGCTCACCTTCACCTTCGAGCTGCGGCGCATCGACCTGATCATGCGTCCGTTCGAGAAACTCATCCGCTCGGCGGTGCAAGACGGCGCCGAGCGCACGGTGCGCAATCTAAAACGACTGATCGAGGCCGAGTGCGCGCCGCCGGAGCGGCAGTCCGCATGAAGACCCGGCGCGCATGCGGCCTTGGTCGAGCAGGCGCGACCACAACCGCCGACCCGGCGCGGCAACCACCGTTGCCGTTGGGCCGGCAAACCTTTGGGCAGAGCGTTGGGCGAAACCCCGGGTATTGGCCTGGGCAGACGCTTGGGCGGAGGCCACTATGAACTTCGTCGTCGAAAAAGATCCCGGCATGATCCCGACCGTGCTGGCAGAGATCCTGGATAGCTGCGTCAACGGCGTCACCTTGTCCGATCCGGACTTACCGGATAATCCCATTGTCTTCGCCAACGCCGTGTTCGAGCGCATGACCGGCTACTCGCAGGATGAAATCCTCGGCCGCAACTGCCGCTTCCTGCAAGGCGATGACCGCGAACAGCCGGCCATCGCAGAGATCCGTGCGGCGCTGGCGGAGGAACGCCCGGTGGAAGTCACGTTGCGCAATTACCGCAAGGACGGCACGCGCTTCTACAACCGGCTCAGCATTCGGCCCCTGATGGATCCGGAGGGCAAGGTCATCTATTACCTCGGCGTGCAATACGACGTGACCGAACAGGTGGAGGCCCAGCAGGAGATCGCGCGCCTGACGGTGCTCCTCGGTCAGACGTGACGGCGCACTGACCGGCCGCTGTGCCGGTGATCTCAGGCGGGCGCGGTGCTGTCGACGTTCGCGTCCGTCGATGCCGCCCACGGCGAGCCCTGAAACGCTGCGAGTTGGTCCGGCACGGGTCGTGTCGCCCAGGTACCGTCGCCGGGACCATAGAACGTCTTGTCCAACAGCTTGAGCTCATCCCGCAGGGGCGGCGGCAGCCGCAGCATCAGCTGCGAGAGATTCCCCGGGGGCCGTTCTGGCCAAATGACAGCGGCCCAAGCCAAGAGCGCGGTGCGGGCCGCCGCTGCATCCTCATTGCCATAGGCCTGACGCACCGCGGCAACCAGCGTCTGACTGTTCTGGTCCGCCGCGGGGGGCGTCGGCTCCGGGGCTTGCGCTGAACTGCCCATGTCTGTGCCGCGCGCCGGGGCCGGGCGACGCCGCAGCCGCCGCAGCCCGAGCCACAAGAGCGGCACAGCCACCAGGAGCCCCATACCGCCCGCCAGGAGTACACCCCAGCCGCGTTGTGCCTCTGGAAGGGCTGGCTGCGCAGGCTCGGGCGCCGGCTTGCGTGGCGTGTCGCCCGCGCCCTGCGGCGCCGTTGCTGAGCGCTCTTGATCTCGCTCGCAGCGGGCAGCAGGGCGGCGGTCAGTGGACGCGAAGGGTGCCACCGTCAGCGTCCAATCCGGCAGGGTCGCCGTGCGCACTGTTTCGGCCTGTGTATCCCACCAATCGATCGCGGCACCGGGCAGCACATAGCTGCCCGGTGCTTCGGCGCTGATGAGCACGCGCTCCGCTCGGTAGCCGACGATGCCGTCGTCCGCGACCTCGTTCCACAGCCGCGGCGGGTCATCGCGAACCCGCAGCTCAAAGGGGATGCGCAGCGCAATCGCGGGTAGCCGCTCCGCCGGCAACCCCTCGGCGCGGATCGTCACCAGGCGCTCCAGACCCTGTCCCGGTGCGATGCGCACCTCCGTCGGGCCGGCCTCGCTCAGGGTCAGCAGGCGCGCCGGCAGCCAGGGCTCGGCCGCGGCTTCAGCGGGGGGTGCCTCAACGTCCACCGCGACGGGATCGGCACGATGGCGCACCGGTGCGCCGCCCGCGAGCTGCCAGGCATCGAAGCCCAGCCCAGTAATGGACAGGCGACCGGCTTGCTGCGGGAAGACAGAGAAGCGTTGCGTCAAGACGTGGTCACCGTCTGGTGACTGGGTGCGGCTGGTGCCGAGCAGTCGCAACCGAGCGGCACCGACCTGCGGCGTCGGCAGATGCCCCTGGGGCGGGCCATCCGGCGAGCGCACCTGCACCGTCAGCAGGAGTTCCTGATCCACCACCGCCCGCGTTGGCGTGACCTCGGCGCCGACGCCGATGCGCTGGGGTGCCGCGTCGGCCGCAGCCGGCGGCGGCGCCGTCGCGGGTGCTGGAACTAACTGCGCGTCCGGGCTGGTGCTGCCGGCGACGGTGACCGGCAGGGCCGGTGTGCGCCCGTCTCCCACCGCGATGGACGGCACCGAGAGCGCCCCCGTGCGCCGCGGCAATAGGGTCAGGATGAGCTCATGGCGCTCCAGCCGGCGGCCGTCGACGGTCGTGACGCTCTGAGCCTGGCGCCGGTCGATCACCCGAAAATCCACGTTCAGCGGGCCGAGGTCCACATCCGCAGGCAGGGGTGCATCGTCTGTCAGGATGAGGGAAAACGGCTCGCCGGCGGCGGTGGTCTCGGTGGAGAGGCGGGCATCGAGTGCCGCGACGTTGGCCGGCAGGCTAAGGCAGAGCCCGAGCAGCAACGCGGCCAGCCCAACCCGGCGCGCTGCCTGGCCGTCCGACCTGCAAGGCGTGGCGCCAAGTCTGCGATTTGGTCTGCAGCCCTGGAGTCGGCAACGCGCCATACGTTGCCATGGGCGGACGCCGCGCCGAGTCATCGCTGTTGGTCCGGTGCCGCCGTGCTCTGCGGGCGGATGCCCCGGCCGAGGGCCTCCCGATGGGCCTCTTCGTAAGGTGCCAGCGCACGGTAGACGTAGTCCGGCACGATCCGCGGCTCGAAACGGCTGAACCGGCCGCGCACGTGGTGCAGGTTGCGGAGCATTTTCATCTCGATGATGGCGCGGGCGAACTCCAGCCCGCGCGGCCCGCGGTTGCGCTGCAACCAGGCAATGAGCTTGCGGACCAGCTTGGGCGGCTTGCCTGGGGGATTGGCGAGCATTTGGATGTAGCGGGGCACGCCCCGGGTGCGGTCCCCGGCGCTGTCCAGCGCACCGATCTCCAACGCATCGCGCAGCACATCTAGCAGCGCGCCGCCGCGCTCGGTGCGCACCAGCACCCACTGCCAACCGAGGCGCGCACCCATGTAGCCGATGGTGATGTCCGCCAGGGTGTTGGCATAGTCGAAGCACGACAGGCAGGCGGAGGGGAAGATGCCCTCCAGCTTGTCCATGGGGAAATCGATGTAGTTGAGCCGCTCGGTGCTGCCGTCCTCGTGGTGCATATGCAGGCTGTAGTCCTGCATGAACTCATAGTGGACGATGGTGCCAGGCGAGTGCGAGACCTGCTCCAGGAAATAGGTCAGGTCCGGATAGGTCACGTTGTCCGAGCACGGAATGCCGATCACGTCGAGGCGCTCCAGGCCAAGCGTGTCCTCCACGGCGCGGAGCATGTGCACCTGACAGCCAGTGCCGATGACGGCCAGCCGCTTCACGCCCGCCTCGCGCACGGTGTCCAACAGCCCAAGGCTCGGTGACAGGCAGGGCTTGTTACCGGCGCTCGCAAGCACCTCCTGCGGTGTGCGCGCCAGCACGGGTCTCGGCGAAAAGCGGGTGCCCGGCATACTGGCTGCGGTGATGACGGCCTCCACCTCGCCGCGCTCCAGCAGTCGGGCCGCCAGGCTGGTGACCATGCCGGACCACTGCGACCCCGCCACCGGCTGTTTCATGCGGGCGGCGAGCATCTGCCGAAACACGCCGAAGCGCAGCTCATCGCCGTCGCGCCGATTGCGTCCAAACAACCGCCGCTCAAGCGCCTCGCCGCGGTTGCGCACGAAGACACAGGCCTTGGCCATGTCCGGCTTGAGCCAGGTGTCGCACAGCCCGCAGTCGCTGCACAGGTTCGGCCGCCCAGCCAAGCGCTCGTCGCGGGACAACAGCGTCGTCTCGCGCAGCCCTTTGGACGGCCCACCGAGGGTGGCTGGATCGGGCTCGATGCTGGCCGCCCCGGCGGCGGCGTGTAGATCCTGGGGCATGCGGCTATCGCTCCGGGCAGGTGCTCTGGGCGGGGGAGGGGGTGGCGGCGTGTGCCGGGGAAGGCTCCGCCGGCCAACGGCGGAAGCGCCACAACCCGTAGAGGCTAAACCGCCCGCCTGGGCGCATCAAGCCGCCGTCGCGCCAAACCATCCCGATGCGAAGCTTCGCTCCCCGGTGTGTGGGCGGCGTGAAAGCCATGGACATCCCATCCTGGCCCGTCACGCCCGGTGTGCCTCGGCCGGAAAGGCAAGCGATTCGAATGGCGGCTGAGACGCCTGATCATCGTTCACTGTTGAGTTCTGAGCGCATGGGCCTGTACCACAGGCAACGCATTCGCTGTCCGGGCGGGCTGATGAACGTGCCGCGACAAGTCTTGTGTTGGGTCCCGGATGATTCCAGCCATCCGCAGCTGCGTGCGCACCGTCCAGATCTCCGCCAGCTTCAGCGGTGGCTTCTGACCGATCAGCTTGCCCTTGTTCCAAGGAGCGCACGAATTTTCGTGAAGGGCCGCAGAACTCCGCACCTTCCTGTTTCGTCTTATCGTGTAGGGGAAATGGAAGGATGGCATCGGCGCCGAGGCCGACCGGCGAGGGCAGGTGCGGACGTGGGCTCCGGATCGCTCGGCCGCGGGGATTTCTAAGGCTAACGTGACCGATTCATCCGGGACACACAATGTTTGGCAAGCAGACGTCGCTGGGCCCAACGAAGGCTGCGTCCGC
>CAZGCI010000014.1:0-58005 GCA_964524185.1 uncultured Thiohalocapsa sp. | reverse complement strand
TAGGGGCTAGGGGCTAGGGGCTAGGGGCTAGGGAGCCTAGCCCCGAGCCCCTAGTTCCTCATCGTGTTAGTGCCTGAAATGCCTGATGCCGGTGAACACCATCGCCATGCTGTGCTCATCGGCGGCCGCGACGACCTCGTCGTCGCGCATGGAGCCGCCCGGCTGGATCACCGCAGTGATGCCGTTGGCGGCGGCTTGATCGATGCCGTCGCGGAACGGGAAGAAGGCATCCGACGCCATCACGGCGCCCTGCACGGCAAGGCCTGCCTGCTCTGCCTTGATGCTGGCGATACGCGCGGAGTTGACGCGGCTCATCTGCCCGGCGCCGACGCCGATGGTCTGGGTGTCCCGGGCGTAGACGATGGCGTTGGACTTGACGAACTTGGCCACGCGCCAGCCGAAGAACAGGTCGCGCATCTCGGCCTCGGACGGTGCTCGGCGGCCGACGATCTTGAGTTGACCGGCGAGCGCTATGTCCGCCTCCTGCACCAACAGGCCGCCGAGGACGCGCTTGAAGTCCAGGTAGGGTGTCGGCGTTTGGTCCCAAGCGCCGCAGGCCAGGAGACGCACGTTCTTTTTGGCGGCGACGGCGGCTGCAGCCTGGCTGGACACCGCCGGCGCGATGATCACCTCGACGAATTGGCGCTGCACAATGGCCTCAGCCGTAGCGGCATCCAATTCGGCGTTGAAGGCGATGATGCCGCCGAAGGCCGATTCCGGGTCCGTGGCAAAGGCGCGCTCGTAAGCGTGCAGGAGACTCTCGCCATAGGCGACGCCGCAGGGGTTGGCATGCTTGACGATGACGCAAGCCGGGCCATCGGTGAATTGCTTGACGCACTCCAGCGCCGCATCCGTGTCGGCGATGTTGTTGTAGCTGAGCGCCTTGCCCTGGAGCTGCTCCGCTCCGGCGATGGAGCCCTGCGGGATGTTGCGGGCGGTGTAGAAGGCCCCCTGCTGGTGCGGGTTTTCGCCGTAGCGCATGGCCTGGCGCTTGCGGAATTGCAGGTTGACGGTGCGCGGCAGGACGCCGGACGCCTGCGCTGGCGGCATCTGTGTCGGCTGCTCGACGATGGCGCCCAGGTAATTGGCAATGGCGCCATCGTAGGCGGCCGTGTGCTCGAAGGCCTTGACGGCAAGGTCGAAGCGGGTGGTGTCGCTGACGGCGCCGTCGTGGTCTGCCATTTCCGCCAGCACCCGCGCGTAATCGGCGGCGTCCACCACCACCGTCACAGCGGCATGGTTCTTGGCCGCCGCTCGCAGCAGCGCCGGTCCGCCGATATCGATCTGCTCGATGGCCGTGGCCAGATCGCAGTCCGGCTGGGCAACAGTGGCCTCGAATGGGTAGAGATTCACGACGACGAGGTCGATGGGCTGAATCTCGTTTTCATGCATGACGCCCTCGTCGACGCCGCGCCGGCCGAGTATGCCGCCATGGATGCGCGGGTGCAGGGTCTTGACCCGGCCGCCCATGATCTCTGGGAAGCCCGTATGGTCCGAGACCTCCTTCACGGGTACATCCGCGTCTGTAAGCAGTTTGGACGTCCCGCCGGTGGACAGGATGTCGACGCCCCACTCCGCGAGGGCGCTGGCGAAATCGGCGAGGCCCGTCTTGTCGGAGACGCTGATCAGGGCGCGGCGGATGGGTTGCATGGGCGTGTGCCTCGCGGAAGCTATCGGTGGGCACCGGCGGTGATGAGACGTCGCGCACTGCGGCCGGTGACTCGCACGCGCAGCGCGTTGCGCCCTCGGATTCCGTCCGATGTTGGCGAGGATGGCCAATCAATCGGAGCCTCAGCCGGGTGCTTTCTCCCGCCGCATGCGCCGCGGCGGGTCTACAAGGGTGAAAGTATGCCACCCGCCGGGGGACGGCGCAGTGGCGGCTCGGCACCCTTGGGCGCCGACGCTATCAGCGCGTCGGCGTTGCGTCCGCCGCTGCGTACCCGGCGAGCTTTTTGCGCAGGGTGCTACGGCTGATGCCGAGCATGCGGGCCGCGACGGATTGGTTGTTAGCCGCAGCGTCGAGCACCGTTTCGATGAGCGGGCGCTCGACTTCATCCATCACAAAACGATGCAGGCCCTGCACCTCCTGGTCGGCCATATTGTGCAGGTAAGTGCGCACCGCAGCGCGCACGCAGTCGCGCAGCGGTTCACCGCGGTGCGTGGGCACCACGGTCAGCCCTGCCCAGTTCGCGTCGTGATCATCCAAAGGGACAGCCGTGGCTGCCGTCGCGCTCGTCATGCCGCATCCTCCAGATCCGCTACTTGTTCCAGCAGTGCGCGGACCAATTGGCTCTGTTGTCGTGGGGTCTCTGCCCGGTTGATCCGGGTTAGATCGATCCGGGTGCACTCGGACGGGGCGCCTGTCATGGTCCGGCTTGGGCCGCCGTGCGGTCCGCCCCGGGCGGGCCTTGGGCCGAGGCTGGGCTGGCACGCGTGCGTGCTAGCCGCAACGCCGAGCGTCCGGAAGCCCTGCAGATACCAGCCGATATGCTTGCGCGCAATGCGCACGCCACGCTCGGCGCCGTAGAAGTCATACAGCGCCTCCAAGTGGCCGAGGATGGTCGCACAGATCCAGGCAGCGGATGGCGGTGGCAGCCGTTCCCCGGTGTTCAGGTAATGCGCGATCTCTCGGAACAGCCAAGGCCGTCCCTGGGCGGCACGGCCAATCATGAGGGCATCCGCGCCGGTGTGCTCGAGCACCTCGCGCGCCCGCTCGGGGCTGTCGATGTCGCCGTTGGCGACCAGCGTCAAGTCCAGTCCGAGGTCCGCCCGGTTACGTAACGCGCGCAGGCTGTCGTGCTCGGCTCGAAGCCCGTAGCCGCACGCGCGGGTGCGGCCGTGTACGCTCAATAGCGAGACGCCCGCTTCCCGGGCGATGTAGGCGATGCGACCGAGATTGCGGGTCTCGGGGGACCAGCCCGTGCGGGTCTTGAGGGTCACAGGCACCGGCACGGCGGCTACCACAGCGGCAAGGATGCGCGCCACCAAGGGCTCGTCGCGCAGCAGCGCTGAGCCGGCGGCGGCCTGACAGACCTTTTTGGCGGGACAGCCGAGGTTGATGTCGATGAGCGCTGCGCCCCGGTCCACGTTGATGCGCGCGGCCTCCGCCATCCAAGCCGGGTCCGCCCCCGCAATCTGTACCGCAATGGGACCGGGCTCGCCGCGGTGGTCCGCCCGCTCCCGACTCTTCCGTGAGGCGGCGAGCGCGGGGTTGGCAGACAGCATTTCTGAGACCGCCAAGCCGGCACCGAGCCGCCGGCAAAGGCTCCGGAACGGCCGGTCGGTGATGCCGGCCATCGGCGCGAGAATCAGGCGGTTGCGGAGGCGAATAGGCCCGATGGCGAGCCCGTCCTCAGTCTGCTTAACCTGCGCATGGCTGGTGCCGGGCGGTGCTGGCTCCCGCTGGGAGTCAGACCGCCCGCCACCGTCGGTGCTGCTGCTGACATTGGGGGTCGTCGGCATGCGGGCCTGGATCGAGGACCAGAGAGCGAGGCGGAGATTCTAGCCAAGTTCGGTGCCGCCAGCAGCGACCACAGCGTACCGCAATGACGGTGTTTCGCTTACAGCGACCGCCGGGGGAGGCCAGGCGGTCCCAGGTGCCCGCCGCAATGCGGGGTTCCGTGACCGCTCAGAGGCGGCGGCCGGTGAGGAGTGCCCACCCCTCCTGCGTTGCAACGGGCTCCATTAGAAACTCTGCCGCATAGCCATCGGCGACGCGGGCGGCTTGCTGCGACAGGATGCCGGAGAGGCCGAGGTGCGCTCCCGGTGCCGCCAGCGCCGCCAGCGTTGGGGCCAGCTCCAGCAGCGGACCGGCGAGGATGTTCGCCACGAGCACATCCGCTTGCAGGGCCTGTACCTGCTCCGGGCGTGCGATGCTGAGGCGCTCGAGCACACCGTTGGCGGTGGCGTTGTCCACGGTGGCGTCCAGCGCCTGGGGGTCGTAGTCCACGGCGAGCGCCGAGGCGGCACCGAGCTTGAGTGCGGCGATGGCGAGGATGCCTGAGCCGCAGCCGTAATCCAGGACGCGCTTGCCGGCGAGGTCTAGCCCATCCAGCCAGGTCAGACAGAGTGCGGTGGTGGGGTGGTGGCCCGTGCCGAAGGCGAGCCCCGGGTCCAGGTCCACGACGACGCCGGGCCACTGCGCGGCATCGGCTCCCGCCGGGCGCTCGCCGCGCGGGCACACCCAAAGCCGCCGGCCGAAGCGGGCGGGACCCAGCTCATCCAGCCAGACCCGCTCCCAGGGCCGGTCGCCAAGGCGGGCGATTTGCGGCGGTGCGAGGGCGAAGGCCAGCAGCGCATCGGCAGCCCTTTGGGCGGCGACTTCGCCAAGGCCGTTGTCGTCGAACAGGGCGGTGATGCGAAGGCGCCGCCAGAGGGGCTGGGTGGCCGGTGCTGGCTCCCAGATGCCGCTCATGGACAGGTCCGCGGGAAGCGCCGCCGGCTCATCGTCCGGGTCGTCCAGGGTGACGGCCAACGCACCCGCCTCTTCCAGTGCCGACTCCACCTGCTCAGCGTGTTCCCGGTTGACGATGACGGAGAGCTGGAGCCAGGGCATGACAGGCACGACGGGGGCTGGCGGTTAGTGACCGTTCAGCAACAACATGAACATGGCCACAGACGGAAACAAACCACCAAAATCGCGAAATACGCGAAAGTGATGCGGATCTCGTCTGCATCTCCGGAAGTTTCGCGCTTTTCGCGTGTTTCGTGGTGACGAGTCGATGGACCGCTTGTTGTTGAATCCTTGCTGAGTGAGTCGTCCTTTAGGGGCTGGGGCTTACAACCCCAGCTTTTTCTCCAGATAGTGGATATTTGCACCGCCTTGCTGGAAGGCGGTGTCCTTCATGATCTGTCGATGCAGCGGGATATTGGTGTCGATGCCTTCGATGATGGTCTCCCGGAGCGCATTGGACATGCGCGCCAAAGCCGTGGCGCGGTCTTCGCCGTGGGCGACCAGTTTGCCGATCATGGAGTCGTAGTAAGGCGGTACGACGTAGCCGGCGTAGATGTGGGTGTCGATGCGGATGCCAGGGCCGCCCGGCGCGTGGAATTCTTGGATGCGTCCCGGGCTCGGCCGGAAGGTCTCCGGGTGCTCGGCGTTGAGCCGACATTCGACTGCGTGGCCGCGCCAGTCGATGTCTGCTTGGCGGTAGCGCAGCCGTTCCCCGGACGCGACCAGGATTTGCTCCTTGACGAGGTCCACGCCGGTGATCATTTCCGTCACCGGATGCTCCACCTGGACGCGGGTATTCATCTCGATGAAATAGAACTCGCCGTCCTGATACAGGAACTCGAACGTGCCCAGACCCCGGTAGCCGATCTGTGCGCACGCGGTTGCACAGCGCTCGCCGATGAAGGCCCGCTGTTCCGGGGTAATGCCGGGGGCCGGTGCCTCTTCGACGACCTTCTGGTGGCGGCGTTGCATGGAGCAGTCGCGCTCGCCTAGGTGAATGGCGTTGCCGTACTCGTCCGCCAGTACCTGAAACTCCACGTGCCGCGGATTTTCCAGATACTTTTCCATATAGACCATATCGTTGCCGAACGCTGCACCGGCCTCGGCCTTGGTGAGCGAGATGGCATTCAGCAGCGTGGCGTCGGAGTGCACCACGCGCATACCGCGGCCGCCACCACCGCCAGCGGCCTTGATGATGACTGGATAGCCAATGTGCCTGGCCATCTCCAACGTGTGCTTGTTGTTGTTGTCGATGGGTCCATCGGAGCCGGGAACGCAGGGCACGCCCGCCTGCTGCATGGCTCTGATGGCTGACACCTTGTCACCCATGAGCCGGATGGTGTCCGGCTTGGGGCCGATGAATACGAAGCCCGAGCGCTCCACACGCTCAGCGAAATCGGCGTTTTCCGATAGGAAGCCGTAGCCCGGATGAATGGCGACGGTGTCCGTCACCTCTGCGGCGCTGATGATGGACGGGATGTGCAGATAGCTGTCCCGCGAGGGCGCCGGCCCGATGCAGACCGACTCGTCGGCCAACAACACGTGCTTCAGCTCCCGATCGGCCTCGGAGTGGACGGCGACGGTCTTAATGCCGAGCTCGCGGCAGGCACGCTGGATGCGGAGCGCGATCTCGCCGCGGTTGGCAATGAGGATCTTCTCGATCATTCGATGACGAACAGCGGCTGGTTGTACTCCACGGGCTGGCCGTTGTCGACCAGGATGCGGCGCACCAAACCGGCCTTCTCGCATTCGATCTGGTTCAGGATCTTCATGGCTTCAATGATGCAAAGCGTGTCACCGAGCTTGACCTCCTGGCCCTCTTCGACGAAAGCCTTGCTGCCCGGCGAAGGTGCCCGATAGAAGGTGCCCACCATGGGCGAGCGCACCATGGTGCCCTCGTCCAACTCCGGCTCCGCGTTCGCGTCGCCGGCGGCGGGCACCGGCACCGCGGCTGGTGCTGCCGTACCCATCCCAGCCGGCGCCTGCATCATATAGTGCATCGGCACGCTGCCATGGCGGCTGATGCGCACGGACTCTTCGCCCTCGTGGATCTCGATCTCGGCGACGTTGGACTCTTCTAGAAGCTCAATGAGCTTCTTGACCTTGCGGATATCCATGGTGCGTTCGTAGTGGGTCGGTGGGGGTCTTCGCAGGCGCTTAGCCGGCGCGGGCGTCAAGCCGGCGCAGCGCCGCAGTGAGGGCCAACTCGTAGCCGATGGCGCCGAGCCCGCTGATGGTCCCCTCGGCGATATCCGAGAAGTACGAGTGCCGTCGAAAGGGCTCACGCGCGTGCACGTTAGAGAGGTGCACCTCGATGAACGGCAGGCGGACGGCGAGCAAGGCATCGCGCAGCGCGACGCTGGTGTGCGTGAGCCCAGCAGGGTTGACCAACGCATAGGCGACACCGTCGGCGCCCGCCTGCTGCACCGCGTCGATGAGCACGTGCTCGGCGTTGCTCTGCACCAGCCGCAGGCCATGGCCCGCAGATTCGGCTTGGCGGGCGAGCCGCGCGCCGATGTCCGCGAGCGTGTCCAGCCCGTATTGATCGGGCTCACGGGTCCCGAGCAGGTTCAGATTGGGTCCGTTGAGGCAGAGGATCTGGGCCATGTCGCGGGGCGGCTTGCGGCTGGGCCGGCCTGGATGCCGGGCGTGAATCGTTGCGCCTGGGTGCGCGGCGGTGGCCGCCGCGTTGGCACGGCCCCCGGGTGCGGACACCCCCTCGGGCGGGTTGGCCGCTGCTGCCGGCCGGTGGTTTGCCAGGGTTGGGCTGCGGCGGGGTTCTGCCGGTGAACCGAGCCCAAAAATGACGCTTATGGGCAGCAACGGCCGGGAACGAGCGGCAAGTGTGCCGACCAACAACTGCGCACAATGTACGGCAATCGGGACAGGATTACAAAACCCGAAACGTCAATTTTCGCTGCAGATCGCCGCGATAGTGCCCAGGATCAGTCGCTTTCTACGCCGAGGAGCGGCAAAAGGCGCGCGCGCACCAGGGTGGGGGTGATCTCACCTAAGTGGCTGAAGACATGCCGGCCGAGCGCATCGAACACCACGGTGAATGGCAGCCCGCCGGTGCGATTGCCGAGCCGTCGAGACAGCGCGGCCGTGTCCGCATCACCCAGCAAGACTGGATAGCCGACCTGGTTCTCGTCGAGGAACTGCCGCACGGCGTCGGGGTCATCGATGGCGATACCGACCACCTGCAGCAGGCCCGGCTCGACGCCGCGCTGGAGCTCGTCGAGCATCGGCATTTCCCGCAGACAGGGCGGACACCAGGTGGCCCAAAAGTTCAGGACCACGACCTTCCCAGCCCAGGCGTTGCTCGCGACCATCTGGCCCGCTAGGTCTGGGAGCCGCAGGTCGGGCAGGGTGGCAATACGCCCATCGTCGCGGCGCCCGGTGAGGTCGATCTCCTGCTGCGTGAACCAGCGCTCCCCCAGTAATGCCGCGCCGATGCTCACCGTGCCCGCCAGCACCGTGACCACCAGCACCTTGGCGGGGTTCACCGGGCGATCTCGTTGAGGTGGGCGGCGAACTCCTGAGCTGGCACGAAGCCCACGAGGCGGTACCCGCGGAGTTCCTCACCGCTGGCGTCGAAAAAGAGCATCGCGGGTGGACCAGGGATGCCGAAGCGCTGCTGCATGAGCGCCTTGTCTTCGGCGTCGTTGGCGGTGACGTCGGCCTGCACCACGATGAACTGCTCCATGGCAGCGATGACCTCCGGCTCTGGGAAGGTGTAGCGTTCCATTTCTTTACAGGACACACACCAGTCCGCGTAGAAGTCCAACATCAGGGGCTTGCCCGCGGCACTGGCCGCGGCGATCTCTCGGTCCAGGTCCGCGCTGGTTTTGATGGCCTTGAACTCTGCATGACCTGCCGCCGTCCCGCCGCCCGCAGCCACGATGCCGCGCAGCGGCTGGATGGTATCTCTGCCACCGGCGGCGGCGCCAATGATCATCAGCACGCCATAGACGAGCAGTGCAAGACCGAGCGCCTTCCACAGTTTGGTCCAGCCCCCGGCCTCGGCCGTCATTGTGGTGAGTGCGCCCATGTAGACGCCGGAGGCGATGAGCAGCAGGCCCCACAGGAGCATCGCCACCGCCGGCGGCAGCACGCGCTCCAACAGCAGGACGGCCACCGCCAGCAGCAGCACGCCAAAGACGGCCTTCACCGCATCCATCCACATTCCGGCCCTGGGCAGGAGTTTGCCCGCCGAGGTGCCGATGGCCAACAACGGGGCACCCATGCCGAGCCCTAAGCCCAACAGGGCAAAGAACCCCAGCACCCCGTCACCCGTTTTGCCGATGAAGATGAGCGCACCCATCAACGGCGGCGCCACACAGGGCCCGACGATCAGTGCCGACAGCGCGCCCATAATGGCGGCCCCGGCGAGGGTGCCGCCCTCCTGCTTATTGCTCATCTCCGTGAGCTTGCTCTGCCAGCTGCTAGGCAGCTGCAGGTCGTAGAACCCAAACATGGACAACGACAGTGCGACGAACACGGATGCAAAGGCGACGAGCACCCAGACGTTCTGGAACGTTGCCTGCAGATTCGCGCCAAAGAGTCCGGCGATGACGCCCACCACAGCATAGGTCAGCGCCATGGCCAGGACGTAGGCCAGCGAAAGGAAGAAGGCCTGACGGGTGGTGATGCTGTCACCCTGCCCCGCGATGATGCCGGACAGGATAGGGATCATCGGGAAAACGCAGGGAGTGAACGACAGCAACAGCCCAAGCCCGAAGAAGATGGCCGCGGCACCGAGGATGCCGGTGGCCGCGAGGCGGGCGGCAATCTGGTCCTGCTCGGAGACACGCTCGGACAGCCCACTCGCGGCGCCGCTGCCGTCACCGCCGGCAGTGCCCGCCGCGGCGACCTCTGCGAGCGCCACGGTCTCCGTGGGTGCAGGCAGGGCCAGGGCAATTCGCTCGGTGACCGGCGGATAGCAGATGCCCCGCTCGGCGCAGCCCTGGAACTTGGCCACCAGTGTGATGTTCGTGGCCTCGGCCAGACCGCGTTTGAGGGGCACATCCAGGTTGAGGGTGCCGTGGTAGATGGCGACGTCGCCGATGGTTCCATCCGGGCGCACTGTATCCGGCTTGACCTCGGCCTCCGGCAGTTGGTACGCGCCGAGCTGCACGCCCTCTGCGTCCTCGAGGGTGAGGACGATCTGTTCCTGATAGAGGTAGGTCTCGGGGGCGATGTCCCAGATGAGCTCGAGCAGGTCCGGCGCGGCGACCTCGGCGTTGAAGCGGAAGGCCTCCTCCACCGGCAGGATGTCGTCGCCGATGCCCAGCCCCATTGATTGGCCCAGGGATTGGCCCACGGATTGCCCTACAGATCGCGCCGGGACCGGTGGCCTGTCGCCCGCGGCGGCGCCCCCGTCGCTGGTGAGGGCTTGGGTCAGCCCCGTTGCGCTCCCGGCCGATGCCGAGTCGGTGCCTACGTCCGTTGCCGTGTCGAGTGCGGCCAGCCTCGGCAGCTCCAGCAGAATGCGCTGTTGCTGTGGTGGGTAGCAGAACCCCGCGTCAGCGCAGCCCTGCGATCGGGCTTCGAGCGCAATGACATCCCCCGCCGCCGCGCTGCGCTCAACCGGTACGGTCACCTCGACCCGGTCGCGGTAGATTTGTACCTCGCCGAAAAATTCGTCCTGCTTGGTTTTGGCCGGCGGCAGGTCGGGCTGGCCGAGGCGCACGCCGGGGCTGCCACTCTCAAAGCGGAGCTTGCTCCGGTACATGTAGTAGCCGGGCTCGATGTCCCAGCTCACGGTAACGGCGTCGGGGCTGGCCGGCGCGCCGGAAATACGGAAGGCTTGATCCGGCTGGAGGAATTCGTCCTCCGCCAAGGCACGGTCCGCGGGGAGCAACGCCAGCGCGGACAGGAGGACCGCCAGCCCGAGCGAGAACAGTCTGGCGTTGCCTTGCCCTGCAGTGCGGTGCGGGTGCGCCCGGGTGCGAGGGGGAGCCGTGCGCGGCGCGACTACGGCGCAGCCCTGACCTGCGAGCAGGCGGCTCACCAGGCCGGCGATTAAGCGTTGGTGGTGGTGCATTCTTGAACCCAATCGAGGTAGCGGTCGTGGCCAGCGGTGATGGGATGGGCGATCACCTCCGGCACATCATAGGGGTGAAGCTCGCAGATGCGCGCCGTGAGGGCGCTCAGTCGTGCCCCGATGGTCTTGATCATCATGAGCACTTCGCCGTCGCGCTCGATCTTGCCCTGCCAGCTGTACACGGACAGGGCGCCAGGCAGGATGGTGGCGCAGGCGGCGAGCCGTGCCTCCACCAGCGAGCTCGCCAAGGATTCGGCCACCCCGGCATTCGGGCAGGTGCAGAAGACAACGTGGACCTGGGCGGCGGTGTTCTTGGTCATGACTGACGAAGGGGCTGATGATGGGGCCGACGAAGGGCCGCTTTACATGCGGCTGCGCCGGCCTTCGGCGCGATGCGGCGGCGCTGGTTTCTGCCGCTTGCGACGGTCAACCACAGCCCCGGCAACGGTGGCATAGCCTAACGGAATTCAACGCGCCGAAGCGTTGGTGTTTCTACCCGCGACCTATGGTTTTTCCGCCGCAATACCTCCGCTCGCGCCCGCGAGCCAGGGGGCAGCCGGCAGCTAGGGGCCTATGCGCTATCCCAACGGCGTCCCGGCGTTGCCCTGCGCGGCGCGCGAGCGCGCGACGTAAGCACCCCGCAGATCCTAAAGCCCCGCCGCAAGATCGATCCGCACCGGGCTAACCTGCAGCGGGCGCTGGACTTTACCTGGACGGATCTGCAGGATTTATGCGCAGCGGCCATCCCATCTGCGCTGCCCAGGGTGGCTTCTTCCAGCGCGCTCGCGCCCACGCCGGCATCGCCTCTGCTTCCGTCGAGACCCGTCTCATGTGGTTATTTCTTCTGTTCTTCGTCGGTGCCCCGTTGATGGAGCTCTACTTCCTGATCCAGGTGGGGTCTGTCATTGGCGCCTTGCCCACCATTGCGCTGTCCGTGCTGACCGCCGTCATCGGCGGCACCCTGGTCCGCTTGCAGGGGATCCATGTGCTGCTGCGGGTGCGCGAGGCGATGGACCGCGGCGAGGCGCCGGCCTTGGAGTTGATGGACGGCGCCGCGCTGCTGGTCACCGGCTTCCTGTTGCTGCTGCCCGGCTTCATCACCGACGTGGTTGGGTTTTTGTTGCTGATCCCCGCGCTGCGTCGGGCACTGATCCTGCGCTATGTGCGTATGGAGGCGATCGGACCTGGCCCGACTGACACAAACGATGACCCGCGTGAAGGCCGCCGCCCACGCATCATTGACGCCGACTACCGGCGCGAAGACTAAGCAGTCTCGACTCGGCGCCCGCAGCCGGCGTTCGGCCGTCCGCAGGCCCTGCCGAGCCGTCGCTGCCACCCCTACACCCCTCCGTCCACCTTGGCGGAAACGCCACTTGACAGGCTGGGCGTGGGCCCTAGAATTAGCAGCCGCCACCGTTGAGTGCTAACACGGTCCGGGCGGCGATCTCGGCCCGCGCCATCGGCGCCCGGCAGTTTCCAACCCATCCATCAACTCAAAGCTGAGGGGAACCAAGCATGAATATTCGCCCGCTACATGATCGCGTCGTCGTTCGTCGTATGGAGGAGGAGCGTACCTCCGCCGGCGGCATCGTGATCCCAGACTCCGCCGCCGAAAAGCCGATCCAAGGCGAGATCATCGCCGTCGGCAACGGCAAAATCATGGACAACGGCGACCACCGCTCGCTGGACGTCAAGGTCGGTGATCGCGTGCTGTTCGGCAAGTACTCGGGCACCGAGGTGAAGCTGGACGGCGAGGAGCTCCTCGTTATGCGTGAAGACGACATCATGGGTGTCGTCGAGTCCTGAGCCCCGTCCACCCAGTCAACCTTTTCCTGAAACAGAACATCGAGGTCATCACCCCATGAGCGCAAAAGAAGTCCGCTTCTCGATCGACGCCCGCAACCGCATGATGGACGGCGTCAACGTCCTGGCCAACGCGGTCAAGGTCACCCTAGGCCCGAAAGGCCGTAATGTCGTGCTGGAGAAGTCCTTCGGCGCCCCGACCGTCACCAAGGATGGTGTGAGTGTCGCCAAGGAGATCGAGCTTTCCGACAAGTTCGAGAATATGGGCGCGCAGATGGTCAAGGAGGTCGCCTCCCACACCTCCGACATCGCCGGCGACGGCACCACCACCGCTACGGTGCTGGCCCAGGCCATGGTTCGGGAGGGGCTGAAGGCGGTCGCCGCCGGCATGAATCCCATGGACCTGAAGCGCGGCATGGACAAGGCTGTCGAGGCGGCCGTCTCGGAGCTAGCCAGCCTGTCCAAGCCCTGCTCCGACAACAAAGAAATCGCCCAGGTCGGCACTATTTCCGCTAACTCCGACGACTCCATCGGCGAGATTATCGCCGAGGCCATGGAGAAAGTGGGTAAGGAAGGCGTCATCACTGTCGAAGAGGGCAAGAGCCTGCACAACGAACTGGATGTCGTTGAGGGCATGCAGTTCGATCGCGGCTACCTCTCGCCTTACTTCATCAACAACCAGCAGAGCCAGACCGCCGAGCTGGAAGAGCCCTTCATACTGCTGCACGATAAGAAGATCTCCAACATCCGGGACCTGCTGCCCGTACTGGAGTCCGTCGCCAAGGCTGGCCGTCCGTTGATGATCGTCGCCGAAGACATCGAGGGCGAGGCCCTGGCCACGCTGGTGGTGAACAGCATCCGCGGCATCATCAAGGTCTGCGCCGTCAAGGCCCCGGGCTTCGGTGACCGTCGTAAGGCGATGCTGCAGGATATTGCCATCCTCACCGGCGGTACCGTCATCTCCGAGGAGGTCGGTCTGACCCTCGAGAAGGCCACGCTGAACGAGCTGGGCTCTGCCAAGAAGGTGCAGATTAACAAGGAAGAGACCACCATCATCGACGGCGCCGGTCAGGACGACGAGATCAAGGGCCGCTGCGAGCAGATCCGCGCCCAGATCGAGGACACCACCTCCGACTACGACCGCGAGAAGCTCCAGGAGCGTCTTGCCAAGCTTGCCGGCGGCGTTGCCGTGATCAAGGTTGGCGCCGCCACCGAGGTCGAGATGAAGGAGAAGAAGGCCCGCGTCGAAGACGCCCTGCACGCCACCCGTGCAGCGGTGGAAGAGGGCATTGTCCCCGGCGGCGGTGTCGCGCTGGTGCGCGCACTGAGCAAGATCCGCGGCACCATCCAGGGCGCCAACCACGACCAGGACGTTGGCGTGACCATCGCGCTGCGCGCTATGGAAGAGCCCCTGCGGCAGATCGTCATCAACGCTGGCGCCGAAGGCAGCGTGGTGCTGAATAAGGTCGCCGACGGCGAGGGCAACTTCGGTTACAACGCCGCCAACGGTGAATACGGCGACATGGTCGCCATGGGTATCCTGGACCCGACCAAGGTCACCCGCACCGCGCTGCAGAACGCCGCCTCCGTGGCTGGTCTGATGATCACCACCGAGGCGATGGTGGCCGAGGAGCCCAAGGACGACAGCCCGATGCCCGCTGGCGGCGGCATGGGCGGCATGGGCGACATGGGCATGATGTAACGGCGCACAGTCCGCCCACCGGCGGACGCGCTGTGATAGGCGCCAAGGACGGCGATGCAAGCCCCGCGTAAGCGGGGCTTGGTTTTTGCGGCTTGCGGCACCGCGCTCCGCGGACAGCTGCGGCATCGCCTGGGCCAGGAAGGCGACCCGGCAGCCGCAGAAGCCGGCGTCGAGAGGTGACGCTCCCCGGCTGCTGTGGTAGCTTGTGGGGCTGTCTCGCGATCCTGCGCCCATCCCATCGTCCCGCCGACGTTAGTCCATGTCGCTGCATTCCACCGAAGAGATCATCAGTGATCTGCGCGCTGGGCGGATGGTCGTCATCATGGACGACGAAGATCGCGAGAACGAGGGCGACCTGCTCATCGCTGCCGACTGCATCACGCCCGACACCATCAATTTCATGGCCAAATACGGCCGCGGTCTGATCTGCCTGACGCTCACGAAGGCGCGTTGTGAGCGGCTGCACCTACCGCTGATGGTAAACGCGAACAACGCGCCCCATTCGACGGCGTTCACGCTGTCCATCGAGGCGGCTCGTGGCGTTACCACCGGCATCTCCGCGGCGGACCGGGCGCAGACCATCCGCGCCGCGGTTGCGCCGGATGCCAAGGCCACGGATCTGGTGCAACCGGGCCATGTCTTCCCGTTGATGGCCCAGCCTGGTGGCGTGCTGGTACGCGCCGGCCACACCGAGGCGGGCTGCGATCTGGCACGGCTTGCTGGCTTTGAGCCGGCAGCGGTGATCGTGGAGGTGCTCAATGAGGACGGCACCATGGCGCGGCGCCCTGATCTAGAGGCCTTCGCGGCGGAGCACGGGCTCAAGATCGGCACCATTGCCGACCTCATCCACTATCGCGTCGCCAATGAGAAGGCCGTGATGCGCGAGGAGCGTTGCGAGCTGCCGACGGACCTCGGCACGTTCCACGTGACGGCCTACCGCGACACGATCGAAGATGAGGTGCACCTGGCCCTCGTGATGGGCAGCATTGCACCCGAGCGCCCGACGCTAGTGCGGGTGCACCTGCAAAACACCCTCTGTGACCTCTTCGGCGCCACGCATCCCGCCTGCGGCTGGCCGCTGCGGGACGTCATGCGGCAAATCTCGGAGGCGGGCGAGGGCGTGATCGTGGTGCTGCGCAACCGCGACCGTTCGGACGAGCTTCTGAGCAAGGTGCGGCAGCTGTGCAACCTGGAGCAAGAGGACCAGGCGCCGCGGCGGCGGACTGACCGCAGTGAGCTTCGCACCTACGGCATCGGTGCGCAGATCCTTGCGGACCTTGGGGTGCGGAAGATGCGGGTCATGAGCGCGCCGAAGGCGATGCACGGCATCTCCGGCTTCGACCTCGAGGTTGTCGAATACGTCGGGGGCTGACGCTGCTCGGCTTCGTGTCTGCACCGGGATGACCGGTGGGCGGTCGTGGGTGCAGTGCCCCCGCCGCGATCAGCAACCAACTGCGGTATAGACCATGATCAAGACAGTCGAAGGGGTCATGCGCGCCGACCAGGGCCGCTACTGCCTGGTGGCGTCGCGCTGGAACAGCTATATCGTCGAGAGCCTGGAGAAGGGCGCCATCGACACGCTGCTGCGCCATGGCGCGGACCAGGCCAATCTCACCGTCGTGCGCGTGCCCGGCGCCTTCGAGATGCCGGTGACCATCGAACGCATTGCCGCCAAAGGGGGCTATGACGCCATCATCGCCCTCGGCGCAGTGATCCGCGGGGGCACGCCACACTTCGAGTACGTCGCCGGCGAATGCGTGAAGGGCATCGCCCAGGTGAGCCTCAAGTACGCCTTACCAGTCACCTTTGGTGTGCTCACCGTGGACAGTATCGAACAGGCCATCGAGCGCGCCGGCACCAAGGCCGGCAATAAGGGCGCCGAGGCAGCCCTATCCGCGCTCGAGATGGTCGACTTGCTGCGACAACTGGACTGATGGCTGGACCGCGGAGCGAAGCCCGGCGTTATGCCCTGCTGGCACTCTACCAGTGGCAGCTGAGCACCCACGATCCTGCGGAGGTGGTGCGCCATTTTCTGGATGATCCAGCCTGGGCTGCGGCCGTGGCCGAAGACCTGCTCGGTGAGCCCACGGACGACGAAACGCTGACCACGGTGCGCTATGACCCCCAGCTCTTCAGTGAGCTGGTGCGCGGCGCCGCGGAGCAGGCGGATGCCATCGACGACGCACTGCGTCCACTCCTGGATCGTGCCGTCAGTAGCCTCGATCCGGTGGAGCGCAACATCTTACGGATTGGCGCGTATGAGCTGCTGTATGCGCCGCAGCTGCCGGTGGGTGTCATCATCAATGAGGCGGTGAACCTAGCCAAGGAATTCGGTGCCACAGACGGTCACCGCTATGTGAATGGGGTGCTGGACAAGCTGGCCCGTCAAGTGCGCGCGCCTGGGTCGGATGGAGCTGGGCGAAAAGGGTCTGGGCGCAACGGCCGCGGGCACTGACCCGCACCAACAGCTCCGCGCCGATAGCAGCCAACAAGACCGAGCAGTGGTGCAGCGGGAGCCAGTCCAACCGTGTCCGAATTCGATCTCATCCGCCGCTACCTCACAGGGTTAGGCGCAGTCCGCGATGACGTCCTCGTGGATGTCGGTGACGACTGCGCCCTGTTGCATGTACCCGCTGACCGGGAACTCGCCGTGGGCATCGATACCCTGGTGTCCGGCGTACATTTCCAACCCGATTGCGACCCTGCAGCCCTAGGCTGGAAGGCCCTGGCCGTGAATTTGAGCGACCTCGCTGCCGTGGGCGCTGAGCCGGCCTGGGCGACGTTGGCATTGACCTTGCCAGAGGCGGACGCCGACTGGCTCGCCGCCTTCGCCCGCGGCTTTGGTGAGCTGGCGGCCGCCGAGGACGTGCGCCTGGTGGGGGGTGACCTCACTCGCGGTCCCCTGGCCATCACCGTACAAGCGCACGGTTTTGTGCCGGTGGGTCACGCGCTGCGGCGCAGCGGTGCGCAGCCTGGTGACCTGGTCTGCGTGAGCGGCGCCCTCGGCGATGCGGGGCTAGCACTCGAGCACCAGCGGGCCGGCGAGCCCGTGGATGCCTACCTCCGCCGGCGGCTGGAGCGGCCAACGCCGCGCATTGCCCTCGGCGAGGTGCTGCGGGATCTGGCCACGTCGGCCATCGATCTGTCGGACGGCCTGCTCGCCGACCTCGGCCACGTGCTGTCCGCCAGCGGCTGCGGGGCGCGGCTTGAGCTGGAGCGTCTGCCGCTGGCGGATCAAGTGGCTGCGGCCGTCGGCGCCCGCCATGACTGGGCGCTGCCGCTCACCTCGGGTGATGACTACGAGCTCTGCTTTACGCTGCCCCGCGCCGCGGCGGGACAGCTGCCGGTGCTGGCGGCGGCTGCCGGCTGTCCGCTCACCACCATCGGTGAGATCGAGGCCGGCAGCGGCTTGCGCTGCGTGCGCGCCGACGGCAGCCTCTGGCGGCCGCCCGGCGGCGGTTACGATCATTTCCGATCCGGCTGAGCCGGCGCCGGTCGCAGGCCCAACCCGGCCGATGGCGTCGGGCGCAGGCGTTACGCCTGTCCGGACCCGGCCGCTCCCGCTGTGCGACAATCGCGCCGCTTTTCTGTTTTCCATTGATTCTGATCATGATTGTGAGCTAAGGAGTCTCCAATGAACGCACCCGCCGAGACCAGGGCACCGAACTTCAACACCTCTGACCCCAAGCACCTGCTGGCCTTCGGCTTCGGCACCGGCCTCGCGCCGAAGGCGCCGGGCACCGCGGGCACGCTGGTCGGCGTTGCGCTGTATCTGGTGTTGTCGATGTTGCCGGTGGCGCTGTACGTGCTCATCGTCGCCGGCCTGTTCGCCGCCGGCGTCTGGGCGGTGGGCAGCGTCGCCGACGAGATGGGCAGTGATGATCCGCCAGCGATCGTCTGGGATGAAGTCGTCGGCTTCCTGATTGCAATGATCGCGGCCCCGGCCGGCATCATGTGGGTGATTGCCGGCTTCGTGCTGTTTCGCGTCTTCGACATCGCCAAGCCCTGGCCCATCGCGGAGGTGGAGGGGCGTTTCAAGGGTCCTGTGGGCATCATGCTGGATGACGTCGTCGCCGGCGTGTATACCTGGCTTATTCTGCACGTCCTCTGGATGATGGTGGACGCCTCCCTCCGTGGTGCCGGTGCTCACTGATACGGCCCGCCGCGCGTCCGCGCGGTCGTCCTAAGCCCCGATGAGCGATCTCACCACACCCAATCCGGAGGGGCTGGAGCGCATCCCGCTGCACCGCTTCAGCGAGCGTGCGTACCTGGACTATTCCATGTACGTCATCCTGGATCGTGCGCTGCCGCACGTCGGGGACGGACTGAAGCCGGTGCAGCGTCGCATTCTCTATGCCATGTCGGATCTCGGCCTGTCGGCGACGGCCAAGTTCAAGAAGTCCGCGCGCACCGTCGGCGACGTCCTCGGCAAGTTCCATCCCCACGGTGATTCGGCCTGCTATGAGGCCATGGTGCTGATGGCCCAATCCTTCAGCTACCGTTATCCGCTCGTCGACGGGCAGGGCAACTGGGGCTCCGCGGACGATCCCAAATCCTTTGCCGCCATGCGCTATACGGAGGCACGGCTCACGCGTTACGCGGAGGTGCTGTTGGCGGAGGTGGGGCAGGGCACCGTCGACTGGCAGCCAAACTTCGACGGTACCCTCGAGGAGCCCAAGCTGTTGCCGGCGCGGCTGCCGAACCTGCTGCTGAATGGCGCCGCCGGCATCGCCGTCGGCATGGCTACGGATATCCCGTCGCACAACCTCCGCGAAGTGGCCAGCGCCTGCATTCACCTGCTGCGGCAGCCGGACGCGACGATCGATGACCTGATGCGCCACGTGCCGGGGCCGGATCTGCCCACCGCGGGCGAGATCATCACGCCGCCGGATGAGCTCCGGCGCATGTACGAGACGGGCCAGGGCAGCATCAAGCAGCGTGCCCACTGGACGATGGAGCAGGGCGAGATCGTCATCTCGGCCCTGCCGTACCAGGTCTCTGGCAACCGCATCATGGAGCAGATCGCCGGCCAGATGCAGGCGAAGAAGTTGCCCATGATCGAGGACCTGCGGGACGAATCGGACCATGAATGCCCAACCCGCTTCGTCATCGTGCCCCGGTCGAACCGCGTGGACGTCCCGCGGCTCATGTCCCACCTCTTCGCCACCACGGACTTGGAGAAGGGCTACCGCGTCAACCTGAACATGATCGCCATGGATGGGCGTCCGCGGGTCATGGGCCTGCGCGAGATCTTGAGCGAGTGGCTGGACTATCGCCGTGCAACGGTGCGTCGGCGTCTGCAACATCGGTTGGACAAGGTGCTGGAGCGCCTGCACCTGTTGGCAGGTCTGCTCATTGCCTTACTCAATATTGACGAGGTGATCCGGATCATCCGCACGGAGGACGAGCCGAAGCCGGTGCTCATGGCCCGCTTTGAGCTCAGGGACATCCAAGCCGAGTATGTGCTGAACACCCGGCTGCGACAGTTGGCGCGGCTAGAAGAGCTCAAGCTCCGCAGTGAGCAAGCAGAGCTCGAGACCGAACGGGATGAGCTCCAGGCCATCCTCGGCGACGCCGGCAAGCTGCGGGACCTGATCATCGAAGAGATCGAGCGCGACGCCGAGACCTACGGGGATGGGCGTCGCTCACCGCTGGTGCAGCGCGCAGGGGCACAGGCCTTGAACGACACGGAGCTGAGCCCGAGTGAGCCCGTGACCGTGATCCTGTCCACCAAGGGCTGGGTGCGGCAAGCCAAGGGTCACGACATCGACCCCGCTGGGCTCCCCTACAAGGCCGGGGACGCCTTTCTTGGGTCGGCGCGGCTGCGCAGTAACCAACTGGCCGTGTTTCTGGATTCCACGGGCCGCGCCTATGCGCTGCCGGCGCACACACTGCCATCCGCACGCGGTCAGGGCGAGCCCCTCACCGGGCGGCTCGACCCGCCAGCGGGCGCCGGCTTTGTGGCTGTGTTGGGGGGCGAGCCTGACGACGGTTGGCTGCTTGCCTCCGACGCGGGCTATGGCTTTACCTGCACGCTTGCAGATCTGATCGCGAGGCCGAAGGCCGGCAAGGCAGTCCTCACACTGCCGCCGGCCGCCAAGGTCCTCACGCCGGTCCCCCTGCCTGGGAGCACCGCCGACCTAGTGGTGGCAGCCACCAGCAGCGGGCACCTGCTGGCCTTTCCGATTGACGACTTGCCCCAGCTTGCCCGGGGCAAGGGCAACAAGATCATCGGCATCCCCGCGGCGCGCGCCAAGGGGCGGGAGGAATGGGTGATCGCCCTTACCGTGCTCCCTGAGGGTGCCAGCCTCACCGTGGTTACGGGTAAGCGCACGCTGACGCTCAAGCCGGCCGATGTGCAACGCTACGTCGGGGAGCGCGGTCGCCGCGGCGCACTCCTGCCCCGGGGCTTCCAGCGGGTGGACAGTTTGCGCGCCGGTTGAGGTGTCGGCGCGCGGTTACAGGTCTCCCTCGGCGCCTGCCTGCATAATGGACTCGATCTTATCGCGCACCTCCTCGGCCTTCTCCGTCAGCTCCGGCGAGAGGTTTGCGCTCGGGATGATCTTGCCGAGGTCCAGTGTGACCAGCCAGGCCTTGCCATCGGCGTCCTCGATGAGGGTAATGCGGCAAGGCAGGTAGGCCGAGAAGTCTGGGTTGAAGATGACCATCTCGTTGGCGATGCGCGCGTCGCAGAATTGGAAGATCTCGATCCGGTTCGTCTCGATGCCCATGGACTCGAGCTCTTGGTACAGGGGCAAATGGGCGACGAGCTTGAAGTTCAGCGTGTTCGCGCGGAGTTTCATGGAGTCAACCGCGTCGTCCATGGAGACGTCGTCCGCCAAGGGCATCTTCAGCACGGTATCAGAGAGGGAAATGGACTCAACGGCGCTGGCGGCGATGGGTGTGCCGATGAGCGCGGACAGCAGGATAAGAATGCATAGGGCTTGTTGACGCATCGAAACGAACGCTCCTTTGGTCGCCGTGGCGGCTGGACCGGCACTCGGTCCATACGACAGCGGCTGTCATTGTGAACGACGCTGCCCGGCCCCTTGGCCGATACAGCGTCACGCAGAGCGCGCCGGGCTGGGACCCACCGCGCGGCAGACATTGTGACGAGCTAGAGGGCATCTGCCAATGGTGGCCCTCGCCCTGGCTGATCTGGGCCAGCCGCCGCTGCACTGCGCACGGCGTCGTTTGGCAACATGCGCGAGACCCACAGTGGGCTGAGGACAAGCGGTGCAGCTGCCGCGTCGCACGGCGAGACGATCGGCCAGCTGACACTTGGACGCCGCCGGCACCTCGCCGATCCCGGCCGCTGGCGGGCGCGGCGAGTGCAAAGCGGCCTGCCACGCCGCCGATTATTTGAACTCGTAATGCTTCTCGACGGCTTGGGTGATCTCCCAGGTGCAGGAGAGTCCGGCCGGGAAGGTGATCAGATCGCCGCGGCTGAACTGTTGCGGCTCGCCGCCGTTCGGCGTCACGGTGAACTTGCCACGGACGATGTAGCAAGTCTCCGTCTGGTCATAGGTCCAAGGGAAGGTGGAGGGCTCCTTGGTCCAAATGGGCCAGTGCTCGACGCCGAGCACCTCTAGCTTGGCGGGAGAGGGCTTGCGCTCACAGAGGATCTCGTGATCGGACATACTGCTGTCTCCTGACGTGTGTTTAGCGGCCTCTCAGCTTAGGTCGAAGCCGTCGCAGGCAAGCCTCGGCGACGTATGTGTGGCCAAGGCTCAGAGATCCTCGGTCTTTTCCGCCGCCGTCAGGGTCCCGAGTCGCACCGCAGCCAGGTCTGCATCGCCGATGTCGAGCGGCGCACCGCAAAGCCCCTCTGCAGCCCGCACCAGCGCCGGTGCGTCTAGGCCATATTCACGCAGCAGGTAGGGCTTGCTTGCGCCGTGCGCATAGGTATCGCGCAGCCCGAGCCGCACCAGTCTGCGCCCGACGCCATGCTCGGCCATCAGCTCCGCCACGGCCGCGCCGAGTCCGCCGATGATGCTGTGGTTCTCCATGGTGATCACGCCGAGGCGCACGCTGGACACGGCCTCCAACACGCTCGGGTCGTTGAAGGGCTTGAGTGTCGACACGTGCAGGTGTCGCACGCCAAGACTGCGCTGGCGCAGCGCCGCCGTCGCTCGCAGGGCTTCCTCGGTGCAGATGCCGCTGGAGATCACACACAGGTCAGCGCCGTCTGCAAGCTGTCGGGCACGGCCCAACTGCATGGGCGCATCTGCCGGAAACAGCCGGGGAACCTCACCCCTGAGCTGACGAATGTAAACCGGTCCGGCCACGGCCTGGGCGACATCCAGCACGGACGTCACCTCGGTTGCGTCGCCCGCCTCCAATACCGTCATGTTCGGGATGAGCCGCATCAGGCCAACGTCGTCGATGGCCTGGTGCGTCACGCCGCCTGGCGTCGTGAGCCCCGGCAGGAACCCCACCAGCCGCACCGGCAGGTTGGGATAGGCGATGGCCATGGCGACCTGGTCGAACGGCCGCCGGGTGACGAACACCGCAAAGGTGTGGATGTACGGATAGAACCCCTCCCGCGCGAGCCCGGCCGCAAACCCCATCATGTTCTGCTCGGCCATGCCGAGGGAGAAAAACCGCTCCGGATAGATGTCGCGAAAGGCATCCGCCTCGCAGGACGACGTGAGGTCCGCGGACAGCACCAGCACCTCGGGCCGATGCTCGGCCCAGCGCACCAAATGCTCGCGGTGGGGGCGGGTGACGGTTTCCATCATGCGTCCGTCTGCACAGCAGCGCCTGCGTCCAGTCGCCCTAGCAGGTCGGCGTACGCTTGGTACTCGGCATCGGACTTGAAGCGCAGGTAATGCAGCTTGGGCGCACGCTCGCGCATCAGCTCGATGCCACGACACGGGTCGGTGCGCGCGATCACCGCGAGTGGTCGCTCGCCGCCGCCGAGCCCCTCGGCCGCGGCCGCCAACGCGTCGCTATCGTGCCCGTCCACCTCTTGCACCTCGGCGCCGAAGGCGCGCAGGCGCTCTGCCAAAGGCTCGATGCCCATGACGTCGGCCATGGCCCCGTCGCACTGTTGGGCGTTGGCGTCGATGTAGACCCCGAGGTTGCCAATGCGATGATGCGCCAGGGCCGCGAAGGCCTCCCAGGTCTGGCCTTCCTGGAATTCGCCGTCTGACATGAACACCCACACCCGACCCGTCTCGCCCTTCAGCCTGCGGGCCAATGCGATGCCGCCGGCTTGGCTCAACGCCTGCGCCAGGGAGCCCGCGGTGACTTCGTGCCCCGGGGAATGCTCAGCGCCGATGAGCTCCACGGTGCTGCCGTCCTGGTTGAAGGCATCCAGGCCGTTCGGACCGAGCCGCCCCAGCGCGATCAGCAGCGAATAAAGCACCAGCGCGTAGTGCACCGGCGAGAAGATGAACCGGTCCAGCTCCGCTGCCCGCGGGCCGTTGTAGTCGGCGCCGGTGAAGGCGTCTGTGTTGTCCGGGCCCGGCACCCCAGCGAATGCCCGTGGCACCAGCGGGGCGGTGCTGGCGCCGAGCCGCATCACGCGCAGGTAGAGCGTCGCCAGGATCTCCGCCGACGAGCAGGCTTGGCTCAGATACCCACCGTTATTCTTGAGCGTGTACGCCAATACGCGGCGGCGTACGGCGTCGGCGATGCGGTGCACCTGCTCGCGGGTGGCGCGTTGTTGGGGCGATGCGATCGCGGCGAATGGCACGGCTGCTTGCGGCATGGCGGGTGGCTCTGGGCTGCGGCGGGCGGTGTCCGCGGGCCCTCAGTCGGCCTGCGCCGACAGCGCCTGCCCGGTGGTGCCGGCGGCATCGGGGCCCAGCAGCCAAAGGTAAGCGGGCACGGCCACGTCTGGGGTCGGCAGGGTGTTCGGATCCTCGCCCGGGTAGAGCTGCCGACGCTGGGCGGTGCGCAGCGCGCCCGGGTCGAGGCTGTTGACGCGGATGCTGGTGCTGTCGCAGGTCTCCTCGGCGAGGACCTGGGTCAGACCCTCGATGCCGAACTTGGCCGCCGCGAAGCCGCCCCAATAGGCCAAGCCCCGGCGCCCGACGCGATCCGAGGTGAAGATGATCGAGGCGTCCTCCGCCGCCCGCAGCAGCGGCATACAGGCCTGTGTGAGCAGGAACGGCGCTGTCAGGTTGATGCGCAGGACGCGCTCCCACTCCTTGGCGTCGTAGTCGTCGACTCGGCTCAGAAACGGCGCATAGCTGGCGCAATGCACCAGGCCGTCTAAGCGTCCAAACTCGTCTCCGAGGGTGGTGGCAACGCCCAGACAGAGCTGTTCGTCGGCCTGTTCTAGGTCTAGCGGTAGGCTCGCGGGCTCAGGGCCGCCGTCGGCCTCGATCTCGTCGTAGACGGTCTCTAGCTGAACCTCGTCCTGGGCGCAGAGCACGACGGTGGCGCCGTGCCGGGCGGCAGCGCGGGCCAGCGCGCGCCCAACACCTTCCACGGCACCCGTCACGAGAATGACTCGATCACGCAGCAGGTCGGGTCTGGGGTCATAGTCCTGCATAAGACTGGCGGAGTGGGTAGGAGCGAAAGGGCGCTAGGCTACCATGTCGACCCTAGGGCGATTGCCCAGAAATACCTCGTCCGGGTGGACTCCGGGTGCCACAGGTCGCCGACAGCGCATCGGTATCAGCTGATGCTGCACACCCGCACGTGTGCACTCACGCTGCGACGAGCCAGAGGGTGGTTGAAGTCCACGCGCACGTGGTCGTCGGCCACTGCCAGCACGGTGCCCGGCGTTTCCTGCCCCCCTGGGGTCTGGAACGCGATAACCTGCCCGGGCTCGGCGACGAAGCCGTCCGGCAGGTCTGTGTTGGGCACGTCGTGCACGAGCGCCGGGTCCGTTGGGCCGAAGAGCGCAGCGCCCTCGGCGAGTAGCCGCGTGTCGGCGCCGACTTCGAGGTCGAGGAGCATTGCTTCCAGCCCGGGCGCCAGTGTGCCGTCGCCCATGGTAAAGCTGAGCGGCTCGCCGTCGAAGCTGGAGAGCACCTCAGTGCCGTCATCCAAAGCGATGGACAAGTGCAGACTGACGCGGCTCCGCGGGCCTACGCGCAGTGTATCAGCAGGCATTCGCGTAGGCCTTGGGGTATGGCTCGGCGCCCAGCTGGGGCCGGGTGAGCGACGATGCGCGGCGCGCGTGTGGCGCCGGATCGGCCGCAGGCGACCGCAGAGGGGTGGGGAGGTTCGGATAGGGTGTCAGACCAGCAGCTCCTGGGTCACGAAGAGACAGCCTACGGTCACGGTGACTATGGCGACTGTCAGATACGGGATGAGTAGGCAGACGCCCGGGAGGTCGTTGCACACTCGGCTGAGCTGACACAATTTGCAGTTTTTCATGACCTCGCGACTCGCTCCTCGGTCTGTTGGCGGCGTGTTTGGTGGAGTTGGAAGCTTTAGGATACCCGGCTGGCCGCCATGGCCCTGCAGCGGCCCATCCAGATTGCCGAACCGTTCGGTGCTGGAACGACCGCTACCAGCACTAGGGGTTTATACCCAGTACGTCCGCTAGTGTCGCTTCGACGCCGCCCGGAATCAAGCGCTCACCCGGCACGTCTTGGACGTCATGCTCAGAAGTCATGCCCAACATCCACCAGAAGACACATCGATGAAACAGCTTGCATTAACCAAAGGCGTTGAGTCCCTCGGCGGCGCAGCGTGCGACCCCGGGGAGGGGCCAGGGCTCGCGCCGCGGCGCAGCCCCCAGGTCGGCTTCGTGAGCCTGGGTTGCCCGAAGGCCACCGTGGACTCCGAGCGCATCCTGACCCAGCTCCGCGCGGAGGGCTACGGGATCTCCCCGGACTACGACGGGGCCGACCTTGTCGTCGTCAACACCTGCGGCTTCATCGATGCTGCAGTGGATGAGTCGCTGAACGCCATCGGCGAGGCGTTGGACCAGCACGGCAAGGTCATCGTCACCGGTTGTCTTGGCGCCCGTGCCGAGCTCATTGAAGCGGCCCACCCGCGGGTGCTCGCCGTGACCGGGCCACACGCATACGACGCCGTCATGGACGCCGTACACCGGCATTTGCCGCGGCCCGAGTCGCACCCGAGCAGCCCGTTCACCAGCCTGTTGCCGGAGACGGGCATCAAGCTCACCCCGGCGCACTACGCTTACGTCAAGATCTCAGAGGGCTGCAACCACCGCTGCAGCTTCTGCATCATCCCAAGCCTGCGCGGCGATCTGGTGAGCCGCCCAGTCGGCGAGGTCATGGCGGAGGCCGCGCGCCTGGTGGATGGCGGCGTCCGCGAGCTGCTGATCATCTCCCAGGACACCAGCGCCTACGGCCTCGATCTCAACTACCGCACGGACTTCTGGCAGGGCCGCCCGCTGCGCACGGACATCGAGACCCTGGCCCGCAGCCTCGGCGCGCTGCCGGCCTGGGTGCGGCTGCATTACGTCTATCCGTACCCGCATGTGGACCGCCTGGTGCCGCTGATGGCGGACGGGCTGATCCTGCCGTATCTCGACATGCCGTTGCAGCACGGCAGTCCCACCGTGCTCAAGGCCATGCGCCGGCCGGCGGCGACGGAGAAGGTGTTAGAGCGTCTGGCCGACTGGCGGCGCATCTGCCCAGAGCTGGTGCTGCGCAGCACCTTCATTGTCGGCTTCCCCGGCGAGACCGAGGCCGACTTCGAGCAACTGCTGGCCTTTCTGCAGGCGGCCCAGCTCGACCGCGTCGGCTGCTTTGCCTACTCCCCCGTCGCCGGCGCTGCGGCGAACGACCTGCCGGGCTCGGTGCCCGAGGCCGTCAAACAAGAGCGCCTGCAGCGGTTCATGGCCGTCCAGGCCGACATCAGCCGCGCCAAGCTCGCTGCCCGTGTCGGCCATCGCCTCACGGTGCTGGTGGACGAGGTGCTCGAAGACCAGGTCATCGCACGCAGCTATGCCGACGCGCCGGAAATCGACGGCACCGTCATCATCGACGGCGCTTGGGACCTCTCCCCGGGGGACTTCATCGAAGTGGACGTCACCGGCAGCCTGGAGCACGACCTCATCGCCGAGGCGGTTTGCGACTAACAGGCCAGGGCCGTGGTGCCGCGGCCCGAGCAGGGCATGGAGCCGCCGGCTCGAGCCGCGACCTGCTGCGGAGCAGCCAATCAGCGACAGTCGATCAGCACCTTCAGCACGCCAGGCTCCGCCGCCCGGCGCAGCGCGGCCTCGGCCTGAGAGAGCGGAAAGCGTGCGTCGATGAGCGGCGTCGGGTCCACGAGCCCTGCCGCCAGGAGCCGCAGCGCAGGCAGGAAGGGGCCGCAGCGCGAGCCGATGACGGTGATCTCGTCCACCACCAGCCCAGCCAGGTCCACCAAAACCTCGCCGGCGTAAGTGCTCTTGAGCACCAGGGTACCGCCGGCGCGCAGTGCCCGGCGTGCCAGGGTGAGTCCGCCGGGGGCGCCGCTGGCTTCCACCGCGATGTCGAAGTGGCCTGCCGGCACGGCGTCCTCCGCCAGCCATGGGATGCCGACGTCCGCAAGCAACAGGCGCTGTCGTTCCCGCCGCGCCGCCACCGCCAGATGACAGCCGGTGAGCCTCAGGACCCGGGCGATGAGCTGGCCCAGCCGCCCGGCGCCCACCACCAGCACCCGCACCGTTGGGTCGATATGCACCTGGCGTGTGATCTGGAGTGCCGCTGCCAGCGGCTCCGTGAACACCGCGGCATCGTCTGCGACCGCCTCCGGCAGCGGGTGGAGGTTGACAAGCGGCAGCCGCAAGTAGTCCGCGAAGGCGCCGTCGCGACCGCGAATGCCCAGCACCTCCCGCTGCCTGCAGTGCGTCGGTCGGCCCGCCCGGCAGGGGTCACAGCAACCGCAGGTGATGTTGATCTCGCCCACCACGCGCTGACCGATGCGCTCAGGCGCATCAGGGGCGGCGGCGATCTCGCCTACGAACTCGTGCCCCATGATGCCGCGGAAGGGCACATAGCCGCGCAGCATCGCCAGGTCGGTGCCACAGACGCCGGCTTGACGCACGCGCACCAGCGCTTCGCCCGGGTGCGGCATCGGCCTGGGCAGATCGTGGTACAGCCTCGGGTCAGCATCGAGTCGCAGGCCCCGCATCCGGGCCTGGGCTGGGCCAGAGGCTGCTGTATTGGGCGTCGTCATCTTTTGGAGCACAAGCTGCTGGCTGCCGTTGAGACCATCGTGCAGAACAGCAGCGACGAGACTGCCTCGCCCGTGCGCTGAAGCGCATGAGCCGGGCTCATCCGCGCCCACGCCCGAGGAGCTCACTGAGGCGGCGGCGGTCCCGCTTCGTCGGGCGTCCGCGCTCGGAGGCTGGGCGCTGCCCGGCCTCGCGGCGTTCGCGGACCTGCTCCTGACGCTTGCGCTGGCTCGCTTCGTCCTCTTGATAGAGCAGGGCGGCTTCTGCGGCTGGACGGCGTTGCTTGGCGAGCGCGCGCACTTCGATGCGCCACTCGTACTCGCCTTTATGGGTGACGATACGACTGCCGGGGCGGATGCTGCGCCCAGGTTTCACGCGTTGACCGTCCACCTGCACCTTGCCGCCATTGATGGCCTCCACCGCCAGCGGACGCGTCTTGAAGAAGCGCGCGGCCCAGAGCCACTTATCGAGCCGTTGGCTGCCGGCGGCGCCTGCAGCAACCTCCGTGATGCGACCCGTCATGCGCGGCCCAGAGCCATCAGCGCTCAGCTCAGCCCCAACAATGCATCCAACCGGCCGGCCCGGTCCAGTGCGGCCATGTCGTCGTAGCCGCCGACGTGCAGGCTGCCAATGAAGATCTGCGGCACCGTCGTGCGATTGGCGCGCTGGATCATCTCTTGGAAGCGCTTCGGGTTGCCATCGACAGGGATCTCTTCCCAGGTCACCCCTTTGCGCTCGAGCAGGCGGCGGGCCCGCACACAGTACGGACAGAACGCGGTGGCATAGACGCGCACCTGCGGCTGGTCAGGCGGGGCTGGCTCGGAGGCCTGCTCTGGCGCGATGTCGTGTTGGCTCGGCTGCGTGCTGCTCGGGTCCATCTGGCTCCTCATCACGTCTCTGGTCTCGGCGCGGTTGCCCGGGTGGTACTGGCGGGTGGTGCTGGACGGTTGAAAAGCTCAGCCCGCGGCCGGACAAGCCGAAAGACTGACACAAGGCATGCGTGTGCGCCAGACTACGGCGGCACGTTGGCCCCAGTTGACGCGGGGCGAGCCGGCGGCCGAGCGCCGGTCGGCTCCCGTGCAGCACCGGGATTATCCTGCACCACGCAGAACAACAACCGCCGAGAGCGCCCCCAATGTATCGAGCCACGCCACCGGTTATCCATCTGAAAGACTATCGCCCGCCAGAGTTCATCATCGATCAGGTTCGGTTGCACTTCGATCTGGGCGTAGAGGAGACCGCAGTGCACTCAGCCCTAGAGCTGCGGCGCAATCCAGCAGCCAAGCGCGGCGACGGTGACCTGCACCTCGACGGGGAGCATCTGGAACTGCTGGAGGTGGCGCTGGACGACCGTTTGCTGCCGCCGGCGGAATACGAGGTCCGCGAGGAGGCGCTGGTGGTGCATCGGGTGCCTGACCGGTTTCGGCTGCGCACGCGTGTGTTGATCCGCCCCGCGGAGAATACGGCGCTGGAGGGTCTCTATGTCTCCGGGGACATGCTCTGCACCCAGTGCGAAGCAGAGGGTTTTCGGCGCATCACGTATTTTTTGGACCGCCCGGATGTCATGACGCGCTTTCAGGTGGCGCTGGCGGCAGACCCGGAGCGATTCCCCGTGCTCCTGTCCAATGGCAACCCCATGGGCGAGGAAAGCTTGCCGGACGGTCGCAAGCTCGCGCGCTGGGACGACCCATTTCCCAAGCCGAGCTATCTCTTTGCGGTGGTGGCAGGCGACTTGGCGGCGGTATCCGACCGCTTCACGACGGCCTCCGGCCGGGAGGTGCCGCTCAACATCTACGTGGAGCCCGAGAACACCGACAAATGCGACCATGCCATGCGTTCGCTGAAGGCCGCCATGCGCTGGGACGAAGCGCGTTACGGCCGCGAGTATGACCTGGACGTGTTCAACATCGTCGCTGTCAGCCACTTCAACATGGGTGCTATGGAGAACAAGGGCCTCAATGTCTTCAATGCCAAGTACATCCTGGCGCGCCCGGACACCGCCACGGATATGGACTTCGCGGGCATCGAGGGCGTCGTCGCCCACGAGTATTTCCATAACTGGACCGGCAATCGCATCACCTGCCGCGACTGGTTCCAGCTGAGCTTGAAAGAGGGCTTCACCGTCTACCGCGATCAGGAGTTCAGCGCCGATATGAGCTCGCGCGGGGTCAAGCGCATCGAAGACGTGCGCATGCTGCGCGCGCGGCAGTTTCCAGAGGACGCCGGGCCCATGGCGCACCCGGTGCGTCCAGATTCCTATATCGAGATCAATAACTTCTACACCGCCACGGTGTACGAGAAGGGGGCGGAAGTGGTGCGGATGCAGGCCAACCTACTTGGGCCGGAGCGCTTCCGCAAGGCGACAGACCTCTATTTCGAGCGCTTCGACGGTCATGCCGTCACCACCGAGGAGTTCGTGCGCTGCATGGAAGAGGCGGGCGAAGTGGACCTCAACCAATTTCGCCGCTGGTATTCCCAGGCCGGCACGCCGGTATTGGAGTGTGCCGACGGCTTCGACGAGGACCGCGGTACCTACACCCTCGAGATTCGTCAGCACACACCGCTCACCCCGGGTCAATCCACCAAGCTGCCGCTGCACATTCCGTTTGCCCTCGGGCTGTTGGACGCCGACGGTCATGACCTGCCGGTGCAGTTGGCGGATGAGGCCGAGCCACCAGCACCCGGCACACGCATGCTCGAGCTGCGTGAGGCGGTGGAGCGATTCCAGTTCGTCGGCCTGGCGGCTGAGCCTGTGCCCTCCCTCCTGCGTGGCTTCTCGGCACCGGTGCGGGTGCAATACCCCTACACGGATCAGCAGCTCACCTTTTTGATGGCCCATGACAGCGACGGCTTCAACCGCTGGGATGCGGCGCAGACCCTGAGCGTGCGTCTGTTGCTGGAGATGGTCAGCGAGCCGAGCATGCCGGTGCCGGAGATCTACCTCGGTGCCGTGCGCCGTGCGCTTGTGCAGGGCGGCGCCGAGGCCGATCAGGCCCTGCTGGCGGAGGTGCTGACCTTGCCCTCCGAGAGCTACCTGGGCGATCAGATGTCAGTCGTCGACGTCGACGGCATTCACAGCGCCCGTGAGCACCTGGCTGCCGCCGTCGGCGAACAGCTGCGTGAGGGGTTGCTGGAGATCTTCGAGCGCTGCCGCGAGCCCGCCGAGTACGACCTCTCCCCAACGGCCATGGGCCGCCGGGCCTTGCGCAACTGCGTGCTGGGTTACCTGATGCAGGCGCCGTCGCCGGCGATTGTCGAGCGCTGCCAGAGCCAGTTCGAGTCCAGGCACAACATGACCGACACCATCGCTGCCCTGCGCTGCCTGGTGGACGCGGACCCCGCGCACGTGGGTGATGCCGGCGACGCCGCCCTCACCGCCTTCTTCGAGCGTTGGTCGGCGGATCCGCTGGTACTTGACAAGTGGTTCGCCCTGCAGGCGCAAAGCAGTCGCCCGGACACGTTACATCGCGTGGAGGGCTTGTTGGAGCACCCCAAGTTCTCGCTCACCAATCCGAACCGTGTGCGCTCGCTGATCGGCGCCTTTGCGGTGGGTAACCCGGTGCGCTTTCACGCCGCGGACGGTGCCGGTTACCGCTTCCTTGCCGACCGCATCCTCGAGCTGGACCCGCTCAATCCGCAGATCGCCTCGCGTCTGCTGTACCCCATGACCCGCTGGCGGCGTTACGACGAGATTCGGCAAGCCCTCATGCGCGCCCAGCTGGAGCGGGTGCTGGAGGTGGAGGGGCTGTCCAACGACGTCTACGAAGTGGTGTCGAAGAGCCTGGGGCAAGAGCAAGCGTGAGCAGTACCGCGGGGGAGGGACCGAATCAGGCGCGACGATATTGAAGCGGCATCTTCCGCGCGGGTCACCAATCATCGCAAGCACGCGGCGCCTGCGCCCAACGCCGCTGCTTGTCAGCTGGCTGGTGATCGAGCGCCGCTACCGCTCACCCGGACCTCGCCTTTGGCGCTGCACCCAGCAGCGCTGAGATCTCCTGGCCAGCGGCCATGAGTGGCTCGATCCAGTCCATCTGGCGGCGCTCGATGGGTGCGGAGACGGATAATCCTCCGGCGACTCGTCCGGTGGCGTCCGTCAGCAACACACCGATGCAGCCCACGTCCAGCTCCGCCTCCTGATTGTCGAAGGCGTAGCCTGCCTCCAGTGCCTGCGCGCATTCGGCCATGAGTCGCTCCACCTTGGTGATGCTGTTGCGGGTATAGGCGGGCAGGTTGGTGCGCTCGGCATAGGCGCGGATGGCCGCCTCGCCGCCGGCGGCCAGCATCAGTTTGCCCACGGCCGTCACATGCAGCGGCGCACGGGAGCCGATGAGCTGCTGCACGTGGATGCTGCGATTCGGCGTTGCCTTGTCGATGTAGACCACCTGATCGCCCTCCCGGATGGTCAGGTTGATGGTCTCCCCGAACCTGTCCCGCAGGGTGGCCATGACCGGTCGTGCCAGGGCGCGCATGTCCACATCGCCGTGCAGACGCACGCCGAGCTGCAACAGCCGGAGGCCGAGTCGATAATGGCCCGCGGCGTCGCGCTCCACGAAGCCGTTGTCCGCCAAGGACGCCAGAATGCGATGCGCGGTGGAGGGATGGAGTCCGGTCTCGGCACCGAGCACCTTCAGGCTCACCGGCTCCGGATAGCGGGCGATGGCATCCAGCAGCGCTGCCGCCCGGTCGATGACCTGGATGCGATTGCCCGTGCGGCCGGCGGCGCTGGCCATGTCCCTGCCTGCTAGTCGGCCGCGCGCATGGGGCCTCAGGCGCCGTCAGTGGGGAAGTGAGCATCCAGCGCTGGCAGCAGCCGTTCCAGGGCCATGCCACGGGAGCCCTTAATGAGCAGGGTGGCGTCGGGCGTGACGGCCGCTGCGATCTCCGCTGCTAGCGCCTCGGACCAGGCCGCGTGGGCGCTCATGGTGTGGGTGTCTAGGCCGAGTTGTACAGCGGCCGCTGCAAAGTGTGGCCCGATGAGCACGCACTGCTCCGCTGTGTCCGCCGCCAGCAACGCGATATCGCGGTGTGCCGACGGCGTGACCGCGCCCAGCTCCAACATATCGCCAAGCACGGCGACGCGTGGTGCTGGATAGTCGGCGAGCACCCTGAGCGCGGCGCGCATGGACGTTGGGTTGGCGTTGTAGGCATCGTTGATGACCGTCGGCCGGGCCGGGTCTGCGGCATGCAGCACCTCTCCGCGCATGGGGGCATGGCCGGCCGCGGGCCAGGCGGCCTCGATGTGGTGCTCGGCAACGCCAAAGCAGCGGGCGACGGCGCTCGCCGCGGAGGCGTTCAGGCGGTTGTGCTCCCCAGGCAGTGGCAGACCCCCGGTGACGGGATCCAGATCGAAGTGCTGGATGGCAAAGGGCGGCGCCGCCGGCAGGGTCAGAGGCACGGGCAGCCGGCGCTCGCTCAGCAGCACGGCCGTGCCGCCATCGGCGACATGCGCGAGCACCGCTGATTCCTCCTGGGCAACGCCGGCGAGGTCGCCAAAGAACTCCAGGTGCTCCTCACCGATACTGGTGATGACAGCAATGTCCGGGCGCACGATGCCAGCAAGTGCCGCGATCTCGCCTGGGTGGTTGGTGCCGATCTCGGCGACGAGGAAGTCATGCTCCGCGCGCGCACCGAGTAAGGTCAGCGGCACGCCCAGATGGTTATTGAAGCTCTTCGGGCTTTGTGTACCCTGCAGCCCCGCGTGGGTCAGTACGTGGTGTATCAGATGCCGGGTGGTGGTCTTGCCGTTGCTGCCGCAAACGCTGACGATGCGGCAGTTGGCATCACGCAAGACATCCCGCCAACGTGCTGCCAGCGCCTGCAGTGCTGCCACCGTCGACTCCACACGCAACAGCGCGAGCCCGCCGCCCCCGTCGGGCGGGCTCACGTCCTGTTCGACGACGGCCAGTGGCGCGCCCGCGGCCTGAACCTGGGCCAAGAACCGATGTCCGTCGAAGCGCTCCCCAGCGATGGCAACGAAGGCCTCACCCGGTGCCAACGCACGGCTGTCGATGCCGACGCCGGTGATCTCCGCGCCCCCCTGCGGCCCCGCCAGCCAGTGGCCATGGGTGATCTCCGCGAAGGCTGCGGGGGTCCAGAAGGCGGCGGGCTCGGTCATTGCGATGGTTCTCTGCGGCAAGGCTGGGGGTGTGTCGCGGTGGCGGCGTCAGAATACCAGCGCCAGAGCGTCTTGCGGGCCGTGGCTGGGCTGGGTGATGCTGGACAGGGTATGGACAGAGCCCGGACAGAGGCTGGATCGGGCATTAACGTGGACCTGCAAGGCCTGACCTAACCGGGCGCCGCCGATGCGCGGCAGCTCATAGAAAATCGTCGAGCTGCATGCCGCGCCCGTTGTCGCGGTGCGCGGCCTGCGCCAGGAACAGCTCCGCGGCGGCAAGCGCGTCGCTGAGTGCATTGTGGGCGCCGTGTCTGGGTAGGTTGTAGCGCTCGCAGAGCGCATGTAGGCGCAGATCGCCGGGCTTGAACGGTATCTGGCGGCGTTCCAGCAGCCGCCGCGCGACGGTCTGCGTATCGACGGTGCGCACCAAGAGTCCCTTACCCCAGAGGCGTCTGCAGGCGGCGCCCAAAAAGCTGAGCTCAACCCGAGCATGGTGGGCGATGAGCACGCGGCCCGACAGGTCCGCCAGCAGCTCGGGCAAGGCGGTGGAGAGGGCCAGCCCGCCGGCGGCTTCATCATCGGTGATCTTGTGAATCACGGCACTGTCGGCTGGGATGTCTCCGTTCACGCGCACGAGCCGATGGCGGGCGGTATCGAGTCGGATGCGATTGTCCGCGAGCTGCACCCAGCCGATGCTCAGAATCTGATCGCGCCGGGCGCTAAGGCCGGTGGTTTCCAAGTCCACGGCCACGTACTCCACATCACGATAGTCGCAGCCCGGCTTTGGGAAGGGCGTCTGCAGGTAGTCACGCAGCGGACAGTCTGCGAGACGACGCAAGCGCCGGCGCCGGCGCCATTCCAGCAACAGACCGCTCATGAGGATGTTATCCGAGGATCATGTCGAGCTTATGCGCAGACGCCGGGTCGTGCCTGTGCGCGTCCAGCCGATCGGGTCAGCCGAAGCGGCCGGCCTGATAGCGCTGTCCCAGCGACTCTTGCATGGTGTTGATGAGGGCGAAGGCGTCTTTCAAATGGCTGCGCTCCAGGGGGGAGATGTCGTCCGGCGAGAGAAAATTGTTCGCCTGCTCGCCGCGCTTGAGCTGTTTTGCCTGGTGGCGCATGCGCAGCGTACCGATGAACTCATGGGCGTCGATGAGGTTTACGGCGCCGTCGCTACTGAGTGCCCGAACCTGACCAGCGGCCCTGAGGCGGTCGACGGTGTTGACCTCGTCCAGGCCGGCGGACAGCGCATAGACGCGCGCCAGGTCCACGGTGGGGACGATGCCCCGGTGCTTGATGTCGAAGGTGTGATCGTGCTCGCCGCCGCGGATCAGCACGAACTTGCGGAAGAAACCGATCGGCGGGCGGTTCTTCAGCGCATTCGCGGCCATGTAGGCGATATAGATGGTCTCCTTTTTCGACAGCACATGGATGCGCTCGGAGAGCTCACCGAAGAGGCCCTCTGGATCGTGAATCGGGCGCAGGTCGAAGAACACGCTGGAGAGCATCAGGGCCATGGGCTCAGGGCGCTTGATCCACCTGTTGAAATACTTGGTCCAGATCTTGAGCGGCTGGCGCCACTGATCGTTGCTGGCCATGACCTCGCCTGGGCAGTAGACATAGCCGCACGCGTTGAGCCCGTCGTTGACGAATTTGGCCAGGGCCTTGAAGTACACGTCGTCGTCGGGCTGCATGTGATCGGCGATCAGCAGCGCGTTGTCCTGGTCCGAGTGGGAGGATTGCTCGCGCCGCGCCTGGGAGCCGCCGGCCATCCAGCAATAGGGCACCGGCGGCCCGCCAAGCTCGGCCTCCGCAAGCTCCAAGAGCCGCAGCGTAATGGCGTCGGTCACCGCGGTGATGGCCTGGCCGATCTGATTGGCTGTGGCGCCGGAGTGCACCAGCTGGATCTGCAGCTCGCGTAAGCGTGCGCTGATGGTGGTGAGGGTCGCTATCGAATCCGCCCGGCGGACGTCGCCCACCAGATAAACGGCATTGGCGCTCTGCACCCGCACCAGATCCGATGTGGACAGCACACCCCGGACGCCGTTGTCATCCAACACGGGCAGGTGATGGACATTGAGCCGGGACATCGTAATGAGCGCCTCAAAGCCAAGGCTGTCCTCGCGTACTGTATGCAGCTGCTCTGTCATGATGTGCCGCACCGGCTCCTCGGGCGATAAGCCCGCGGCGAGGCAGCGGTTGCGCAGGTCCCGGTCGGTGATCATGCCGACGAGGCGATCTTGCTCCGTGATGACCAGCGATGAGACGCGCGCCTCGCTCATGAGGCGTGCCGCCGAATGGATGCTGATGTCCGGCCCACCCTGCACCAGTGGGCGGTTCAACAAGTCGCCCACCTGCACCGTCATGAGTGCGGTGCCGGCGGCGTCATGCGTCATGGCGGCCAGCGCCTCGCGCAACCGATCCGACACCGACGCATCGAAATGCGCGGAAAACTCCTCGTGATCTTCGCGCAGACGCTCCAGCTCGGCGCACGGCAACAGGTAGGCCAAGGTGTCCTCGGTCGTCTGGGCGGAAAGGCGGGACATCTCCGCGGCATCCGTGCCGCATGGGGCGGGGCAGAGATCCCCTTCGGCGAGCTTGCTGATCAAGTTGCCGTCGGCGTCACGTAGCTCAACGGCGCCGGCGCGCAGGATATAGAGGCAGGGCGTCTCGTCATCTCCGGGCGGCATCGGCGTGCCGCGACGGAGGTAGCGCACAGAGAGGTGGTGCGGTAGGGCGTCGAGGGTCTCGTCCGGTAGCCGGTCGAAGGGGGCGTGGCTGGCCAGGAATTCGCGGATCTCGATGAGCTCAACGTCCATCAGCGCCTCGTCGTTGCGGTGCCGGCAACAACCGCCGCCGGAAGGGGCCAACATAACCCAATCGCCAAAAAAAAGCCCCGCGGTGGCGGGGCTTCGAGGTTACTCGCGTCGTCTAAGGGCCATCGTATTGGTCCTGTGACTCAGCGATTGTGCAATCGGCCCGCGATCCGCGCGGTCAACGCCGGCGCGCCCGCGGGCATGGCTTCACAGCCTTTTAGTGCCCGGTGGCCTCGCCGGCGCCGCGCGGCACACGCACGTCCTCCACCAGGTGCTGGATGTGCTCCGGCGGCGGGGCGGTGAGCGCCGACACGATGAAGGCGACGATGAAGTTCAACAACGCACCGACGGCGCCGAACGCGTTCGGTGAGATGCCGAAGAACCAGTCCTGCGGCATGCCCATCATGAACTCCGTCCCGGGGATGAAGAAGATGCCCTTGTGCTGAAACACGTACAACAACGTGACGGTGATGCCTGCAATCATGCCTGCCACCGCGCCAGCGTTGTTCATCCGCTTCATGAAGATCCCCATCATGAGTGCCGGAAAGATACTGGACGCCGCCAGGCCGAACGCGATGGCTACGGTTCCGGCAGCGAAGCCCGGCGGGTTCAGCCCGAGGTAACCGGCCAGGAGGATGGCGAAGATCATCGAGATGCGCCCGGCCATCAGCTCCTTCTTCTCGGAGATCCCCTTCATGAACACGCCCTTGAGCAGGTCATGCGAGATGGCGGAGCTGATGGCGAGCAACAGGCCGGCCGCCGTGGACAGCGCCGCAGCGAGACCACCCGCAACCACCAGGGCGACGACCCAGTTGGGCAGGCCGGCGATCTCCGGGTTGGCGAGCACCATGATGTCCTGGTCGACCTTGACCATCTCGTCGCCGGCCCATCCCCATTCGGCGGCCTGCTCGGCAAACTCCGGATTCTTATCGTTGTAGTATTGGATGCGGCCGTCGTTGTTCTTGTCCTCCCAGACCAGAAGGCCGGTGGTCTCCCAGTTCTTGAACCACTCGGGGCGATCTTCGTACAACAGATTGCCATCCTCACTGCCCACCGGCCCGATCTGGATGGTGTCCATGAGATTGAGGCGCGCCATAGCACCCACCGCGGGCGCGGTGGTGTAAAGGAGGGCGATGAAGACTAGCGCCCAACCGGCGGAGAAGCGAGCGTCCTTGACCTTGGGCACGGTGAAGAAGCGGATGATGACGTGCGGCAGGCCCGCGGTGCCGATCATCAGCGACAGGGTGTAGACGAACATGTTGAGCGAGCTGCCCATCACCTGCGTCGTGTACTCCTTGAATCCGAGCTCGGTGACGACTTGGTCGAGCTTGCCGAGCATGGTCATGCCCGTCTGCGCACCATCATGGATGTATCCACTGCCGAGACCGAGCTGGGGTATGGGGTTGCCCGTCAGGGCGAGTGAAATGAAGACGGCCGGGACGGTGTAGGCTAGGATCAGTACCACGTATTGTGCGATCTGCGTGTAGGTGATGCCCTTCATGCCGCCGAGTACGGCATAGACGGCGACAATCGCCATGCCGATGTACAGGCCCAATTCGTAGCTCGTCTCCAGGAAGCGCGAAAAGGCGACGCCGATGCCCTTCATCTGGCCGATGACGTACGTGATGGACGCCAGAATGAGGCAGATCACGGCCACGATGCGTGCCGCCTGCGAGTAGTAGCGATCACCGATGAACTCCGGCACCGTGAACTTGCCGAACTTGCGCAGGTACGGGGCCAGCAGCAGCGCCAGCAGCACATAGCCGCCGGTCCAGCCCATGAGGAAGACCGAAGCACCGTAGCCCTGGAAGGCGATCATGCCTGCCATGGAGATGAAAGACGCAGCCGACATCCAGTCGGCCGCGGTGGCCATGCCGTTGGCCACCGGATGGACGCCCTTGCCGGCGACATAGAACTCGCCAGTGGTACCTGCGCGCGCCCAGATGGCGATGCCGATGTATAGGGCGAAGGTGAAGCCGACGACCGAATAGGTCCAGATATTGAGATTAGACATGCGTTGGACCCCTAATCACTCGTGGACGTCAAACTTCTCGTCCAGCCCGTTCATGTAGAAGGCATAGACGAAGATGAGGACCAGGAAGGTGTAGATAGAGCCCTGCTGTGCGAACCAGAAGCCCAGTGGATAACCGCCGAGATGCACAGTGTTCAGCGGTTCTACGAGGATGATGCCGAGCCCATAGGACACGACGAACCAGATGACGAGGAGAATGGCCAACATGCGGACATTCGCCTTCCAGTAAGCGGCGCGGTTTTCAGGTGTCACCGTTATTGTCCCTCCCTCTGAGACTTGTGTTTGATTGGTGATGCGGACGTACTGTGGGGAGGCCGTCGTTGTCTACCCGGTCGTGCAGCGCGCTGGGGCGCGGACTGGCCGGCGCGACCCCTCAGAGAGACGCCGATGATTGACTCGAGGTCGGCTCGGGCTGCGGTCCCGTGCCGAATCAGGGCCAATGTCGGCGACGGATCTGGGGACCTACAACGCGTGCGGCCGCCAGATCCCGCCATTTTCAGTGCCGCTCAATGGTGCCCATTGTCGAGTCGAAAGCACTGAAAATGCCCGGGCGTCGTGCCCAGGGGGAAACGCCGAAGCGTCGGCGGCTCCCGGAGCTTGCATGCGGTGCCCCATGACCGTGCGCAGCACAGGGTCATGGCTGCCGGCGCATTGTGTTGCCCACACTCATACAGTGTCAACGCCAAACCGCTGTATACGGGGCTTTGGCTGCGCCACAAAGTTGAGTGGCTTGGTTGTTTATCAGCGCCTATCCAAGTTGTGCCGTCCGGGATACGGCGGCGTCGCCTGGCGAGGCCGTGGCGGCCTCTGGCGCGCGGCGTCGGGGCGGCCTGCGGGTGATGGGGGGCAGTCGAGCGTCGGATCCGGCTTGCACCGGTGTTGGCTTTTGCCTAGTTTGGTGGGTCGCTCGGGCTGCGCTGTGCCCGCCGCGCACGGCATCCGCCCGGTCACCGTCCGGTCCCGTTAGGGACGACTTCAACAGTCCATCCACGAGCACCTTCATGCGTTACATCAGCACCCGCGGCGGCGTCGCACCCGTTGGCTTTGCCGAGGCCTTGATGATGGGGCTCGGCACAGATGGCGGCCTGCTCGTGCCAGAGCAGTTGCCGCGGGTCAGCGCAGACCAGCTGCGAGCCTGGTCGGAGCTACCCTTTCAGGCGCTTGCGCTGGAGGTGATGACGCCCTTTGTGGGCGACGAAATCCCGCGTGCCGACCTGGCCCGGCTCATCACCGCGTCCTACGCGGGGTTTACGCATCCGGAGGTGACGCCTCTGCACGAGGCCGCCGGGCGCACCTACCTGGAACTCTTCCATGGTCCGACGGCCGCTTTCAAAGACGTGGCGCTGCAGCTGCTCGGTAACCTCTTCGAGTACCTGCTGGTGCGCGACGGCGGACAGCTGAACATCCTCGGTGCAACCTCTGGCGATACCGGCTCTGCGGCCATCTATGGCGTGCGCGGCAAGCCGCGCATCAACATTTTTATCCTGCACCCCAAGGGCCGGGTGTCCCCGGTGCAGGAGCGCCAGATGACGACGGTGTTGGACGCCAACGTGCACAACATCGCCCTGAAGGGCACCTTTGACGACTGCCAGCATCTCGTGAAGACCCTGTTTCGGGATCTGGATTTCAAAGGCCGCCACAGCCTTGGGGCGGTGAACTCCATCAATTGGCTCCGGATCCTCGCCCAGACGGTCTACTACTTTTACGCCTGGGCTCGGCTCAGCGGGGGTGACCCGACGCGGCACGTGAGCTTTGCGGTGCCCACCGGCAACTTCGGTGATGTCTTTGCGGGCTGGCTGGCCCGGCGCATGGGGCTGCCCATTAAGCGCCTCGTCATCGCCACCAATCGCAATGATATCCTGACCCGCTTCGTGGCAAACGGCGTCTATGCCAAGGGCGAGGTGTTTCACACCCTGAGCCCGGCCATGGACATCCAGGTGGCGTCCAACTTCGAGCGATATCTCTACTACCTGCTTGACCAGGATCCGGCTGCCGTGTGCGCCAAGCTCGGGGACTTGGAGCAGAGCGGGCGCCTCGCCGTTGACGCGGGTCGACTCGCGCGGGTGCAGGCGGATTTCGACGCCGCGGCCGTGACCGACGCGCAGACCCTGGCACAGATTCGCGCCACGCATGACGCCAGCGGCTACATCCTGTGCCCCCACACCGCCGTGGGCGCCGCCGCCTCCCAAAATGCACCCGAGACCATCGTGCTCGCTACGGCACACCCGGCGAAGTTCAATGAGGCAGTCCGCGAGGCCATCGGCCGCGAGGCGCCGCCACCACCGGCCCTGGCGGGGCTCATGGATAAGCCGGTGCGTTGTACGCAGCTGGACGCCAGCGAGGCGGCGTTGCGCGCGCACATCGATGCCACGCTGAGCACTGCCTGAGCAGTTGCCAGCGTCTCCGCGTCAGCCCTCCCACTCAGGCGCCCGGCCCTGCAGCATCACATCGCGTCCCCACCATCGACACCATGAGCACTGATCAGCCTCGCATTCTCATCCTCGACACGACACTGCGCGACGGTGAACAGACGCAGGGCGTCTCCTTTTCTCCTGATGAGAAGGCGCAGATCGCACAGGTCCTGTTGGAGCAACTGCGGGTGGACCGCATCGAGGTGGCCTCGGCCCGGGTCTCTCGCGGTGAGCAGGCCGCAGTGGCCCGTATCGTCGACTGGGCGCGCGGCAAGGGGCTGCACAAGCGCGTCGAGGTGCTCGGCTTCGTCGACGATGGCAAGAGTATCGAGTGGATCCGCGCCGCCGGCGGCGGCGTAATGAACCTGCTGGCCAAGGGCAGCCGCAAGCACTGCGAGACACAGCTGCGCAAGACGCTAGACAGCCACGCCGAAGACATCCGCCGTAACGTGGCGCTGGCGCAGGCGTCGGGCCTTGGCGTCAATCTGTACCTAGAGGATTGGTCGAACGGCTATGCCGATGACCCAGGCTACGTCTATGCCTTGCTGGAGCGCTTGGGCGAGATCGGCGTCGGCCATTTCATGCTGCCCGACACCCTCGGGGTGATGACGCCGGAGCGTGTCTTTGCCGCCATCATGGACATGCTGCGGCGCTTCCCAGGCTATCGCTTCGACTTCCATCCCCACAACGACTACGGCTTGGCAACGGCCAACGTGGTCGCGGCGGCCCAGGCGGGCGCGGCCTGCGTGCATTGCACGGTGAACTGCTTGGGGGAGCGCGCCGGGAATGCGTCGCTGGCCGAGGTGGTGGTGAATTTGCGCGACCAGCTCGACATGGACCTGCGCCTGGACGAGCAGTACCTGGCGCGGGCCAGCGAGCTGGTGCAGTACTTCTCCGGCAAACGCATCGCCGACAACGCACCCATCGTCGGCGAGGACGTCTTCACCCAGACCGCGGGTATCCACGCCGACGGGGATCACAAAGGCGGCCTCTACGCCACGCGGCTGTCACCGGAACGCTTCGGTCGGCGGCGGGTGTACGCGTTGGGTAAGCTCGCTGGCAAGGCGTCCTTGGCCAAGAATCTGGAGCGGCTTGGCGTGAGCTTGACCGACGCGCAGCAGCGCAAGGTGCTGGCGCGCATCGTTGAACTCGGCGACTCGAAGAAGCGCATCACCTTCGAGGATCTGCCCTTCATCATCGCCGAGGTGCTCGACTCCAGCGACTACAACCATGCCGAGCTCTTGGCCTGTAACGTCTCCTCGAGCTTGGGCCTGCAGTCTACAGCCAGCATCAAGCTGCGCCTCCACAACGACGTGCACAGGGCCGCCGGCAGCGGTAATGGCGGCTTCGACGCATTCAACCAAGCATTGGCCGAGATCACCGCCCGTGCCGGTCTAACGCTACCGCGGCTCGTGGACTATGAGGTGCGTATCCCAAAAGGTGGCCGCACCGACGCCCTGACCGAGTGCACCATCACCTGGGTCCACCAGGGTGGGGCGGGCGGTGCGCCGGGGCCGGCCACGGCGCCCGGCAGCGAGGCTCCAGGTTATGCCGATGCGGATGGCGCAGACACGGCCGATTGGGCGCCAGGCAGGCGTCAGACCGAGTTCAAGACACGCGGCGTGCATGCGAACCAGGTGTTCGCCTCCATCAATGCGACCATGCGGATGCTGAACCTCGTGGTGCATTGGTCGCTGGTGGAGACTGGCGCTGGGGCCGCCGCCGATGCCGCCGAGCCAACAACGATGGCGCAATATGTTGCCTGACACTGCGTCCTAATGTCCGTTAGGAGTGCAGTGTCTTCCGCCAGCACACCGGCGTCTCCGCCGTCCTGAGACACTCCACGCCCCTTCCTGCCTCCCAACCGACGAGCCCAATCCCCATGTCCCGCGCCGCTAAAGCTCCATCGCTGCTTGCCATTTCCATTGCTTGGTCGTTGGTGATCGCCGTCATCATGACGGGCGTCACGTTTCTGCATCAGACACCCGGCGAGGTGGCCGCCGCCGGCGGCGGTTTAGGCTGGGGGCAGGTGGGCTTACTGTTTCTGGTGTGGTTCCTCGCGGCGGAGGCGACGCTGCTGGTCGGTGGCGCGTTGTATCTCGGGGCAACGCTGCTGTTGCGGCGCATCAAGGGCGACTGACGGCGGCCCCGGTCGGGGTCAGTTGCTGCTCCAGAATCCTTGCAGGAGCGCGAAGGTGGCCTCCGGCCGTTCCCAGTGCGGCAGGCCCATGTGCGGTGCGAGGGTTTCCCGGCGCCAATTGGGCCTTGCGGCAACAAACTCAGGCAGTCGTTCGAAGGTGACGAAAGGGTCGCCGTCGGCCACGGCCAGTACAGGTATTTCCGTCAGCTTCGCGTAGAGCGTGGCGATGGCGTTCGGTGTGAAGAGCTGAGTGGAGAGGAAATAGAGCGGTGCGTGGCGTGCCCCGGGCTGATGTGCTGTGGCGTAGGCGTAATCGATGAGCTCCGGCGGCGCGGCGCCGACGAAGGACTTTCCGAGGTAGTAGCGGATACTGGCCTTGGAGGCCACCAAGTCGAATAGGGCCTGCCGCCACAACGGCACGGTGAGCGCCCGGTGTACGGCGCGCCCGGCGCTGGGGCCCGGCGTGGACCGCGCGCTGAAGCCCGTGGGAGAGATCAACACCAGGGACGCGACCGCGCCAGGTGTGGCCAATGCAGCGCGGGCTGCGAATTCCGCGCTCAGCGACAGCGCCAGCACATCGGCAGGCGTGCCGATGACCCGCTGGAGCACCGCGCTGATGGCCATCGCGTAGAGGGCAGGGGAGTAGACTCGATCGCTGCGCTCGGACTGGCCAAACCCAGGCAGCTCGATGCTGTAAACCGGGCGCTCGCCGCGAAAGCGCTCGAAGAGCGGCTTGACCTCGAAGCTGCTGGGTGCCGCGTTGACGCTGTGCACCAGTAGCAGCGGGCGGCCGTTGCCGTCGGCGTCGGCATAGTAGGCAATGCGCCCAGCCTGGTTACTCTGAAGCTCCGCGAGGGTTGCGCCGAGTGCCGGCGGCAGGGGCGCGCCGGCGCGATTCGCAACTGGCTGCTGTGTCATGCTCTGGTCCTCATGCTCGCGCCGCCCTAAACGTCTGGAGCGCTGTCGAGCAGTTTATACCCGTCACACATGGGTTTTCCGGCGCGATGCACCGGCCGTCTGGTTGATCTGCGGCACGGATTCGCCAGACCCCCGCCCGAAGACCGCCGCGGCGGTTGCATTCGCCCGGCGCCCCGGCCGATGATCCCGCGGCGGATGTCGCCCTGTGTGCTGCTGTCTGCGACAGATAGCCGGTCACGTGATGATGCCGGGCACCAGCCGTGTCTGGCGCTCGGGCAGCACCGGATGCAGGATCAATGAGCGCTGACCCACTGGAGCAAACAGGTGAACCCAGAAAAAGTCGTCTTCGGCTTCTTCATTCTCTTGGCGCTGACGCTGAACGTCGGCTTCGTGTTCGGCGAGATCGATCATCCTGGCCATCATCACGTCTGGGAATTCGCGGCGGTGGTGCTGGTGAACGGCATTGCGACGGTGCTGAAGCTCGGCGACCGAACCCAAATGGGCGCCGTGCTGCTCGCCACCAGCCTGGTGGCGATGTTGCAGCTCACGGCCGGGGCGTTGGTCTGGACCATCGCCGCACACGGAACGGATGCGGGCTTCACCCCCGACGCCCTGGCAAGCGTGGTGTCGTTGGCAGCCGGGGCCGTGGTGGCCAATGTGGTGTCCGTGGTGTTGCTGATTGTCGAGACGGTCATCCTACGGCGCTGACCGAAGGTTGCGCCGGCACTGACCGTCCGCTCGGCCGTGGATAGCATTTTTTTCCTCATCTTCCGCCGGATGCGCGCGCCGCTCCTGGCGCTCCTGGTGACCTATTCCATCGCCATGGCGGGCCTGGTGGTGATCCCTGGTTTGGACGATGCCGGCGATGTCGTGCACCTGAGCTTCTTCGACGCCTTCTACTTCGTCAGCTACACGGCCACCACCATCGGCTACGGCGAGATCCCATTTCCGCTGACGGGGGCCCAGCGCATCTGGGTCAACTTCTGCGTCTACGCCACGGTCATCGTTTGGCTCTATTCCATCGGCTCACTCATTGCGCTGTTACAGGACAAGGCACTGCAGCGCGCCATGCAGGAGCGCCGCTTCGGCAGGCGTGTACGCCAGGTGCGGGAGCCGTTCTATCTTGTCTGTGGCTACGGCCAAACCGGTAGCGGACTGGTGCGGGCCCTGACGGACCGTGGCCAGCGCGCCGTCGTGCTGGACAACAGCCAGGAACGGGTGAATCTGCTCAAGCTGGAGAACCTGCGCGAGTACGTGCCGGCGCTGCGTGCGGACGTGCGCAGGCCGGACAACCTCCTGCTGGGAGGCCTGCGCCTATCCAACTGTCGGGGTGTGCTCGCACTCACCTCCGACAACGAGGTCAACCTGCGGGTAGCTCTGGCGGCGAAACTGATGCACCCAGGGGCGACGGTGATCTGCCGGGCGGACTCGCACGAGATCGAGGCGAACATGGCGTCCTTCGGCACCGATCACATTTATGACCCCTTCGACACCTTTGCCCTCTATTTTGCGACGGCTTTGCAGGCGCCTTGCCTGACGCTGCTCTCGGATTGGCTCGGCGAGCTGCGCGGCAGCGCACTGCCCGAGCCCGCCAGCCCGCCGCCCCATGGCCTCTGGGTCATCTGTGGTTACGGACGCTTCGGGAAGGCGTTGTACAAGCATCTCAAAGACCAGGGCATCGAGCTCGTGGTGGTAGAGGCCAATCCGACGCGCACGGGCAAGCCCGACTGTCCCTTGGTGCACGGTCCTGGTACCGAAGCGAACACCCTGGAGCAAGCGGAGATCCACAGGGCCGTGGGCCTGATCGCCGGCACCGACAACGACGCCAACAATCTCAGCATCATCATGACCGCGAAGGCGCTGAATCCCGGGCTGTTCACGGTTGCGCGCGAGAACAACCTGATGAACCGCCAGCTCTTCGACGCCGTCGACGCGGATATCGTGATGCATCCGAGCTTGATTGTTGCCAATCGCATCCGCGTGCTCCTCGGCACGCCGCTGCTGATGGAATTCGTGCAGTACGCACGTTTCGAGGATGATGCCTGGGCTTGCGAGCTCACCGAGCAGATCGCAGCCCTGGTGCACGACAAGGTGCCGGATGTATGGCAGGTGCGTATCGATGCGGAAGATGCCTACGCGCTGCTGCGGCTCCGTGACCAAGAGCCGCTGCCGAAGATCAAGGACCTCCTGCGCGATCCGCGCGACCGCGGATGCAAGCTGCCGGCCATCGTGCTGATGCGACGGCGTAACAACGGCCGCACCTTGATGCCGGATCTCAACGACCGTTTGCGCAAAGGCGACGAGCTGCTGCTATGCGGCCGCAGTGCGGCGCGCTCGAGCATGCTTTGGACGCTGCAGAACACCCATGCGCTGACGTATGTGCTCCACGGGGAGAGCCCGCCGCGAGGCTTGGTTTGGGCGTGGCTCACACAGCGCCGGGGGGGCACACCCGCTGGCCCAGACCCGGTTGTGGCGCAAGATACGGAGGCTGACCCTATCGACTGCGAGGACCGTCGCTGACCCGGCCGGCGTTTGAATCCCGCGAGCCGGTGTCATATGGTCGCAGGATGCGGTGCGCTGCCCGCCCATCGCGCGCCGCCCACCATCGGAGGTCGCCATGAATGTGTTGCTGGACCGACTCGCCGAGGACCATCGCCGGCTCGCGCACCTGCTCGTGATGCTCGAGCACATGCTGGACCGCTTCCACGACGGTGCGGAGCCGGATTACGAGCTCATGTGTGAGCTGCTCGAGTACATGATCGACTACGCCGATCAGGTGCATCACCCGAGCGAAGATTTGATCTTCGAGCGACTGCTGTCGACCCCGGGTCAGGGACACGCTGTGTTGCGACGCCTGATGATTCAGCACCAAACGCTGGCGCAGCTCAACCGCCGCTTCAAGGAATCGCTGGAGGGTATCGTGCACGAGGAGGTGCTGCGCCGCGACGAGGTGGAGCAGCAGGGCCGAGAGCTGGTGCACACGCTGCGCGAGCACATGCGGCTCGAAGACGAAGAGGCCTTTCCCATCGCTGCCGAGGTGCTGACGGGCGCCGACTGGGCGGAGCTACAGGCCCAAGCACCAACCGTTGAGGACCCCGTGTTTGGCCAAGCCGATCCGGAGCGCTTCCGGGCACTGTACGGGCAACTCCAGGCCGAGATACGTCTGTGACGGCGGCGGTGGCTGCGCGCGCTGCGCTCCGCGTTGCCTTTGGGCGGGCCAATCCAACCGCGCAGGCAACCGAGGCACACACCGTCGTGGATGAACATTGTCTGGGCTGAGTCTGCCCCGAGTTAAGCTTCTCCAAGAAGGCCCAGTCCCGGCGCTCCCGCGGGCGTCCTTCACGACTTGTCGACGCAGCGCCACCCCTTCGCCCACCTTTTTCCACTATGACGGCTGGCAGGGAAACCTGACGCCCACCACACCATGCGATACAAGAACGTACCCGGTTTCGAGCACGGCACCCCAGAGAGCCTCGGCGTGCTGATGCTGAATCTCGGCACCCCCGATGCTCCCACACCCACGGCTGTGCGCCGTTATCTGGCGGAATTCCTCAACGACCCGCGCGTCGTCGAATTGCCGCGACCCCTATGGTGGCTGGTCCTGCATGGGGTCATCCTGCGGGTGCGCCCGAGTCGATCCGCGCGCGCCTATCAGTCGGTCTGGACCGAGCGTGGCTCGCCGCTGCTCGACGTCGCCCAACGCCAGGCCACTGGCCTACGGGCCCTGTTGGACGCGCGCTTCGGCAAAGGCGTGCGGGTGGAACTGGGCATGCGCTACGGCAGTCCCTCCGTGGAGGACGCCCTGGCGCGCCTCAAGGAGGCCAATGTTCGGCGGCTCTTGGTGTTGCCACTCTACCCGCAGTATTCCGGCACCACCACGGCTTCGGTGTTCGATGCCGTCACCGACGAGCTCAGTACCTGGCGGTGGCTGCCGGAACTGCGCTTCATCAACCAGTACCACGACGATCCAAACTACATCGACGCCGTTGTCCACAGTATCCGTGCGTACTGGGATGAGCACGGCGAGCCGGAGCGACTGCTCTTTTCCTTCCACGGCATTCCGAAGAAATACTTCATGGCCGGTGACCCCTACCACTGTCATTGCCACAAGACGGCGCGCATGGTGGTGCAGGCCCTCGACTTGCCGGAGGACCGGTGGCTGGTTTCCTTCCAGTCGCGCGTGGGCCGGGATGAATGGCTACAACCCTATACCGACGAGACGCTCAAGCTCTGGGGCGCCGACGGGGTCAAGCGGGTGCATGTGATTGCGCCGGGCTTCTCAGCGGACTGTCTGGAAACGCTGGAGGAGATCGACGTCGAGAATCGTGAGTATTTCCTCGAAGCCGGCGGCGAAGACTATCAGTACATCCCCTGTCTCAACGACAACCCGCGCCACCTGGAAATGATGCTCGGCCTGGTGGAGCGCCATTCCTGCGGGTGGCCAGAGATGGCCGGCGTTGCAGAGGACTGGTGAGGCGCTACCCCGCGCTGGTGCCAACATGTGGAATGGGCCGCCGCGGCGATTGCAACCCGACTGACCCGTCCGCACCTGCCGCACTCATGAGGCCCTGACGCCCGCCGAGCAGCACGCAGGCGCGCTGCGCAGGGCGCCGCTACCGCTGTAGGACCGCCATGGACAAGAACCCGCTGCCCACCGAACTCAAGCTGAACCAGCAGTCCCGCGTGCTGGAAATCACCTATGACGACGGCGCGCACTTTCGCCTGCCGTGTGAATACCTCCGCGTATACTCGCCATCGGCCGAAGTGCGCGGGCACACGCCCGATCAGGCCAAGCTCCAGATGGGCAAGGAATACGTCAACATTCGCGACCTGCAACAGGTCGGCAGCTACGCCGTGAAGATCGTATTCGACGACGGTCACAAGTCTGGCCTGTACGACTGGCAGTACCTCTACAAGCTCGGCCGCGGCTGGCAGCCGTTGTGGCAGGACTACCTCAGCCGCCTCGCCGACGTTGGCCGCAACCGCTCGCTACAAGACCCCTTCGAGGCCATGCAAGAGCGCGGCGAGCAACCGTCTGAACTGCCCGCTCATTGAGGTCCGGCGCCGTACGCCGACCATCTAGCCCGCTTGCTGTTCCGCTCCGCTACTGCTCTGGATACCGGCCAACGCAAACCGCCAGACGTGCTCAATGAGCGCTTCCAGACGCTCGGGCACAGGGGGGCGTTCGGGATGTAACCGCGTGATGATCGGTCCAGCGTGGTAGTAATACAGGATCTGTCCCACCACGCTGGCGGCACAGTCGATGGTGCTCGGATGGTCCGGCCGTTGACCAAGCAGCTCCCCGACGATGCTGTAGAGCTCCCGGGCGTCAGGCTCCAGGTGCTCGGTGACGATGCGGTCCAACACCTCGCTCGGGTGCGCCATTTCGGACAGGTAGATGGTGCTGAGCTGGATCTGTCGCTCGCTGTTGCCGGCACAGCAAAAAATCTCCTCGAACAGGGCGCGAATGTACACCCGCAACCGCTCGTCGGCGGGGGCGTTGGCGGGCAGAAAGTCCGTGCGCCGTTGTCGCAGGGTTTGGAACAGCGTGCCGTAGATGGCCTCGTAGAGGCTGCGCTTGTCGCCGAAGTGGTAGTGAACGGCGGCCACGTTCGCGCCGGCGCGGCTGCAGATCTCGCGGATGGTGGCGGCCTCAAAGCCGTGCTCCGCAAATACCTCGAGCGCCGCATCCAAAAGCCGCTCCCGTGTGGTGCCTGCGGCATCCGTGTCCGGCGTTTGGGCCAAGGCGGTTCTCCTGGAGGATGTGTGAGACCACCGAGTGTACCGCAGCGCGTGCGAGGCTCGTCGCGGCGCAAGCGATACGTCAAAAACAAGCGGTATACCCGTCGTGACTGCCGTTGTTGAAATCGTAATCGGGGAGGCAGTGCGCTGTTTCGGGCGGATGCTGCAAGCCTTGGCGCGGGGCACTCGGAGCAGCGGCAGGCCACCGGCGTTGTCGACGGGACGTCGGTGACGACAACGACAACGAAAGCGACGCTGGCGGAGGCAGCCAGGCTGACCTGTTTCGCCTATGAGTGAACCGTTCCTAAGCGACGTCTCTGCAGCACCTGGTGTAGAATCCGCAAGGCATTTGGCCGCGGCGGAAGCAGGCATTGGGCCGCGGCAGACCCTCATACCCCGAATCACGCGACGAGCGGCGGTCATCAGCCTTGAGCACCGACGAAGATACCTCTAAGGGGCGTGGTCCCGCTGGCCCCGACGCCGACACGGCCGTTGTACGTCAACCGCCGGCTCCACCCGAATCCACGCGGGCTGCAGCCCTCAAGGCCCGTTCCGCTGCGCACACTGCTACGAAGCAGACGCCCAAGCGCGGCTCGAAACATGCGCCCCCTCGGCGCGCCGCCGCCAAAGGCGCGCATCGCCCGGGCCAGGACAGTCGTCAGCCGCGACCCTTCTTCGGCATTGTCGACTGGTTTGCGCGGCTCGTGGCGACACCCCTGGCGCTGCCCATGGACATGGCCCTGCTCGGCGTCATCGGTGCGGCGGTCCTGTTGTATGCGGTGCAAGACGAGTTGCCCGCAGTGGACGCCCTGCTGGAGGTCAAGCTCGAGGAGCCCCTGCGCGTCTACAGTGCCAACGGCTCCCTCATGGCCGAGTATGGCGTGCAGCGCCGCCGGGCGGTGGATTTCGCGGAGATCCCGCCAGACCTAGTGAACGCGTTTATCGCTGCTGAAGATAGTCGCTTCTACGAGCACCGCGGCATTGATCTGATCGGCCTCGGTCGTGCAGCCTACGCCATTGCCAAGGCCGGCGAGGCCACCCAGGGCGGCAGCACCATCACCATGCAGGTGGCACGCAACTTCTTCCTCACGCCGGAGAAGACCGTCAAACGCAAGCTGACGGAGATCATGCTCGCCATGCGGATGGAGGCCATGCTCAGCAAGGACGAGATCCTGGACCTCTATCTGAACAAGATCTTCTTCGGTAACCGCGCCTACGGTATCTCTGCCGCCGCCGAGTTCTACTACAACAAGACCCTGGACGAGCTCAGCTTGCCGCAGATGGCCATGCTCGCCGGACTGCCGAAGGCCCCGTCGTCCAATAACCCCCTGGCGGACCCGGCGCGGGCGCGGGAACGCCGGGACTGGATTCTCGACCGCATGCTGGAGCTCGGCTACATCGACGCCGTGGACCACAGCATGGCTTGGGTGTCGCCGGTCACCGCGACGGCCTATGTGGCGCCCATCGAATTCCAAGCAGGGTATGCGGCCGAGATGGCCCGGCAGGCGATGGTGGACCGTTTCGGTGAGGAGGAGGCCTACCGGCTCGGCCTCAAGGTCACGACCACCATCGACGAGGCGCTGCAAACCGAGTCCGATCGCGCCCTCCGTCGGGGACTCATGGCCTACAACGGCCGCCACGGCTACCACGGTCCGGAGGACCAATTGGAGGACGTGGGCGCTCTCACGGAGCAGCAACTCGACGAGTACATCGCCCAGCGTCCAGTGGTGCCGGAGTTGCCAGTGGCTGTGGTGTTGGACGCCGGTGCATCCACTGCCAAGGTCTATCTTGGCGAAGGTGAGACGCGCCAACTGCAACTGTGGCAGGTCAACCACCAGCGTCGATATGTCAACGAGAACGCCCAGGGTCGCCGCCAGGGTCGGGTGGACCGGGTCATCGCCGCCGGCGACGTGATTCGCCTGCGCCGGAACAGCAAGGGCAGCTGGCTCTTGGCGCAGGTGCCGACGGTGGGTGGCGCCTTGGTGGGGCTATCACCCACCGATGGTGCCATTCGCGCGATCTCTGGTGGCTACGAGTTCAACTGGTCCAAATTCAATCGCGCCACCGACGCCCGTCGTCAGCCAGGTTCGACGTTTAAGCCTTTCGTCTATGCCGCGGCCTTGGGCAAGGGCTATACACCCGCGAGCTTGATCAGCGACGAACAAAAGCGTTTCGGCAGCTGGCGGCCCAAGAACGCGGACGGGAAATACATGGGCACCATCCGCATGCGCGTGGCGCTCGCCAAGTCCCGCAACCTTGCCATCGTCAACCTGATCGATCGCATGGGTATCGATTACACGCGGGACTTCATGCAGCGGTTCGGCTACAGCATGGAAGACATGCCGCGCAATTACGGCCTCGCGCTTGGCGGCGGCAGCTCCACACCCTTGCAGCTCGCGGCGGCCTATGCGGTGTTCGCCAACGGCGGCTACAAGGTGGAGCCCTACATCGTGCAGCGCATCGAAGACGCCAACGGCAACGTGCTGTTCGAGTCCAAGGCGCCCCGGGGCTGTGTCAGCTGCTGGCTGGAGTCCAAGACCGATGAAGCAGAGGTCATAGGCCTGGACGAGGCCGGGAGTCCGCTGGCGCAGCAGGTCTTGGATCCGCGCATTGCTTACAACATGGATTCTATGCTGAGGGATGTGATCACCAGCGGCACCGCCACGCGGGCACGGAGCCTGCGTCGCTCCGACGTCGCGGGCAAGACCGGGACCACCAACGAGTCGCGGGACTCCTGGTTCGCTGGCTATTCGCCTAAGCTTGTGGCAGTGGCCTGGATGGGAATGGACGACAACCGCCCTCTGGGCAGAGGCGAGTGGGGCGGCACGGCCGCGCTCGGCATGTGGGTCGACTTCATGGCCGATGCCCTACAAGGGGAGCCCATTGCCAAGATCAAGCGCCCGGAGGGCATGGTGCCCGTTCGCGTCAGCGCCACCACCGGCCAGGCCACCAGCGGCGGGGGTGTGTTGGAATACATCCGCAGCGAGTATCAGCTCATGACCCTTGGCCCGAATCCGGTGCGATACGCTGGTGCCGTCGGTACTGGCTCGCCATCGGCGGCGGGCCGCAGCAGCGCCGCCCGTCCTCGATCCCGCAGCAGCGCAGCCAGGGCCAGTACGGCGTCGCGTAGTGCGCCACGGAGGAGCGCGCCCCGGGTGACCGACGAGCTGTTCTGAGCACAACCGCGTTAGGTGGTTGGTGCGGTGCGAGGCCGGCGGCATTCCACGGAGGGGAGATGAGAGATTCAGGTTGCCGGCATCCAGCCTGGCGTGGTTGCAAGCACCAGGTCGCCGCCCTGGTCGCCGGCGGTGATGTGCAGCGACCCGCCAGCGGGTAACAGGCACGCACCCCCCCTGCGCAGCGGAAGCCGCTGGTCGACCCCTGTGATGTGCAGCTCGCCATGCAGCGACAGCCCCAGCATCACCGCGGTGGGCTCCAAACGCGCACTACCCTGGGGCTCCAGGCGCAGCCGGTGCAGGGCGACCTCTGCAGCCGGGGGCGTGTAGGCCAGCCATCGCGGGTCATCCGAGCAGGTCAAAGGCCGCAGGATCTCCGGCGAGTGCGGCCTCACTCGCAGCACCTCCAGGAGCGCCTCAACGTCGATGTGCTTGTCCGTGAGGCCGCCGCGCAGCACGTTGTTGGAGTTGGCCATGACCTCCAGCCCAGCACCGTCCAGATAACTGTGCAGCTCGCCAGCGGGCAGGAAAATGGCGTCTCCGGGGCGCAGGTGCAGCAGGTTCAGCAGCAGAAAGGACAACAGGCCCCGGTCGTAATGGCCGTCAGCGGACGAGCTGGCGTGTGCCCGCAGGAGCCAGCGATAACGCGCTTGGGCGGGGTCGTGCAGATCGGCGGCCCGGCCGCGGCTACCATCCAACACCGGGGCCAGCAGGGTATCGACGTCCGCCTGCGGCAGCCGCATGAACGCCGCGTACAAGCGCTGCACGCCGGCTGCGGTGCCGTCGAGGTGGCCCGCGCGGGCCGCGAGCCCCGGCCAGAGCGCCAGCTCGGCGGCGATCTCGTCGAGCGGTCGGAAGCCGCGCAGCGCATGGAAGTCCGTCAGGGCGACCAGCAGCTCCGGCTTGTGATTGCGGTCGCGGTAGCTGCGTTTCGGGTCCTGCTGGCCGACGCCCAGCTGCTCTTCTCTGGCAAAGCCGCGGGTCGCATCGGCCCGGGTCGGGTGGGCCTGAATCGACAGCGGTCTGGCCGCCGCCAGCACCTTGAGCAGAAAGGGCAGGGTGGCGCCGAAGCGCCGCGCCGTCTCCGCGCCGAGGATGCGCGCCGGTGCCGCGGCAATGAGCTGGTCCAGCGGCGCCGGCGCTGGCTGCACACAGGCGGTGGCGGGTAGGTCCGGGTGGGCGCCAATCCAGAGTTCCGCCTGCGGCGTCTCGCTGGATGTGGGGCGCTGCAGTAGGTCGGGGATGAAGTGCGTGTCGCCCCAGCCATATGGTTGGACACCGCAGCAGAGCGCGACCGGGTAAGGTCGGCGCGCATAGGCGGTAACCGCCTCCGCAACCAGGCGTTGTGCCGCTGCATGCCCGTCGCCGTTGCCCGTTGCCATGGCTCAACGGGCGTGCTCGCCGGTGATGGGGACAAAGCGCACGGGCAGTAACGCCCGCTGTTGTAGTTGGCCGTTGGGCTGCTTGGTGAGCACCGTCAGCTGCTGCACCTCGTCGCTGCCACCAACGGGCATCACAATGCGCCCCCCGATCTTGAGCTGCTCGACCAGCGGTTGGGGGATCTCAGGATGCGCTGCCGTCACCACCACGGCATCGAACGGCGCAGCCTCGGGCCACCCGAGATAGCCATCACCGGCGCGGACATGGACCTTGTCGTACCCGAGGTGCTCCAGCACCGCGGCTGCGCGTTCAGCCAGTGCCGGCACGATCTCGACGCTATAGACCTCTACCCCCATGGCCCCCAGCACCGCCGCTTGGTAGCCGGAGCCGGTGCCGAGCTCGTAGACGCGCTCGCCCGGGGCCACCTCCGCGAGATGGCTCATGACCGCCACGATGTAGGGCTGCGAGATGGTTTGCCCGTTGCCGATGGGCAGCGGGCTGTCGCGGTAGGCTTGGGATTTGAGCGCGGGCGGGACGAATGCCTCCCGCGGTACGCTACGCATGGCAGCGGTGACGCGCGCGTTCAGCCGGTCGGTGCCGAGATAATGGGCAGTCTTGGCGACGTCGCGTTCAAGGGCGTCCACGAGACGGTTACGTTCGTCGGCAAAGCGCTCGCTGTCCGGTGGCGGTGAGCCTGCGCTCGACGCCGTCCCAAGCCCAAGCAGCAGCAGGGCGGGCGACAATAGGGCGGGCGACAACAGGGAGAGCCAAGACGCGGGTTGGCTTGGTGGCTGCATGAAAGCGGTCCTCAGGTGGACGGCACCCCAGAGTCATTGACTACGCCAGATGTCTGCAGATGCGTGTAGGTTTCGGCGCCTCGCCGTGTGCAGGCGCCCCGGTCGCTCGTGCCTCTGAGCCATGACCTCACTCGGCGGGTAGACTGTGCCCGGGTCATTGCAAACGGGCCCCGAACCTGACGCGCACTCGATGGTAACACCCGCCCCGGTCGTCGAGGGAAGACCGTCGGTTCATGCCAGCGGGGCCCCCAAAAGCCGCATGCCCATACAATATTCACGCCGCCGTCCCTCAGACCGACGAGCGATTAGGGTGCCGGCACGCCAGCGGGTCGTTCACTGGCCAGGGCCAAGGGCCAAGGCGCGGGCGCACAGTCCTGACGTCGGCCGTTGCGCCTCGGCACTCGGCCCTTATAACCCTGCCGGCGCCTCGCACACGACGCCGCGTGGAAAACTTGACGCATTCGCAAACATCTCACGCGCTCAAGCAATCTAGTGCTTACCCGGTGCCTTGAGCCGGCGCCCATTCGCCCTTCGCCGCCCACGCCGGTCATTTCCACGCCGAGGCACTGGCCCCCGTTCCGTAGGAGCTGATTATGGATCTGACAGATAAGGTTGCCGTCATCACCGGTGCCAGTCGCGGACTTGGAGCCGGACTCGCCGAGCGTTTTCTGGAGCGCGGTTTGCGGGTCGCCGCCTGCGCAAGACACCGCCCCGAGCTTGCCGGCGACGAGACCGTGCTGCTTACACAGGCCGCAGACGTCACCGCTGCCGATGCCATGAAGCAGCTCTGTGCGGCGGCGGTGGAGCAGTTCGGGCAGGTGGATCTTTGGATCAACAACGCCGGCCTCCTAGCCCCCATTGGCCCGCTGCGCGACAACGACCCGGCGGCCTTTGACCTGCACATCCAGGTAAACGTCGTTGGCGTGTTCAACGGCAGCCGCGCCTTCATCCGCCATGTGCATGCGCGCGGCGGCGCCGGTGTGCTGCTCAATATCAGCTCTGGCGCCGCCCGCAATGCCTACGCGGGCTGGTCCGCATACTGTGCCGGCAAGGCGGCGGTGGACCGGATGAGTGAGTCCATTGCCCTGGAGGAGGCCGACAGTGGCCTGCGCGTTCACGCAGTGGCGCCCGGCATCATCGATACCGACATGCAGAGCATGATCCGCCAGTGCGCGCCGGAGCAATTCCCCCGCGTGCAGAAGTTCCTGGACTTGAAGGCCAAGGACGCCTTCAGCTCGCCCGCGTTCGTGGCGGACCGGCTGCTGGAGCTGGCTTTCGACCCGAGCGCCGCCGAGACGCCGGTGCTAACGACGTTGCCCTTGGAGCACGGCTAGGTACTCATCGAGCGGCGGCAAGGCCGGGCGCCGCTGAACGACGCGCTGGCATGCCGGCGACGCGGGCGTGTTGGCCTGAGGTATCGCCCCGCTGATCTCTGGATCACGTCCAGAAACTTGGTTGGGAACGGACATTGTGCCGAGGCGATGTTTGTCTACTGTCAGACCACCTGCGTGGGACTTGCTGCCCGCCTTGAGGCGAACGTCAATCCCGCGGCAGGTGGTACGAAAGTGTTTGGTAATCGCCTAAGATGCCGCATCACCCGGTGGTCGGACGACGGCGCCGGGGTATAACGCCGCGGCCCGCAGTCAACGGCGCCATGACACCCAAACCAAAGAGGACCCCGCTGGGTGAAGATCTCGATCCGTCTAACCGTGCTCATCTTGTCAGTTGCCGCACTTGCTGGCTGCGCGTCCAGCGGTGATAGGGTGGCCGCGCCCGAGCGGGCGTTGGCGAGTGTCACCGAGCGCACAACGGTGCGGATGCCCAGGGGCGCCGAGCAAGCCTGTCTCCGCGACGTGGCGTTGGAGGCCGGCAACCCCGATGTCCTGACGCTCGTTTCCACGCCTTCACCAGAAGGCACAGAGGTGATCGTGGGAGTCGGTCCGCAGCGGGAACGCTGGCGGTGTATCGGCTACGATGACGGCACCACCACGGTGGTCATCGCCATTGCCGTGGAAGAGCGGCTTTAGTCAGCGGCCCGCGGCCACAATCCGTTCATGCTTGCCGACCGCGACGCGGTCATCCCGAAGCCGCTGCGCGACTGGCTCGAGGACATACGTGCCGCGAAGGCGGCTGCAGCGGCGAGTGGTCAGCGGCTGACCATCATCACCGTCCGCGAGACCATCGAGGCTCTGACCCGCCAATGGGTCTCGGCGCGGCCCGACATCGCGCGGGTCCACGACGACGTCATTCCGGCCCCGGACTATCATGTACCGGTGCGCGTTTACCATCCGGCCCCGCATCAGGCCAGGCCGGTCGCCCTATTCCTGCACGGCGGCGGCCACGTCGCGGGTAGCGTCAGCATCTACGACCCCATCG
>CAZGCI010000013.1:0-58276 GCA_964524185.1 uncultured Thiohalocapsa sp. | reverse complement strand
CGACTATGACTCGTCGTCGTGCCTTGCGCTCGGGCACGAGCGACGCACCTCGCTTGCCCGAAAACCCATGCGCGACGGCTATACAACTTGTTGGAATAGAGCGGCTATTCCGCCTCGTTGTGCCTCGCTGGCCTGTTTGGGATCAGGCCCACGGACGCACCCTGACGACCGTCCAACTGCTCTTTTTAGGTTCGAGAACTCCCGTGGACACCGACCAGGCGTCGGGGTTTCATCCTAGGTTGCTCGACGGCGCGAGATGTTTGCAGATGCGTCAAGTTTTCTAAGCCCTGGCCTGTGTCAGGCGCCGGACTCGCTGCCGGCGCCTGCGCGGGCGCGAAGTTACTCCGAGTAACTGCCGCCGTAGCCGCCACCGCGGGCAAACACACCGGGACTGCCCGCCGGCACGACGGTGACGCCGCCCCTGGAGACGGTGTAACCGCGGGCGATGTCGGCGTCGCGGTCGTAACCGATGACGCTGCCGGGCTCGATGACGTTGTGGCGGTCGATGATGACGCGCTTCAGACGCGCGCCTTTGCCAACGCGCACATAGTCCATGACGATGCACTCATCCAACTCCACGTCTTCTTCGATCACGGCCTCGCGGCGGACGATGGAGTTGGTGAGGTGCGCGTTGTCGTGCACCACGGACGCCGCGCCGAGCAGGGCATTGTCGAGCCGCGCGCCCAGCACCCTGGCCACTGGGCCCTGGTAGTTGCTGGAGTAGATGGGCCAATCCGGATTAAAGGCGTCGAATACGGGCTCGGCGCCGAGCACATCCCGGTGGGCATTGAAGTAGGCGTCGATGGTGCCGACGTCCCGCCAGTACACTTGGGTCTCGTAGGGCTTGATGCCGGGGATGCGGTTGCGCGCGAAGTCATAGGCGAAGACCCGTTGGCCGCTCTCCAGCATGCGCGGCAGCACGTGGCTGCCGAAGTCGGTCTCACCGGCCTGCTCCGCGGCGCGCAGGGCCTCGATCAACACCTTGGCACTGAACACATAGTTGCCCATGGAGGCATAGGCGCTGTTCGGATCGTTCGGCAACGGCGATGGCTTGGCCGGCTTCTCCTGGAAGGCCTCGATGCGGCCGTCGGCGTTGGCCGCGATGACGCCGAAGCCCGTGGCGTCTTCCAGCGGCACCGGCAGTGCAGCGATGGTGGCGTCCGCCTCGCGTTCCTTGTGGAAGTCCACCATTTGCTGGATGTCCATGCGATAAATGTGATCGGCGCCGAAGACGACCACATAGTCTGGTGCGTGCTCTTCGACGAGGTTGATATTTTGGTGCACCGCGTCTGCGGTGCCCTGGAACCAAGACTCGCCATAGCGCATCTGCGGCGGCACCACGGTAACGAATTGGTCCTTGAGCAGCGGCGAGATCGTCCAAGCCTTGCGCACGTGCTCAATGAGCGACTGCGACTTGTACTGCACAAGCAGGTAGATTGTGCGGATTTGGGAATTGACCAGGTTGCTGAGCACGAAGTCCACCAGCCGGTAACGGGAGCCAAACGGCACCGAGGGCTTGGAACGGGCCGAGGTCAGCGGATTGAGGCGCGAGCCCTGTCCGCCGGCCATAACAAAAGCGATGATTCGATCTGGCATCTATCCTCCGGGCGCCCAAGCCGGCGCCGAGTGCTCTGGTGGCTTGTCAGGACGCGCGCTCCGCCGCAGTGGCCCACAGGACCCCGGCGCGTGCGCGAGCACCTTACATAATAAACCCCAGAACGGGCGGCGTCGCGGAGCACGGGGCGGACAGCAGTGCTATGACTCATGCCACGGCGTCTTCGGGTACACTCCGGGCTCCGCCACCAGTCGCTCCCTGCCTGCGTTGTCTCGCCATGCGCATGCCCGCACCCCGCCGCCTCGCTGTCCATTGCCTGGCCACTGGTCTCGTCGTCTGCACCGCCCTCGTGGCGGCCCCTGTAGGCGCCGCCGGCGCGGGCCCGACGGTGGCAGAGTTGTTGGCGGTCTGTGAGCGTGGCCAGGCCGCCGGGGGTGTCGGCGTCGACGCTGCCCTCTGTGAGTGGTATGCCCTGCCCTGCGACTGCAGCGGCAAGGCGCCGGACGTCGGGCCGCGTTGGTGTCTGCCGGACGCGGCGTCCCCTGATACCGCGCTGGCACAGGTGCTAGTGGCGCTGCGCACCGAGCCCCGCCAGCAGGCGGCGGCGGACGCCGTGGTACCAGACATCATGGTGCGGCTCTATCCCTGTCCACAATCGGCTCAGCGCTAACCTCGGCACTCGGGCTGGTCTTGACGCACCAGCACGCGCTCGCGCGCTTCGCCGACCGCAAAACGCCCGCATGCAGCAATACCACGACCTTCTGCGCGACGTACTCGAGAACGGCGCCGACAAGTCCGACCGCACCGGCGTGGGGACGCGCTCAGTGTTCGGCCGCCAGGTGCGGTTCGACCTCGCCGCCGGCTTTCCGCTGGTCACCACCAAGCGGGTGCATCTGAAAAGCGTTGTCTACGAGCTTCTTTGGTTCCTGTCCGGCGCCACGAACAACCGCTGGCTCAAGGCCCAGGGCGTGACCATCTGGGACGAATGGGCGGCGCCCGACGGCGAGCTCGGCCCCATCTATGGCCGACAGTGGCGCAGTTGGGCGGCCCCAGACGGCCGGACCATCGATCAGCTGGCGGAGCTGATCCAGACCATCCGCCGCGATCCCGACTCGCGCCGGCTGGTGGTGTCCGCCTGGAACCCGGCGGATCTGCCGGCCGCGGGCGTATCCCCGGCCGATAACGCCGCCGCCGGGCGGATGGCGCTCGCCCCTTGCCACTGCCTGTTCCAGTTCTATGTGCAGCAGGGGCGGCTGTCCTGCCAGCTCTATCAACGCAGCGCAGATTTGTTCTTGGGCGTGCCGTTCAACATCGCGAGTTATGCGCTGCTAACGCATATGGTGGCGCAGCAATGTGACCTCGCGCCGGGGGCATTCGTGCACACCTTCGGCGATCTGCACCTGTACCGGAACCATCTCACCGACACCATCGTCTATGAACAGCTCAGGCGCACGCCGCGGCCGCTGCCTCGGCTCGAGCTGCGCCGCCGTCCGTCGAGCCTGTTCGAGTATCGGTTCGACGACATCGCCATCGCGGGCTACGACCCGCATCCACCCATCCGTGCCCCCATTGCCGTCTGAGCGCGCGTGACGCAATGCCTCGGCCTGCTGCGGACGCAGACGTCCGCGCGAGGGTCGGCGCGTTGCTGCCGAACGCTGCGCGCACGAGCGATGCGGGGTGCCGAGCAACGGAGACAGATTCGTGCTGGAAGCCCTCATCGACTACGGCCTTTTCACCGCCAAGACACTGACGTTGCTGGCGCTGATCGCGATCTTTGTGGTGGTGCTGCTGCGCGTCCGCCACCACGGGCCGCAGGAGGACGACGGCGGTCGGCTGGAGATCACCAGCCTCAACGACCGCTATGACGATATGGCCCACGGCCTGAAGCAGGCGACCCAGCCGCCCAAGGTCTACAAGCGTTGGTCCAAGGCCGAGCAGAAGGCCCGCAAGGCACGCGAGAAGGCCGACAGTGCCGGGCGCCCGCGGCTGTTCGTGCTGGATTTTCACGGCGACCTGTTGGCCACCGAGGTCAGCGGCCTGCGCGAGACCATTTCCGCGCTGTTACAGGAGGCCGGCGACGGCGATGAGGTGTTGGTGCGACTCGACAATGCCGGCGGTGCAGTGCACGAGCACGGCTTGGCTGCGTCGCAGCTGCTGCGCATTCGCCGCCGCGGCATCCCGCTGACGGTGGTGGTGGACCGGGTGGCAGCAAGCGGCGGCTATCTCATGGCCTGTGTCGCCGACCGTATCCTGGCGGCGCCCTTCGCTATCATCGGCTCCATCGGCGTGATTGCTCAGCTGCCAAACTTTCACCGCTGGCTCGAGCACAACGGCATCGACTTTGAGCTGCACACCGCCGGTGAGCACAAACGCACGCTGACCCTGTTTGGGGAAAACACCGAGGCCGGCCGCGCCAAGCTGCGCGAGCACCTCGAGGAAACGCATCAACTGTTCAAGGGCTTCATTCGGGAGTACCGTAAGGATTTGAATCTCGACAAGGTCGCCACCGGCGAATACTGGTATGGCGAACAGGCCCTCGGCCTCGGGCTTGTGGACGAGCTCACCACCAGTGACGACTATCTGCTCGCTGCCCGCACTGCCCGTGATCTCTATCGGCTGCGTTGGCAGGTCAAGAAGCGCCCTTGGCAGCGGTTGGCCACCGGTATGCGCACCTTGCTGGGGCGTCTATCCCTCGCGCTGGCACGCCCCTGACGCGGGCCCGTCCGCTCGCCCCCGCTCGATCGCCGGTCTGGACCGACCGGTCTGGGCCGAGGTCTGACATCAGCATGTAACAGCGACCGCGTCGCCATGAACGCCTGCCCAGAGTCCACCATCGTTTCCGTTGCCAAAAACCCCGCCACCGGCGTGGGCCATCCTGCCGCTTGCCTTCTGGCGCTGGGGTTGATCCTGCTGCTACCGGCGGCGGCCCAGGCCGACCAGGACAGCAAGTTGCCCGGGACGCCCGCAGAACTGCTGCGCGAAAACGCGGCGCTGACCGAACGGTTGCGCGCCCTGGAGGAGCAGCAGGCGATCGCCGAACGGCTGGATGCGCAGGCGGCCCGGCTCGCTGCGCTCGCAGAACGCCTCGACGCCCGCCTGGACGAAGCCAACGCCGCGGAGATACCCCTTAACGAGGACAGGCTTCAGGCAACGCAACGCCAGCTCGCGGCGACAGAGGCGCGGCTGCAGGAACTGGCGGCAGACAACGCCAAGCTGGAGGCGAGGCTCAAGCAGCAGCAGCTTACCGTCGACGAGGCGCTGCTGCGGGCCGACAAGGCCGAGAAGCTGCACGCCGGCCTAGAAGAGGCCCACGCTCGGGTGCGCACCGAGAACGAGCGCCTGTCGCTGGAGCTGGCGACGGCCAGGGAGCGCCAAGCGGAGGCCATGCAGCGCGTGCTGGAGCTGGATCAACGGCTTGAGGCCGTCACGGCCCGCGCGGTTCCCGTGGCGCCGGTCCAAGTGGACGAGACGCCGGCAGTGGTCTCGGGAGAAACGCCGCCGCGCGACGCTGTCGGTACGCCAGACACTGGTGCCAGCGCCGGGGCCGATGCGATGGAGGGAAGGGGCGAGCCGGCAACCGATGCCGCGGCGTCTGCAGCACCACCGGCGAGCAGTTCCCCCAAGGTCGTCTACGAGGTGAGAGCCGAGGACACGCTGTCTCGCATCGCCGCCAAGGTCTATGGTGATGCGAGCGCCTGGCATCGGATCTTCGAGGCCAACCGCGACGTGCTCGACGGTCCCGACCAGCTCCGGCTTGGCATGCGGCTGATTATTCCCTGAGTCCGCGAGATGTGCGGCTATCGCGGCCCGGGGCTCGAGGGGCTAGTGAGGCGATGCCTCAGACCGACGAGGGACTCGGGCGCCGGCACGCCAGCAGGTCGCTCACGGGCCAGGGCCAAGGGCCAAGGCGCAGACGCACAGTCCTGGCATCGGCCGTTGCGCCTCGGCCCTTCGCCTTTCCCGCTTCTGCGGCGCTGCCCGGTTAGCGCTTTGGCCCGCGCTTGCGCGCGATGGCCGCCCGTACCTGCTCCGGGGCCGTGCCGCCGAGGTGATTACGGCTGCGCACGGCGCCCTCGAGTGTGAGCACCTCGAACACGTCTTCGCCGATGGCTGGGGAGAAGCGGCGCAGCTCTTCCAGGCTCATTTCGGCGAGGTCGCGGCCGTTGCGGATGCCGAAGGCAACGGCCTTGCCGACGATCTCGTGTGCGTCACGAAAAGCGATGCCCCGGTGCACCAGGTAGTCGGCCAGGTCGGTGGCGGTCGCAAAGCCCTGGCTCGCGGCGCTGCGCATCCGCTCGTGGTTGCAGGTCACGTGGCGCATCATGGCTGCAAAGACCTTGAGTGCGCCGCGGAGATTGTCGGCGGTGTCGAAGAGGGGTTCCTTGTCTTCCTGATTGTCTTTGTTGTACGCCAGGGGCTGGCCCTTCATGAGGGTCAAAAGGGCCATCAGGTGCCCGAAGATCCGCCCGGTTTTGCCCCGCACGAGCTCCGGCACATCGGGGTTCTTTTTCTGCGGCATGATGGAGGAGCCGGTGCAATAGGCGTCGGCGAGTTCGACGAAGCCAAACTGCGCCGAGGACCAGAGGATTAGCTCCTCAGAACAACGTGAAAGATGCATCATCGCAATCGCCGCCGCGGCGGTGAATTCGATGGCGAAATCCCGGTCGGAGACGGCGTCGAGGGAGTTCTCGGCGGGTCGTGCGAAGCCCAGCTCCGCCGCCGTCGCGGCGCGGTCGATGGGGTAGCTGGTGCCGGCCAAGGCTGCGGCGCCGAGTGGCATGATATTGACGCGGCGGCGGCAGTCACGAAAGCGATCCGCGTCGCGCTCGAGCATTTCCACCCAGGCCATCATGTGGTGACCAAAGGTGATGGGCTGGGCCACCTGCAGATGCGTGAAGCCGGGCATGATGCTCTCCGCCTCACGCTCGGCGAGGTCGAGCAATGCCGTGATCAGGGTGTCGATGCCGGCGAGCACAGCGTCGATTTCTTCCCGCAGCCAAAGACGGATGTCTGTGGCCACCTGATCGTTGCGCGAACGCCCGGTGTGCAGGCGCTTGCCGGCATCACCGATCTCTGCCGTGAGCGCCGCCTCGATGTTCATGTGTACGTCTTCGAGGGCCTCCGACCACTTGAAGTGTCCGGCGGCGATGCGTTCGCCGATGCGCGTCAGGCCCTCGACGATGGCCGTGCACTCGTCGGCGTCTAGAATGCCTTGCCGGGCCAGCATGCGGGCATGCGCAATGGAGCCGGCGATATCTTGCCGATACAGGCGGCGGTCGAAGCCCACGGACGCTGTGAAGGCCTCCACGAAGGCATCGGTGGGCTGTTCAAAGCGCCCGGCCCAAGGCTTGGCGGTGGAATCGGTCATCGGAGCGGGTCGCTTGGGGAGCTGGTAAATTGGCCGGGGCGCAGGCGTGGACATACGTCGCTGTCCTGTCGTAGGCCGACGCAGCAAGGAGTTTACACGTAACCCATGCCGACGAGCATGCCGCCGCGAGCCCCGCCGCGAACTCCCCGGGGGGCAACGGCCGACGCCACGCCAGCGGTGGTGCCCGCGCCGTCGCCGTCGCTGTTGCCGGACTTCTGCAGTTTGCCCATGGCCCTCGGGGTCGTGCTTTACGGCGAACTGCTCGCGGTGGTGCTGGCGCTCGCCTCCGGTAGCCCCCTGGCCGGCTTTTGGGCGCGGCTCGGTCCGCTCTCGTTGTTGGTGCTCAGCATTGCGATGCTGGGCGCAAGTCTTTTGTGCATCCTGCGGCCACCGCTGCAACGCCTACCGGGGGCCGCGGCGGTGGCCGCGGCGCTCACCATCATCGTGGCAAGCGCGATGAGCATCACCTTTGTGAGTGCTTGGCTGCTGCCTTGGGCGGGAGGCGACGGACTTTTCCCCGATGACGGCGCGGTTGGGCTCCTGATCCGCGCGGGGCTGATTTCCGCCATCGTCGGAGCCCTGATGTTGCGTTACCTTTGCCTGCATCAACAATGGCGCGCCCAGGTGGAGGCCGTGGCAACCGCCCGGTTCAAGACGTTGCAGGCGCGCATCCGTCCACATTTCCTGTTCAACAGCATGAACACCATCGCCAGTCTGACGCAGACCGACCCGCGCCTCGCCGAGGAGGTGGTGGAAGACCTGGCGGATCTGTTCCGAGCATCACTGGCCACCGACGCCGATCGCACCACGTTGGCCGAGGAGTTGGAACTGTGTCGGCGCTACTTGAACATCGAGGCCCAGCGCCTCGGCGAGCGCATGCGGGTGGTCTGGGACCTCCAGGACCTGCCTGGTGATGCACGGATGCCCCCGCTCATCTTGCAACCCCTGGTGGAAAATGCGGTTTACCATGGTATTCAGGCGTCCGCCGAGCCTGGAGAGATCCGTATCGTTGGTCGTTACCGTCGCGGCGCTGTCCATCTGACCATCCGCAACACGCTGCCCCGTTCCGCGGACGCGACGCACTGGCACAAGGGGGCCGGTATGGCACTGAAGAACGTCTCGCAGCGGATGGAGGCCATGTTTCCTGGGGCAGCCCGTGTCACACGCTCACTGATGGCCGGTGACTATCTGGTGCGGCTGGTTTTCCCTCACCCATGGAGGCAGTCATGAAGATCCTGCTCGTGGATGACGAGGCACCGGCACGGGAACGCTTGCGGCGGCTGATCGATGAGCTGGACGGCGGGTACACTGTGGTCGGTGAGGTGGCCAACGGCGAGGGCGCAATCGCCGCCGCGCGCGAGACCGACGTCGATTTGGTGCTCTTGGACCAAAAGATGCCCGGCATGTCGGGTCTGGAGGCAGCCACCGCCCTAGCGGCTCTGGACCCGCCGCCGGCGGTGGTGCTGGTGACCGCGTATCCCGAATACGCGCTGGACGCCTTCGAGCACAGTGTTGCGGACTATCTGGTGAAGCCGGTGCGCCGCGAGCGGCTGCGAGCGGCCCTGGAGCGGCTGCCCAGGACCACTCGCCCGCAGCGTGTCGACCCCGGCCAGCAGGAGCACGGCGGCCGCCGCCGTCACCTGAGCGCTCACTACCGCGGCGGCGTGCAGACGGTGAGCGTCGAGGACGTCCTGTACCTGCTCGCCGAGCAGAAGTACGTCACGGTGCGCCATACGGGCGGTCGCATGCTCATCGACGAGTCGCTCAAGTCCTTGGAGCAGGAGTTCTCCGACCGCTTTATGCGCATTCACCGCAACGCATTGGTGGCCATGGACCAGTTGGTCGGCCTGGAGAAGGCCCCCGACGGCGCGAGTCTCGCGATGCTCGCGGGCTGCGAAGAACACCTGCCCGTGAGCCGCCGCCATCTCCCGGAGATTCGCCGTTTTCTGCGCCACGGCTGAGCCAGGCCGCCGTTTGCGGCACTGTCGCGGACTCGCCAGCCGACCATGTGCGCCCCACCACTGACCCCACCACTGACCCTGTTACGCCCCCGGATACGACCCATGCCCGAGACCCTCAAGATCGCTACCCGCAAATCTCCCCTCGCGATGTGGCAGGCCGAGCACGCAACGGCCCTGCTCACGCGCCTGCACCCAGCGCTGGCCATTGAAATCATTGGCATGACCACGCGCGGCGACAAGATCCTCGACGCCCCGCTGGCGAAGGTCGGGGGCAAGGGGCTGTTCGTGAAGGAGCTGGAGCAAGGCATGCTGGAGGGCACGGCGGATATCGCCGTGCACTCCATGAAGGATGTGCCGGTGGATTTCCCAGCAGGGCTTCACCTCGCGGTGATCATGGACCGCGAAGACCCCCTGGACGCCTTTGTGTCCAACCGTTACGCCGCTCTAGAAGAGCTACCGGAGGGCGCCTGCGTGGGCACCTCGAGCCTCCGCCGGCAGTGCCAGCTCGCCGCCCGGCGCCCAGATCTGCGCATCGAGCCCCTGCGGGGCAACGTGAACACGCGCCTGCGCAAGCTCGACGACGGCGAGTACGACGCCATTATCCTCGCTGCGGCGGGCCTGAAGCGGCTCGGCTTCGCCGAGCGCATCCGCACCCGTATCGCCGTGGAAGACAGCCTGCCCGCCATTGGCCAGGGTGCCATCGGCATCGAATGCCGCACCGATGACGAGCGAGTGCATGCGCTGATAGAGCCCTTACACCACCAAGCCACCGCTGAGCGGGTGCTGGCCGAGCGCGCCATGAATGCCAAGCTGCAGGGGGGCTGCCAGGTGCCCATCGCCGGCCATGCCGTCCACGATGGCGAGACGCTCTACTTGCGCGGGCTTGTTGGCACGCCGGACGGAAAACAGGTGCTCCGGGCCGAGGGTAGGGCGCCCGCTGCGGAGGCGGAGGCGCTGGGCGAGCGGCTCGCCGACGAGCTCATTGCGCAGGGCGCAGACGCGATCCTCGCGGAGCTGCGTGAGGCCTGAGGCCGGCGGGTGTGTCGATGAGTGAGTCGAAAACCGTCTCCGGCGGACCGTTGATGCCGGACTGCGACCTCGCGGGGCTGGGTGTGCTGGTGACGCGTCCCGCGGCCCAGGCGCAGGCGCTCTGTAAGCGGGTCGAGGCCGCCGGCGGCCGCCCCGTGCGCTTCCCAACAGTGGAGATCCACCCGCCGGCGGACGTGGAGGGTGCTGCTGCACGGCTGGCTCAGCCCCGCGATGTCATTATCTTTATCAGCCGCAATGCGGTGGAGCAGGCACTGGCCCTCGCCGGCGACGCGCTGCGGGCGCAGCCCGCGCAGTTCGCCGCGGTGGGTCGGGCGACGGCAGCGGCCCTGCACGCGGCCGGCCTCGCCCCCGCGTTAGTGCCCGCGTCCGGCTTCGATAGCGAGGCGCTGCTGGCGTTACCGACGCTCACGGATGTGGCCGGTCAGCGCGCGCTGATCGTGCGCGGGGAGGGTGGCCGGGCGTTGCTCGGCGGCACCCTGGCCGAGCGCGGTGCCCGCGTCGAGTATGCCGAGGTCTACCGCCGCGGCATGCCGGCGCTGGATATTGCGCCCGAGCTGGCGCACTGGCAGGCCTCGTTGGGCTTCGTCACCGCCACGAGTGACGAGGTGTTACACAATCTGCTTGCGTTGGTGCCGTCGGCGGCCCATGGCTGGCTCAAGAGCTTGCCGCTGGCGGTGCTGAGCGCACGCAATGCCGACACTGCCCAGGGCCTCGGCTTCGCCCGGGTGGCCGTTGCGCCTGAGGCGAGCGATGATGGGATGCTCACGGCACTCTGCGCCCTGGCGCGGGAGGGCATCGCTGCACCGGGCGGGGCGGGCGGCGGCGAGGGTGGCGCTGTGCGGTGAGCGATCGAGCCGCGCCGCGTCGTCGCCGGCGCGGGCCATTGTTGTTGCTCTCGGCCGTGCTGGTGTTGCTCGCACTCGGCACCGTGCTCACGGCACAGCTCTATTGGCTTGGGCTGCACGAAGGCGTCGAGCAGATGCGCGTCTCGATGGCTGCCGCCCAGCAGGAACAGCGCCGCCTGATGGCCCGGGTGCAGTCGGCGGAGGCGGCGCTGGCCGAACGCGTCGCGGCTATGGCCGCTCCCGCGGACGCGGCAGCCGCGCCGGGTGGCCAGTCTGGAACGCCACACAAGCCAAGGGCCCCATCGCCGCTCAGTGAGCACCCGTTGCGTCAAGGCTTACGGCTGGCGGAGCGAGGTCAGATGTCGGCTCAGCTCGAGGCGCTTGGACGCGAAGCCCTGCGCCTGCCGCCGGAGTGGGAATCGTTGCGTCGCCGCGCGTCGGCGTCGGCGAAAAAAAAGCAACTGCTGCGTGATCAGCTCGCGGTGGCCGCCGCCGCCGCCGTTGCGAACGACATCGCCTTGTTGGACGCCGCGCTCTTCAGCGCACATCGACTGACGGGCGCCCCGCATCGCACACCAGACGGCCGCGGTGCGGCGATCGCTGCGGAGCTTGCGGCTCTGCGTGAGCGGCTGCGTGAGCCACGCCCCTCAGCGCCCAGCGCGCCTGTTGCCCCGCCGCCTGCACGAGGCATTGAACTGCGAACGCCAAGGTCTGCTCCCGCACGCTAGCGGTCAGCGGGCCGCCGCGGCGGGCACCCGGCATCGGGGCGGGCCGATGCGTTCAGCGCGCTGAGCAGCCATGCCCCCTGCGGAAAACCAGGCGGTCACCTGGTCTTTGTAGGGTTATAGGTTGGGCTGTCGGCCGCGTATTCGAAGGCGTCGGAGAAGAGGTGGTCCAGGCCCAGGCCGCGAGCTTCGAAGGCTGCGCGGCCGGCTTCCACCATCACCGGCGGGCCGCTCATGTAGACGTCGTAGTCGGCGATGTCGGGGTGATCTTCCAGGACCGCCTCGTGCACATAGCCGCGCCGGCCGGTCCAGCCCAGGTCTGGCTGCGAGAGCACGGGGACGTAACGGAAATTGGGATGCTCCGCGGCCCAGCGTTCGGGCAGCGCCGGCAGATAGAGGTCGCGCTCGGCACGCACGCCCCAGTAGAGGGTCATGGGTCGCTGGATACCCAGGTGTAAAGCGTGCTCGACGAGCCCCTTGACTGGTGCGAAGCCCGTCCCGCCCCCGATGAACAGCATCGGCCGCTCCGACTGTTCGCGCAGCACAAAGCTGCCGAGCGGCCCCTGGATGCGCAGTACCGTTTTCTCCTTGAGCTCTTCGAAGATGTAATCCGTGAATTCGCCGCCGGGTACGCGGCGCACGTGCAGTTCCATGAGCGCATCGTCGTGGGGGGCGTTGGCGATGGAGAAGGCGCGCCGGCGACCGTCGCCGAGGATGAATTCTAGGTACTGGCCCGCCAGGAACTGGAGCCGTTGTGTCTCCGGCAGCTTCAGCCTGAGGCGCATGACGTCATGGCCCAGCAGGGTTTTCTCGGCGACCCGGCAGGGCAGGATGCGCACTTCTATGTCGGCGACGGTCTCGAGCTCCGCCACGCGCAGTCGCACATCGCTCTTTGGCACCGCCTGGCAGGTGAGGCAGGCATCATCCGGCTGTCCAGCGAGGGCTTCTGTCTTGCCGCTGGGGTAGCTGACTTGCCCGGCGAGGAGCTGGGCGGTGCAGCTACCGCACTTGCCATCCCGGCAGCCGTAGGGGAGGCCGATGCGCTGCGCGATGGCCGCCTCGAGCAGGGTCTGACCGGGAGCGACGCAGAACTCGTGGCCGGCGGGCTCTGTGCTGACGGTATAACTCATGGCCTGGAACTCCGGAACGCCCCTGCGCGGGTGCGGTCTTCAGTCTTTTTCACGGCGGGCTTCGCCCTTAGTATGTCGCGATGCGGAAGCCGACGCGCAACCCTAGCGAGGCACCACCGCAGGCCGACCCGCGTGCTGGTCGTCGGTGCGCAACGCTTTGACATGGAAAAAGGCTAAGGGCTGAGGAGCGGGCGCACATGCCGCGCCGGCCGTTGGACCGGCGCCCCCGGCGTAACTACGGCCTGAAGCACACTGGGGCATCCACTAGCGACATCCCCCACTGATCTGCAGGAGCAACCACGATGGCGATTATCATCGGCTGCGGCTACATCGGCCGTCTGCTCGGCGCCCGGCTGGCCGCCGACGGTGCCGCCGTGCTCGGCGTTGTGCGCAGCGCCGACAGCGCGGCGTTACTGCCGCCACTCGGCATCCACGACTTGGTGCTCGACCTGTTGGAGGCGCCGCTGGACGCCATCGACACCGCGGGTGCCGACATCTTCCATCTCGCCCCGCCGCCAGGCGCCGGGTGTGAGGACCCGCTCACCGCCCGGTTACTGGCGCATTTCGCAGCCCGGGGTCAGCCGCGCCGATTGGTGTATGTCGGCACCACCGGCATCTACGGCGACTGCGGCGGTGCTTGGGTCGACGAGCAACGCACGCCCAAACCGACTGCCGATCGCGCGCTCCGTCGCTGGGATGCCGAGGAGCGCCTACGCGCCTGGCATGCCACAAGCGGTGCGGAGCTCGTGATCCTGCGGGTGGCGGGCATTTATGCTTGCGACCGCCTGCCACTTGAGCGCATCCAAAGCGGCCAGCCAGTGGTGAGTGTCGACGAGGCGCCCTGGTCCAACCGCATTCACGCGCATGACCTGGTCGAAATCTGCCTTGCGGCCATGGCGCGGGGACCGGACGGGGGCGTCTACAATGTCTGCGACGGTCACCCCAGCACCATGACGGACTATTTCCTGCGTGTCGCGCAGGCCGCTGGGCTGCAGCCGCCACCGCAAATTCCCTTGGCGCAGGCGCCTGGCAAGGTGTCGGCAGGTATGCTGTCCTATCTCCGTGAGTCGCGGCGGCTCAGCAACCGCAAGCTGTTGGAGGATCTCGCCGTTGAACTGCGGTATCCAACGCTCGACGCCGGCCTTGCGGACTGCTACCCGGCGGCCTGAGGCCGAGCGCGCGAGATCTACCACGGTCTCGGGAGGCGCGGTCCGGCGCGCAAGTGCGACCAGCCCCAGCGGGCCCCCAATGGACCCCCAGTGGGCGAAGACGCTACGCGGGACGTACTCGCGGTTGCACGCTGCCTGAACCGAACGGCCGGAGCACCGTTCTCCTCGAGCCCCTGCTGCGGCGGGGAGTCAGCACCGACCGGAGTCGCACTATGCTCGACGCACTTGGCCGTTTTCCCCTTGCGCTCTGGCAGATCTTGTTGGAGCTCTCACCGTCACTGTTGCTCGGTCTCTTCATCGCGGGGCTGGTGCACGTCTACGTGCCAGCTGCGGCGATTCATAAGCGGCTTAGCCGGCCGGACCTCGCCAGCACCGTACGCGCTGCCGTGCTCGGGGTGCCGTTGCCGCTGTGCTCCTGTGGGGTCATCCCAACGGCGCTCGGACTGCGCAAGGCCGGTGCCTCCAAGGGGGCGACGACCTCGTTCATGATCAGTACGCCCCAGACCGGCGTGGATTCCATTCTAGTGAGCGTCGCCTTCCTGGGCTGGCCATTTGCGTTGTTCAAGCTCATTGCCGCGTTCGTCACCGGGGTGGTGGGCGGCGTGCTCGTGAACAGGCTGACGTCGGCGTCCGCGGAACCCGCCAATGCGGGCGGCGCGACAACGCTGAACGACGCAGGGCGGGACCGAGGGCTCTCGGGCGCTGTGCGCTATGCGATTTTCGATCTGCTCGCGGCCATTGACCTGTGGCTGATCGCGGGTGTCCTGGTGGCCGCGGCCATCACCGCGGCCGTGCCGGGAGACTTCTTTGCCGGCCAAGCCTGGTCGCAGGGCATCGTCGGCATGCTCGTGGTCCTGGCCATTTCCCTGCCGCTTTATGTCTGCACCACGGCATCCGTACCCATCGCTGCGTCGCTCATCGCCGCGGGGATGCCTGCGGGCTCCGCGCTGGTGTTTCTGATGGCGGGGCCGGCGACCAACGTGGCCACCATCGGCGCCGTGTTGCGCACACTGGGCGGTGTCGTGCTGAGCTTGTACCTTGGGACGGTGGTGGTGATGAGCCTGGCGTTCGGCCTGCTCTTCGATCAGGTGTTGACGGCCGCGCCGGTAATGGACGCTGCGCATGCGCACGCGGGCGGCTCGCTCGGCATCCTGTCCGCGCTGGTGTTGCTGGCGCTCTTGTCCTGGCTGCTGTGGCGGCGGTGGCAGGCGCATCAGGTGGCGGCCGTCGGCGGCGGGTCCGACGGCGGCCTGGTGCTGCATGTCCAGGGGATGAGCTGCCAGCACTGCGTCGGCAGCGTGAAGCGCTCGCTGGAGGCCATGGACACGGTGGTTGAGGCGATGCCCGACCTCGCCAGCGGCCGGGTACGCATTCTCGGCGGCGGTTATGCCGTCCCAGCCTTGGTGCGCGCAGTGGAGGACGCCGGTTTCACTGTCAGCGGTGTGGAAAACGCCTCGGGGCGCGTTGACGCCCCCGCATCCTTGGACTAGATTGCGCCTTAGGTTGTCGCGCGCAAAGGGTTTGGGCTTAAGCGCCACCATCGAAACGCCACAAGGGCCGTCTTCGCACCGCAGCTGCGGCGGACACGGTCGCTGATCCGGGTTCCAGCCGGTCCACCGCTTGCAGGCGGGCCCCTGAGCTCGCCCCCGGCTCGTCGCGCGCCACCCGCCGCCACCACGATGCAAGACACCCTGGGCAAGCCACCCTGGGTGAGCTTGGGTCGCTCCCGCTGTTTCGATTGCCCGCAGTCGCTGCGTCATGGGTCTCGCGGGCTGCGGCCAACCGCGCCGCAATCCATTGAATACGGCCGCAGGCCGTTTGTCGGTCGTCGGTTTGTGCGTTGGTCGACGGCCGCCCCAGCGCGGGCAATGCACGGGTGCTGTCGAGAAAGAGCGATGCGGATCTACGTAGGCAATCTGAAATACCAAATCACCGACGACCAACTGCGCGAGATGTTCAGCGAGTTCGGCGAGGTGGCGAGTGCGGATGTCATCAAAGACAAGTTCTCCGGTCAGTCCAAAGGCTTCGGCTTCGTGGACATGCCCAACGATGCCGAGGCGGGGGATGCCATTCAGGCCCTGAACGACTCCATGCACGACGGGCGCAAGCTGACCGTGAACGAAGCGCGACCGCGGACCGAGCGACCGTCGGGGCGATACTAGCCGCTCGCCGCCGACCGGTCGTTTGCGGCCGTGAGTGATCGATCGGCGGCGTAGCCGCATCGCGGGCTCCCCTGGGCCGTCTCGTCCTGTCGGCCCCGAGCGGAGTGTTGCCCCGCCGAACGTGTCGTCTCCCTAAGGTGTCGCTCTAAGTCCGGAGCGCATCGGAGTCCTCTTGCCCGAGTCCAAGCTCGGGCCAGAGCGCGTCGACGCGCGCCTTCACGGCGTCGTCCATGCGGATGGGCTGGCCCCATTCGCGTGTGGTCTCCCCTTGCCACTTATTGGTGGCATCGAAGCCGACCTTGGAGCCGAGCCCGGACACCGGCGAGGCGAAGTCCAGATAGTCGATGGGCGTGTTGTCCACCAGCACGGTGTCGCGGACCGGGTCCATACGGGTGGTCATGGCCCAAATCACGTCGCGCCAGTCGCGGGTATTGACGTCCGCGTCCACCACGATGACGAACTTGGTGTACATGAACTGCCGCAGGAAAGACCAGACGCCCATCATCACGCGCTTCGCGTGCCCCGGGTACTGTTTGTTCATGCTCACCACCGCCAGCCGGTAGGAGCAGCCCTCAGGCGGTAGGTAGAAGTCCACGATCTCCGGAAACTGCTTCTGCAGGATGGGCACGAAGACCTCATTCAGCGCTACGCCCAGGACGGCGGGCTCATCCGGCGGGCGCCCCGTGTAGGTGCTGTGATAGATGGGCTCCGGGCGCTGGGTCATGCGCTCGATGGTGAACACGGGGAACTGGTCCACCTCGTTGTAGTAGCCGGTGTGGTCGCCGAAGGGCCCCTCCGGCGCGGTGTCGCCCGGATACAAGTGGCCCTCCAGCACGATCTCTGCGCTTGCGGGCACCTGCAGATCGCTGCCCAAGCAGTTGGCCAGCTCGGTGCGGCTGCCCCGCAGCAGCCCGGCGAAGGCATACTCCGACAGAGTGTCGGGCACCGGCGTGACGGCGCCGAGGATGGTGGCAGGATCGGCGCCCAGGGCAACGGCGATGGGGAAGGGCTGCTCCGGATGTTGCTGCTGCCAATCTCGGTAGTCCAACGCGCCGCCGCGGTGGGCCAGCCAGCGCATGATGACGCGGTTGCGGCCCAACACCTGCATTCGGTAGATGCCGAGGTTCTGCCGTGGCTTGTCTGGGCCGCGGGTCACCACTAGGCCCCAGGTGATCAGCGGCGCCGCATCACCGGGCCAGCAGTGTTGGATCGGCAGCCGGCCCAGGTCAACCGCCTGACCCTCGAATACCTGCTCCTGGCACGGCGGATTGCGGCGCACCTTGGGCGCCATATCCAGCACCTTGCGGAAGATGGGCAGGCTCTCGAGGGCGGCCTTCATGCCCTTCGGCGGCTCTGGCTGCTTCAAGAACGCGAGCAGCTTGCCGATCTCCCGCAGGGCGTCCACGGTTTCTTCGCCCATGCCCAACGCCACCCGGCGCGGAGTGCCGAAGAGGTTGCCGAGCAGCGGGACTGAAGAACCCTTGGGTTGCTCGAACAACAGCGCCGGGCCGCCTGCGCGCAGTGTTCGGTCGCAGATCTCGGTGACCTCCAGGTACGGGTCAACGGGCACGCGGATGCGCCGCAGCTCGCCGCGCTGCTCCAGCTGGTCGACGAAGTCCCGCAGGTCCCGGTATTTCATACTGTTTGGTCTCCTTCCTGCCTGTGGCGGGTCAGTGCTGTGCAGTCGCGGGCGATTACTACGTTGCTTTAGGTGGTGATCATCGCGGCTGCGTTCGAGGCGCGCGAGCAACCCGTTCGAATGCGACCAAGGCGATGCCTGGCTTGGGGGTTGTTAGGGTAACCTCCGCAGCAACGCCCGTTCGCGACCATAGACAACCTCGCCCCCTGACCCCAAGCCCGATGCACCCGGCCTACCGCAAATGAGCCCGCACGAGCTCCGGACGCGCCGTAACCGCCCCCCGGCGGCGCGCCGCGCCTATGCCCCCGTCGTACTGCTCTGGGTCGTTGCGGGCCTGCTCGCCACTGCGGTCATCGGCGTCGCCGTCCACAAGGCCTGGCCTGTGCTGTTCCCGCCCATCACGAAGCGTGCGCCGCTGGACCCGACCTGCGACATCAGCGCCGCTGCCTGCACGGTACGCTTCGCCGACGGCGGCGCCGTGTGGCTCGACATCCGTCCGCGCGGTATCCCCACGGCGGCGCCGCTGAGCGTTGCCGTGCGCCTGATCGATCTCCCGCGGCCCCAGCGCGTGGAGCTCGACGTCGTGGGCGTCGACATGGACATGGGCTACAACCGCGTGAGCCTGATGCGGTCGGCCGAAGATCCAGATGTCTACACGGGCCAAGCCATGCTCGCGATCTGCGTGCGTGAGCGCATGACCTGGGAGGCCCGTGTACTGTTGCGCCTGGGCGACGACACACTCGCGGCGCCCTTTCGCTTCGACACCAGCCGCCGCGGCAGCAATTGATCAGCATATTGGAATATTCCAACGTTGACATATATCAAATCGGGCCGCCGGCGCTCCGACTAAGCTGGGTTCGGGCCGCGCCTGACGGCCGGTTCCATAGCTCAGAACGTCAATGAACGGAGGAAACCAAATGCTCACCAAGAAGCGTCTCCTGCTTGCTGCCGGCTTGGCCGGTGCCACGTTGTTTGCTGCTGGCTCCGCGAACGCCTTCTGGGGCCCCTTCAACCCCTGGAATTGGGGTAACGGTTGGGGGCCGGGCTACTACGGCGGCCCTTGGTACGGGCCCGGTCACGGCTACGGTTACCCGGGCTACTGGGGCGGCTATCCCGGCTATTGGGGTGGATACCCATACACCTACGGCGCCACGCCCTATGCGTACGGCTATCCGGGCTACGCCTATCCGGCACCCGCCGCGCCGGCCGCCAGCGCCGGTTCTGACTAGGCAGTTTAGCGCTGTCCTCGCTGTGCCGAGGGTGTCCGCCGACGCCCTCGGCGCTCGCGCGCAGGCGTTACAACCCCTGCGCGCGGGTCCACCGTCTCCCGCCGGGTCGGGTATATGATCCGACTCGAATGCACCATAACCGGAGGCGGATGCAATGCGCGTGTTGGTCGGCGATATCGGCGGTACCAAAACGGTTCTCGCGGTGGCGGAGCTCGATGGAGACGCCGTGGCCTTGTCGCGCTCAGCGCGCTACCCGAGCCGCGACTTCGATGGGCTGGCTGCGATCGTCCGTCGGTATCTGGATGAGTCGAGATCTGCAGTCGACGTCGGCAGTTTTGCGGTCGCCGGGCCCGTGGTCGCCGGCCGCAGCAAGACCACCAACCTACCCTGGAGCCTGGATGCCGGGACCTTGGCAGATGCGCTCGGCTTTCGGCGGGCACATCTCCTGAACGACTTGGAGGCCGTGGCCTGGGGGGTTGCGGCCTTGGGACCGGATGATCTGGCCGATCTTCAGCCGGGGGCGTCAGACGCCATCGGCAACGCCTGTGTGGTTGCCGCCGGCACCGGTCTCGGCGAGGCGGGACTGTATTGGGACGGTAGCCGACACCACGCCTTCGCCACCGAAGGCGGGCACACGGACTTCGCCCCGGCGGATGAGCTCGAGTTCGCGCTGCTCAACCACCTGCGGCAGCAGTTTGGACGTGTCAGTTGGGAGCGCGTGGTGTCCGGGATGGGCATCGGCAACCTGTATGAGTTTCTCGCGGCCTGGCACAAGATCAAGCATCCGCCGGCGGTGGCCGAGGCGTTGGCCGGCGCGGGCGACGTGGCCGCGGCGGTGGCCGAGACGGCCGCTGCAGGCTGCCCGGTGTGTACGGAGACCATGGGCTTGTTCGCGCGCTTGTACGGCCGCGAGGCGGGCAATCTGGCGCTGAAGGTCATGGCCCTCGGCGGCGTCTACCTGGGCGGAGGCATTGCCCCCAAAAACCTGGACTTGCTCCGCAGCGGGGATTTTCTCGCCGGTTTCGTCGACAAGGGCCGCATGCGAGCACTGATGGAGCGGATGCCCGTGCGGGTCATCCTGAACCAGCAGGCACCCCTGTTGGGCGCAGCGCGCTTCGCGGCGCAAGGTTAGGGACGTCGGTGCACGCGCTGCGCCGATGGGACCGAGGATCGGTTGCTGTCGGCAGGGCGGCATCTCGCGGATTGGGCCCGGCCCATGATCAGCCGATGTCGCGCCGAGGTACCAGTCGGCCTTTGGTCTGAGGCACTGCCCCGCTAGCCCTTCGGGCTGTAATGCCGCTTCAGCCAGGCAGTCAGTCCGTCCAACCCGGGAAACAGCACCCGCTCGGTGATATTGGATTGATCGAGCTTGTCGCGAATCTCCCACTTGAGTCCCGCCGGGATGACGATCTTGCGCGCGAGTCCTGGATGACTGGCGAGCCAATGGTCGAGGCGCACCCGCGGGTCGGACATCACCGAGAAGAAAGCAAACTGGTTGATGATCCGATCATCGATGGAGGGTGGCTCGAAGAAGAGTGCGAAGGGGCGCGGGCAGAGTGCGTCCAGGGCCTCGAGGGACTTCACTGTGTCCGAGAGCATCTCGAGCGTGAAGACGTTGGCGCCTTCTTGCGCCAGGCGCTCGGCGAGCGGGTCGGGGACCAACTCGTGGGTGCGCAGATAGTTGGCGCCCCAGACGGCGCCGTCGCAGTCGAAATGCTCAATGTTAGAGGTGGCAAAGTGCAGTGCCGCGAAGGGCGAATAGGTCCAATCCATGAGCCTTGTGGGCAGCCCGTAGTGCTGAGCCACCGTCAGCCAGTGCCACACCGAGTCCCGCTCCACCACGCGCCGGTGGGCATACTTGCGGAAGTTGCGCAGCAAGTGGCGCTCCAACGCCGGATAGTTTCCGCCGAGGCGGCACAGCGTTGTCTCCAGCGGATAGCTGGCGTCCGACAGGCCGCGAAAGGCGTAGCGCGAGCGATAGCGACCAAGCTCCGGGATCCAGGCCTCCGCGAACAGGGCGTCCTGTAAGTCGTTCCAGCTCTCGATGCGGATTTCGTCCATTGTGGCGCACTCCTGCAGCAGGTTTTACGGCCTAGTCTACTCATGGGCCATGACGGTGCGTTGACTCCACGCGACCGGCGGCCATGCCCGCACAACTGATCGACCCCTCCATAGGAGTATTCGCAAGATGCCGTCCCGCGAGCGCCTTGGCGCCTGGATCGAGTCTGGTCCGGTGCAGCGTGTCATCATCACCGTCATCATCTTCAATGCCATCACGCTCGGGCTTGAGACCTCGGCTGCCCTCATGGCGCAGTGGGGCGGGCTGCTGAAAACGCTGGACCGTGCGGCGCTGACCGTCTTCGTGCTCGAAATCGGGCTCAAGCTCTACGCCCGGCGCTGGCGCTTCTTTCGGGAGGCATGGAATGTCTTCACTTCAGCGTCGTGGCCATCGCCCTAGTGCCGGCGAGCGGCCCGCTGGCGGTGCTGCGGGTCCTGCGCGTGCTGCGAGTCCTGCGGCTCGTGTCCACGGTACCGCGGCTGCGGTTCGTGGTGGAAGCGCTGCTCGCCGCCATACCGGGCATCACCTCCATCGCTGGGCTGATGCTGCTCCTCGTCTACGTGTTCGCAGTGATGGCGACCAGCCTCTTCGGGGCGGGCTTCCCGGAATGGTTCGGCAGCATCGGCGCGTCCATGTACACCCTGTTCCAGATCATGACGTTGGAAAGCTGGTCCATGGGCATTGTGCGACCGGTGATGGCGGAGTACCCCCTGGCCTGGGCCTTCTTCCTGCCGTTTATTCTCGTTGCCACGTTCACGATGCTGAATCTCTTCATCGGCATCATTGTGGACACCATGCAGACCATGCACGACACCGATCATGCCGCGGATCGCCACGAGATTGAAGGCGCCGTGCATGACGACACCGAGCGCGTCCTGTTGGAGGTACGCCGGCTGCAGCAGGAAATCGCTGGGCTGCGGGCGCAGCTGTGCGGCCCGCAAGGGACCGGCAATCCGCCCGCCACGGCTGCGCCCGCCCCAGACAGGCGGATGCCATCAGCCGAAGACTAGATTGCTTAACTGCGCGAGCTGGTTGCAGATGCGTCAAGTTTTCCACGCCGCGTCGTGTGCCAGGCGCCGGCAGGGCAAAAGGGCCGGGGGCCAAGGCGCAACCGCGGATGCCAGGACTGTGCGTCCAAGCCTTAGCCCTTAGCCCTTGGCCCTGGCCAGCGAACAACGCGCTGGCGTGCCGGCGCGCCAGTCGCTCGTCGGTCTGAGGCATCGCTTTGTTGGGGGATGACATCACTGTCACTGCGTCGTTGATGAGTGTTGCACATTCCCCTGAATTCACTAGTATCGCGAGCATGACCTTGCTCGCCCGCCAGCGCTGGTGCGTGACCCGCTGCCGGCGCCAGCGGGCGCTTGTGCTGCTGTGCTTGGGGGCGCTGTTGACGCCTGCGGCCGCAACTGCCGTCTCGCTGCAGGTTCGGATCGAAGGGCTAGAGGGCCAGCAGGAGACCAACGTCCAGGCCCTGCTCGGCCTCTACCAGGAGCAGGACGACGGCGAGCTCACGGTGCCATTGCTCCTATCCCTCTATCGGCGCGCGCCCCAGCAGATTCGCGATGCGCTGGCACCCTTCGGCCTCTATCGGGTCGAGATCGAAGACAGTCTGGTCCGGCCCGACGACCCGGACGGCCGCTGGATTGCGACCTTTCGCATCGACCCCGGCGAGCCTGTGAGAATCGCATCAGTCGACTATCAGATCCGTGGTCCGGGCGCGGGCGATCCGGCCTTTCCGAAGGCCTTCCCCATGCAGCCCGGGGACGTACTGCTGCACGCGGACTACGAGCGGGCCAAGGGCGAGATCACCGGCATTGCCTCCCGGCAGGGCTACCTGGACGCCGAGCTAGCGCGCCATATCGTGCTCGTCGACCCCGTGGCCTACACCGCCCACATCGCGTTCCATCTTGACACGGGCTCGCGTTGGTACTTCGGTGAGGTCAGCTTCCAGCAGGACCTGCTCGCAGATGACTTTCTGCAAAAGTTCGTCGACTTCGTTCCCGGTGATGTCTACGACCCGAACGTCCTGCTCGGGCTGCAGGGTCGTCTCATCGGCACGGAGTACTTCAACAACGTCGAAATCATGCCGCTCAAGGATCAGGCGGGGCCCGACCGGCGTGTGCCTCTTCGGGTGGACGCGACGCGCAATCAAGCGAACAGGTACCGCGTGGGCGTTGGCTTTGCGACCGATGTCGGGCCGCGCTTCAGCCTCGACTATCGGCGGCGTTACATCGGTCGCCGTGGCCATAGGCTCAGGGCCCAGCTCGAGATTGCGCCGGTGGCCCAGTCCCTCGTCGCCGACTACCGCATCCCCTTTCGCGACCCGGTGTCGGATTACGTCCAGATCCGGCCCGAGGTCTCTAGCTTCGACACGGCGAGTCGCCAGGGCACGGTCGTCAAAGTGGGTGTGCTCCAATCCGTGCTGACGCCGGCCGGATGGCGACGCAACTTGGGCCTGGATTATCGGTACGAGGACTCTGAGCTGTCGGACGACGGCAGTGGCACCTTCAACGGCCTGGTGCCACACATCTCCTGGTCGCGCGTGGTGGCAGATGACCCCATCAACACCCAACATGGCCATCGCCTTAGGCTTTTGTTGCAGGGTACCGCGCGCAATGTGCTGTCCGAGACCAGCTATGTGAGCGGCACGGCCAACTACAAGGTGATCCGGACCCTCGGCAGCGGCAATCGCTTCATCGCCCGCGCCAACCTCGGCGCCACCTGGGCCGAGAGCGTGGAGGACGTTCCGGTGAGTCAGCGTTTCTTCGCCGGCGGCGATAACAGCATCCGCGGTTGGGGCTTGGATGCCCTGGGGCCGCAGGATCCGGACACGGGCGCCATCGTCGGCGGGCGCTATCTGGCCGTCGGCAGTCTGGAGTACCAGCGCACCATCACGGGCCCCTGGAGCGGCGCGGTCTTTACGGATTTCGGCAACGCCTTCGACCCGGATTACAGCTCCGACTGGGAGCAGAGCGCGGGCCTCGGCATCCGCTTTGCCACACCCATTGGGCCGGTGCGCCTGGATGTCGCGTATGCCCTCACCAAGGAGCCGGCGGGCTTCCGTCTGCATCTCGGTCTTGGACCGGATCTTTAGCGAGCCGCCTACGTATGCCCAAACGCACCGCCGGACAGCCCTATATCGGCTTCCCGCTCGTCGCGCTGCTGCTGCGGCTTGCGGGCGCGCTGCTGCTGGTGCTGCTGCTCACCTTGGGCTTTGTGCTCGGCACCCAAACCGGGCTGCGCGTCGCGGTGGCCGTCGCGCAGGAGCTGGCCCCGGAACGGGTCAGCATTGGCCGCGTCGAGGGCCGGTTACTCGGTAAGCTGACGCTCGGGGAGGTGACGCTGGATCTGCCGGGCTTGGCGTTGGACCTCGGTCACCTACACCTGGACTGGCGGCCGGCCCGGCTCTTGCGCGGACAGCTGCACATCGTTGACCTGAGCGTCGCCGATCTGGACATCGTCACTGCACCGCCGCCCGCGGACAAGCCGCCTTCGGAGCCCTTCGAGCTGCCCCAGATTCGCCTGCCCATCGGTATCGACGTTGAGCGGGTGCTGGTGGAGCGTCTCAGTCTTCGGCAACAGGACGCGCCAGCGGCGTCGGCCATTCGGCTCACCCGCGCCGAGGTCTCGGCGACGGCGGACGGCGATCATGTGGCGCTGCGCCGGCTCACGGCCGACCTGGCGCAGCCGCAGGTTGGCGCCGACGCGGCGGGGAGCGTCCGGCTCAGCGGCGACTATCCGCTGCATCTGCATGTGGACTGGCACTTCCGGCAGCCACCGGCGCTGGCGTTGACGGGGCGGGGCACGGTCGCTGGCGATCTCGCTGAGCTGCGCGTGGAGCATCAGGTGGAGGGCGCCGCCGTGGCAACGCTCTCGGCAACGGTGCGTGATGTCCTGCAGGCGCCGTCTTGGCGCGGTGAACTCACGCTGACGGAGCTAGATTTGCCTGCCCTGGCCCCAGGCGCCCCGGCCGTGGATCTGACCGCACAGCTCAAGACCGAGGGCGACCTGGAGCGTGCCACCGTCACCGGCACGCTTGCCGGTGAGGTCTCGGGGGTCGATCCGGACGCGGCGCCGGACTCGGCCCCGGTTTTGGCCGATCTCGGCAAGCTCAGCGCCGACCTGGATATCACCTGGGCGGAGCAGCGCCTCACGCTTAACCAAGTCCGGCTGGACGAGACCCAATCCGGCGCCATGCTCGACCTCACTGGCCATGCGGACCTGGCGGGCAGCGTCCCGTCGTTTGAGCTCAGCGGCGCCTGGGAACGCCTGCGTTGGCCGCTCGCCGGCGACGCCCTGGTGGAGGCCCCGCTCGGCCGACTCGATGTCGCCGGCGACCTGGAGAGCTTCGACTACCGACTCAGCGCCGAGGTCTTTGGTGCCGACATCCCGGAAACGAAGCTCACACTCGCCGGCCAGGGCAGCGACCAGGACACGCGCATCGAATCCCTGCTGGTTGACACCTTGAACGGGCGCATCGAGGCCAAGGGCACCGCCGCGTGGGCACCGGCCGTCACCTGGGATCTCGCCATCACCGCCGACGGCATCGACCCAGGGCTCCAGGTGCCAGGCTTGGACGGCCAGATCGCGCTGAAGGCCGACGCCCAGGGCGGCCTCGACGACGGTTATCGGTTCGGCGCGAACCTCACGGCGGCGCTGACCGACTATCCCGACGCGGTGGTCAATGTCGCCGGCACCGGCGATCTGCACGGGTTGCAGCTTCAAATCCTCTCCGTGGAGACCCTCGGCGGAGTCGTGGATGGCAGCGGCAAGCTCGCTTGGGCGCCGGACCTGCATTGGGACTTGACGCTGCGAGCGGACGATCTGAACCCTGGGCTGCAGTATCCGGGGCTGGATGGCCGAGTGGGGCTCACGCTTGCGAGCGCCGGCGGCCTCGAGGGCGGTTTCGACTATCGCCTCCAAGGCAGCACCGCATTGGCGGCCTATCCCACCGCCGTCTTGGAGCTGCGTGGCACCGGCACCAGCGAGGCTGCCGACATCGAGACGCTCGAGATTCAGGTGCTGGACGGGCGCATCAGCGGCGGCGGCCGTGTCAGCTGGACACCTACAGTGGCCTGGAATGTGGCATTGACGCTGGCCGAGCTGGACCCGGGCAGCGTGGTCGCGGACTGGCCCGGTCGCATCGGTGGTGCCATCGAGAGCAGCGGACGGCTCACTGAGCAGGGACCAGACCTCATGGCGCGCGTCAGCGATGTCGAGGGCACGCTGCGCGGCTACCCGGTGCGGCTTGCCGTGGAGGTCGGCCTGGTGGGGCAGAATGTCGAGCTGCGCAATCTGAGTGCGGGCTCCGGCAGCACCCGGCTCACGGCCACCGGTGGCGTCACCGGCGAGCAATTGGATGTCCGCTTCGACCTTGCCTCGCCGGACCTGGGGGCGCTGGTGCCGGGGGCGTCCGGCAGTCTCGACCTAGCGGGGACGCTGGCTGGGACCGTGCAGGCACCGCGGGTGCGCGTCGACCTGCAAGCCCGGGATGCGGAGTTCAATGGCCAGGGCATCGCTGCGCTCAGCGCCAGTGCCGATGTCGGCCTAGGTCCGGATGAGGCATTCGACATCGAGATCAGCGGGGAGAACTTGATCGCCGGCGCTCAGCGCTTCGAGACCCTCTCCGTGCAGGGGAGCGGGCGCATGGATCAGCATCGGCTCAGCGCGGCAGTGCGTGGCGACCTCATTGCCGTGGAATTGGCCGCCAGCGGTGGCCTCGCGGCCGACGGCGCCTACGCGGGCCGCCTGACCACTTTGTCCCTCGCCAGCGGCGAACTTGGTACCTGGGGGCTGCAGCGCCCGGCAGACCTGGCGTACGGTCAGGGTGCCGTCGCGGTGGGGCCGCTTTGTCTCGGCAACGGCGAGGGCTCCGGCGGCTGCGTCGCCTTCGAGCAGCCGCAGCGGGGGCGCTTCGATGTCTCCCTGGATGTGGAGCGCTTCAACCTTGGTGTGCTCAATCCGCTGCTGCCGGAGCTGCTTGTGATGGACGGCCATGCCAGCGCCAGGGCGCGCTTCCGCGGTGATGGCAACCGGCTCACGGGCGACGCGCGGCTGGAGGTGCCCACCGGTGCCGTCAATCTGTCGGTGGACGACGTCCAGGGCCGGGAGGCGTTGGTGTTTTCAGGCACACGACTGGATGTGACGGCGGGGGACCGTGGTCTGGATGCGCGCCTGAACCTGCCGGTTACCGACCTCGGCGGCGTGCGGGCGACGGTGTCACTGCCCGGCTTTCGGCTGGATACCGGCGCCGCACAGCCGCTGCGGGGCGATGTTCAGGTGTCTCTGGACGGGCTTTCGCGGGTGTCCAACCTGGTGCCAGACGTCACCAACGTTACCGGCAATATCGCCGGCGACGTTCAGCTTGCGGGGACGCTCGGTGCGCCGGACTTGCGCGGCGAGGTGCGCGCTCGCGGCGTGGGGCTCCAGGTGCCGTTGTACGGCTTCACGCTGGCGAATGCAGACATCACGGCCATGAGTCGCGGCGCCGAGGCCGTGGAGCTGACGGGCGGGGCAGACATCGGCGGCGGTCGGGTGACGCTAGACGGTGAGCTGGGTTGGGGCGGCGGCGACCCCGCCGGGCAAGTCCGCATCAGCGGAAACCGGCTGCGCGTGGCCGACAGCAGGGAATATTTCGCGCTTGTGTCGCTGGACATGACCATTGGCGTCGGTGCCGGCGGTGTCGCGGTGCGCGGAGAGGTCACGGTGCCGGAGGCGCGCATCCAGCCGCGTACGGTGCCGGCGGGCACGGTGCAGCCGTCGCCGGATGTGGTCGTGATAGGGCAGGATGCGGACGAGGAGGCCCTGCCGCTCAGCCTGGATGTTCTCGCGAGGCTGGGGGAAGAGGTGGTCATCGATGCCTTCGGCCTGCGGGGTGCCCTGCGCGGGGAACTCCGCGTCCTGAAGGCGCCGCAAGGGGATATCCTTGGCGACGGGCAGTTGCAGATTGTCGACGGAACCTTCCGCGTGACGCTGCCGACGCTCGGTGTGCTGACCGCCATTGGCAGGCCGCTGACCATCGAGCAGGGCTTCGTCGTGTTTGCGAGGACGCCGGTCGATAATCCGGGGTTGGTGCTGAATGCCCAGCGTGAAGGGGGCGACATGACCGCCGGCGTGCAGGTACTGGGCACGCTGCGCAACCCCAAGCTCGCGTTCTTCTCGGAGTCGGACCCCAATATGACCCAAGCCGAGGTCACCCAGTATCTGGTCACCGGCATCCCGCCGAAGCGCGATGCCCAAGCGGACAGCCGCGCTATCGCCGTGGGCACCTACGTTGCCCCTAGGCTGTACATGGAGTTCGAGGGCGCCGCGAGCGATACCGAAGAGACGGTCAAGTTCCGCTATGACCTGTCGAGGAACATCGAGCTCCAAACCGAGACCGGTGGCAGCCAGGGGGCGGATATCTTTTTCAAGTTCGAGAACTGACATGCGCCAACGCGCCCAGCTGATCGCTAGCATCCGCAGCCTAAGGCCCATGCTCCATCTGCGCCGGCGGCCGCCAAACCGGGGCCGCTGTGCCTGCGCGGGCCCGCTACTCGGCGTCGTCCTGGGTCTCTCGGCTGCCGGCGCCGCCGAGCCGCCATCGCCCCTCGACCCCATGATCGGTTTCGATGTGGACGCGATTGATGCCGACGGCCTGGTGGGGCCGCCTGGCGGCAAGGTGGCGGTGGACTACGAGTTCTGTATTCCAGCGCAGCCAGCCCATGCGGCGGAGGTCCAGGTCATCGACCCCAGCGCGCGCTTCTATCCCGGCTCCCGCGGGCGCATCGGCTGTGCGGCGGGTGCCGTGCTGGTCCTCGGCAATACCCATCAGTCGGACTTCGCCGGCGTCCTGCGGCGGCTTGCTGAACTGCCCTATGTCGCACGCATCGAGCGGGCCTGGTTCGAGTAGTGGGCCATCGCCCTGGTGGCAGGGGCTGTGGGCGCCGCGGCATTGGCCGGCGTGGCTCGCGGTGGGATGTTTCTCGCTGCTCGCGCGACTGCCCTTCCCTGTGCTCTGGTCGCTGGGTCAGGCCCTTGGACGCATCGGTTGGCTGCTGCTGCCAGGCCGCCGCGCCGTGGCCCGCGCCAACCTTGCCCTGTGTCAGCCCACGCTGGATGCGGCGGCGCGCAATCGGTTGGTGCGCGAGCACTTTGGCTGGCTTGGGGTGGCTGCTGTCTGTCAAGGGCTCAGCTGGCACGCGAGTCCCCGTCGGCTGGCGCGCATTGTGCGCATTGTGGGCCGCGGGCACATCGATGCCTGCCTCGACGCGGGTCGGCCTGTGATCGTGCTGGTGCCGCATTTTGTCGGACTGGAGCTCGGCGGCACGGCCTTCACCGCGCTGGTACACCCCGGCATGTACATGTATCAGCGCATCCGTAACCCCGTACTCGATGCCCAGGTGCGGCAGGGGCGCACCCGCTTTGGCAGCGTGCCCGTCGAGCGCAGTGACGACCTGCGTGGGCTGATCCGGCGCATACGCGCCGGTACCCCGTTTTTCTATCTGCCGGACCAGGATCCGGGGCCACGGCGCGGTATCTTCGTGCCGTTCTGCGGCGTGCCGGCGGCAACCGTGCCCACACTCGGGCGGATCGCCCGGCTTGCCGGTGCCGCGGTCATCCCAACCTTTGCGCGTTTCCTGCCGCGCGGGCGGGGGCTGGAGCTCCGCTTCGATGCGCCGCTGGCGGACTTTCCAAGCGGCGACGAGGCGGCGGACACCGCCCGTATGAATCAGGTCATCGAGCAGCGCTTCGCCAGCATGCCGGCGCAGTATTTCTGGGTGCATCGACGCTTCAAAACGCGCCCGGCGGGCGCCCCAGCTATCTATCCCGTCTGCAGCCGCCGCAAGCGCCGGCCCCGGGCCCGCAAGCGTGCGGATGGCGTCGGTCGGTGAGCGCTTCCGACGGCGGCAGCATGGCCGCGCGGCCGCGGCTCGGCCGCCCCCGGGACTGGCTCCTCGGCATGGCGCTTCTGCTGGGACTCGTCATCGCCGTGCAGCAGCGGGTCGGTTGGCAGGCGTTGCTGGCGCCCTGGCGGACGGTGTCGCCCGGGCTGCTGGCCGGCGCCTTCTTGCTGACGGCGGCGAGCTATATTTTCCGCGGGGTGCGGGTCTACGATTACTTCGGAGCGCTTGTGGTCGGGCGCTTTGGCGCTGTGCTGCGGCTGTCGATGCTGCACAACACCGCCAACAACCTGCTGCCCATGCGCATGGGCGAGGTGGTGTTCCCGTGGCTCATGCGCCGGTACTTCGGGCACGGCTTTCTAGCGGCTGGGGCCTCGTTGCTGTGGATTCGGCTCATGGACCTGCATAGCCTCGTGCTCGCGGCCCTGGTGGTGCTGTGGCTGCGCCTACCGGGCTGGTGGTGGCCCGTGCTGGGTGTGCTCTGGCTCGCGCTGCTACCGCTGGGCCTGGCGGTGCGCCGCGGTGGCTGGGTCGCGCGCCTGCCGTCGAGGCGGCTACGGCATGTGCTCTTGTTTCTGCTGGATGCAGCGCCTGAAGAGTTCCGTTCGCTCTATCGCCTGTATCTATGGACGGTCTTGTCTTGGGGGACCAAGCTGATGGCCTTTGCGCTGGTCCTCGGGCACTTCGTGGACGCGGCGCTGTGGCAGCGCCTTGGCGGTGTGCTGGGGGCGGAGCTGTCCAGCGTACTCCCCTTTCACGGCGTCGCCGGTGCCGGCTCGTACGAACTCACCGGCATGGCCGTCATGGTGCCTCTGGGCGTCGGGGTCAGCGCCGCGCTGGCCGGCGCGGTGAATCTGCATCTGTTCCTGCTGGGCGTGACCCTGCTGCTCGGCGGCCTGGCGTTCTTGCTCCCCCTGCCGCCGCCGTCCGTGACCGCCGCCCAAGCGGGCGGCCCCGAGACACAATCCTCATCCTAGCGCACGGCACTGGCCGACGCTGAGGCATTGACAAGACGCCGTTCGGGCGTTCTCGCGACCTCGGTTTTGCACAGGTGGCGCGCCGGTGGTCCGCTGCGGCGCCGCCGCCGGCTCAAGCCGGGGGTCGGTATCTCTCTTGGTAATCAGATCAACGGCTTAGCGGCCTGGTCAGGGACACTCCAATCCGACGACCGCCCTGCATTTTCCGGGGTTTAGGTGCCTCTCCCAACAACTGTCCACAGGGTTATCCACAGTGGTTGTTGGCGAATGCGAAGAATGCATGACGGCTAAGTGCCTTGACCGTGACAGGGCAGAATTGGCCTGAGGTATCGCAACTAAGTTGCCGAGGACAGCGGGTGCGGTGTCAGTCCCCGCCCATTTGGAGCTTTTCTGCACCGCCCCGATCAGGGTCGGGCCCGTTGCGGCTATACTGGCGGGCTTGGCGAGTCGCCCGCCACGGCGCGTTCGTGTCCGCGCGGCGCTTGAGCACCATCCTGTCTGCCGGCCACGCCTGACCGCCCGCCGCGGCGTGCGTCTTGCACACCCATACCCCGCACCCACTCCGGAGTCACGCCGACGTGATCGAGAATCTGCGCAATATCGCCATCATTGCCCACGTGGACCATGGCAAGACCACGCTGGTGGATAAGCTCCTGCAGCAGTCCGGTACCTTGGGGGAGCGCTTTGGCCCGGTGGAGCGGGTGATGGACTCCAATGACCTCGAGAAGGAACGGGGCATCACCATCCTGTCCAAGAACACGGCGCTCAAGGTCAACCTCGGCGGTACCGACTATCGCATCAACATCGTTGACACGCCGGGGCACGCGGACTTCGGCGGCGAGGTGGAGCGGGTGCTGTCCATGGTGGACTCGGTATTGCTGCTGGTGGACGCCCAGGAGGGGCCCATGCCGCAAACCCGCTTCGTCACCGGCAAGGCCTTCCAGCATGGGCTTCGGCCCATCGTGGTGGTGAACAAGATCGACAAACCGGGGGCACGGCCCGACTGGGTCATCGACCAGGTGTTCGACCTATTCGACAAGCTGGGTGCCAGCGACGCGCAGTTGGACTTTCCCATCGTTTACGCCTCCGCCATCAACGGCTACGCCGGACTGGAGGATACGGTCTCCGGCGGCGACATGACGCCGCTGTTCGAGGCCATCGTCGAGCACTGTCCACCGCCGGACGTGGACCCCGAGGGCCACTTCCGCATGCAGATCTCGACACTCGATTACAGCAGCTTCGTCGGCGCCATCGCCATCGGGCGCATCCAGCGCGGTAGTGTCAAGCCGAACCAGCCGGTGGTTGTGGTGAAGCGCGACGGCGTGCAGCACCGCGGCAAGATCGGCCTGGTTTACGGCTACCTCGGCCTGGACCGCTTCGAGGTCAAATCCGCCAACGCCGGCGATATCGTCGCCATCACCGGCATCGATGCGCCCAACGTCTCCGACACACTCTGTTTCCCAGACGACGTCGAGGCGCTGCCGCCCTTGTCGGTGGACGAGCCGACGGTGAGCATGACCTTCCAGGTGAACACCTCGCCCTTCGCCGGGCGCGAGGGCAAATACCTGACCTCGCGCCAGCTCAAGGACCGCCTGGAGCGGGAGCTGATCCACAACGTCGCGCTGCGGGTGGAGGAGGGCACAGACCCGGAGAAGTTCCGCGTCTCCGGGCGTGGCGAGCTGCACCTGTCTATCCTCATCGAGAACATGCGCCGCGAGGGCTACGAGCTGGCCGTGTCGCGTCCGGAGGTCATCTTTCGGGAGATCGACGGCCAGGTCTGCGAGCCCTATGAGCTGCTCACGGTGGACGTGGAGGAGACCAGTCAGGGCGCCATCATGCAGGCGCTGGGCGAGCGCAAGGCCGAGCTCAAGGACATGGTGCCGGACGGCAAGGGCCGCGTGCGCTTGGATTATCAGATCCCGTCGCGCGGGCTCATCGGCTTCCAGACCGAGTTCATGACGCTCACCTCCGGCACCGGCCTCAAGCACCATGTCTTCGACCACTACGGCCCCGCCAACCCCGGTGGCATCGCCCCGCGGCGCAACGGCGCCATGATCTCCAACGCCCAAGGCAAGGTGTTGGGGTACGCGCTGTTCAACCTGCAGGAGCGCGGGCGCATGCTGGTCTCGCCCGGTGATGAGGTCTACGAGGGCCAGGTGGTCGGCATCCATTCGCGCGACAACGATCTCGTCGTCAACCCGCTCAAGGCCAAGCAGCTCACCAACATCCGCGCCGCCGGCTCCGATGAGAACATCCTGCTCACGCCGCCCATCAAATTCAGCCTGGAACAGGCGTTGGAGTTCATCGAGGAAGACGAGCTGGTGGAGGTGACCCCCAACGGCATCCGCATCCGCAAGCGCTTCCTGAAGGAGCACGAGCGCAAGCGCGCCGGGCGGGGCTGATCGCCTCGCTGCCCTCACCGCCGGCGGTGCTGATGCAGCTGCGGGCAAGCCCTGAGACCGTCTGAGGCAGTTGCGGGCTGGACCACGCATGGCACGGGGTCCGGCGGCGCTGCCGCCAGTGCACGGCTCGGGGGTACCGAGCCTCAGCACGAGAGCAGGACAACGCTGGCACCCCGGGCCCCGGGATTACCGCCGGGGCTTCGGGCTAGGAGTCGTCTTCGAGTAGGTCGCTGTCCCGCTATGCGGAGCTGCGAGGGAAAGCCGGCCGATCAAGGCCGGCTTCGGTTGTCGCGATGCGTAGGCCCTCGATCCCACTGGGTTCATCGCAGTCACAGCGTGCTGACGCCTTTGGCGTCGAGCGCGGTGCGGCCGGGGCGTCAAAGACGCTTAGCCCTGCTTGAAGATGCGCTCCTTTTCGCGCTGCCAGTCGCGGTCTTTCTCCGTGGCGCGCTTGTCGTGGAGCTTCTTGCCCTTGGCGAGGCCGACCTCGAGCTTGGCGCGGCCGCGCTTCCAGTACATGGCGGTGGGGACCAGGGTGTAGCCGGCGCGCTCGGTCTGGCCGATGAGGCGGTTGAGCTCTGCTTTGTGCAGTAGGAGCTTGCGGGTGCGCGTGGGGTCCGGTTGCACGTGGGTGGAGGCGGAGGTGAGCGGCGAGATGTGGGCACCAATCAGGTAGGCCTCGCCGTGCAAGACCTTGACGTAACTTTCCTTGAGCTGTAGGCGACCGGCCCGCAGCCCCTTCACCTCCCAGCCTTCCAGGGCAAGGCCGCACTCGAAACGCTGCTCGAGGTGGTACTCGTGCCCCGCCTTTTTGTTCAGGGCGATGGTGTTGCCGCCCACGGCGGACTTTTTCTTTTTTCCCTTGGCCATCGCCGGGAGTGTAAGCTAATCGCCAGATTGGGTGGAAGCGGCGGTGCTGCACGGCGTTGTTGTGCGCAGGCCAGCCCGCGGCTACACTAGCGGGCTTTTCAGCGGGGGTTTCCCATGCGACGGCCTTTGATTGCTGGCAACTGGAAGATGAACGGCACCAAGGCCGAGGCCGCGGAGCTACTGCGCGGTGTCAAGGCTGGTGCCGCGGGCATGCAGCGGGTCGACGTAGCGGTCTGCCCGCCGTTCCCGTATCTCTACGTTGCAGAGGAGGTCCTCGCTGGCAGTGACATCGCTTGGGGCTCGCAGGACGTCTCCGAGCAACCGGATGGCGCCTTCACCGGCCAGGTGTCTGCGGCGATGCTCAAAGACTTTGGCTGCCGCTATGCGATCGTCGGCCACTCCGAGCGCCGCCAGTTCAACGGCGAGTCAGACGCCCTGGTCGCACGCAAGTATGCACAGGCGGTGGCCAGTGGCATGGTGCCAATCCTCTGTGTGGGGGAGACGTTGGAAGAGCGCGAGGGCGGCAAGACCGAAGAGGTTGTGGCCCGCCAGATCGACGCGGTTTTGGAGCGATCCGGCGTGGACGCCCTCGGCACTGGCGTTGTTGCCTACGAACCGGTCTGGGCCATCGGCACGGGTGTGACCGCCACGCCGGACCAAGCACAAGAGGTGCACGCTTTCCTGCGCGGACGCATCGCACAGCACAGCAAGGACATCGCCGAGGGGCTGCGAATCCTCTATGGTGGCAGCATGAAGCCGGGCAACGCCGCTGATCTCATTGCGCGGAACGATATCGACGGTGGTCTGATCGGCGGTGCCGCACTCAAGGCCATCGATTTCATTGCCATTTGCCAGGCCGGCGAAGACAGTGCCTAACAGGCGCCGTCGCAGTGCCGTCGCCAGATTCTGCGAACGTCGGATACCATGCAGCTTTTCTTGACCATCCTGCACCTGCTGCTCGCCATCGGGCTCATTGGGCTGATCCTGATTCAGCACGGGAAGGGCGCGGACGCTGGTGCTGCTTTCGGTAGCGGCGCATCAGCGACGGTATTCGGTTCGCGGGGCTCGGCGTCCTTCCTGACACGGACGACGGCCATCATGGCGACGGCCTTCTTCTTGACCAGCATGGCGCTCGCCTATTTTGCAGCACAGGTGGGGGAGCCTCGGGGCCTGATGGATGACGTGGTCGTCCCGCGGTTTGGGCCCGCCACAACACCTGACGATGCCGGCGATCTGCCCCAGCCGCCAGCTGCGGACGCCGTATCGGATGCGCCGCCGGTCGCCTCGCAGGATAATGGGGCGGCAGAGGCTGGCGGACGGGTTGAGCCAGCGCAGGTCGGCGCGGGTGAGACCGACCTGCCGCCGGTGGACGCGCCGTCGGGCTCGGTGGACGCGGAGGACCTGCCGCCGGTCCCCGTGGGCGCCCCGGTCGACGACTGACGGTGCGTTAATGTCGCTCGCCAGCCAAGTTTATTTGCCGACGTGGTGGAATTGGTAGACACGCTGTCTTGAGGGGGCAGTGGCGCAAGCCGTGCCGGTTCGAGTCCGGCCGTCGGCACCAATCACGGACATTTCGCGGTCCCTCAGCGGGGCACACGGGCGTCGCTTCCAGCAAGCACTTTAACGTGCTAACTTGCTGAAAATAAGGGTTTTTCCATGAGTGGCATGCTTGACACTCGGTGCCCTCTAGTCTAGACTCGCGCGCCCTGGGTGCTGTCGGTGCAGCCCCGGCATCACAATCTACCCACCATGGGAGTGGCGCGTGCTGGAAGACTACCTCCACATCCTGATTTTCCTGGTCATCGCGCTGCTCATCGGCTTTGTGCCGCGTGTGCTCGGTATGTTGCTCGGCCCACGCCGGCCCGATGCGGCCAAGGATTCGCCCTATGAGTGTGGGTTCGAGGCCTTCGAGCACGCGCACATGAAGTTCGACGTGCGCTATTACCTCGTCGCCATCCTGTTCATCATTTTCGACCTTGAGATCGCCTTCCTATTTCCCTGGGCGGTTGTACTGGAAGACCTTGGCATAGCGGGCTTCATCGCCATGTCGGTGTTTCTCGGGATACTCGTGGTTGGCTTCATCTACGAGTGGCGCAAGGGAGCCCTGGAATGGGAATAGTGCGCCCGCGTGCTGCCCGTGCGGTCCCGCATCTCGCCTTGCTGATTCCTGAAGGAGGCCACCATGGGTGTTGAGGGTGTGCTCGATGAGGGTGTTGTCACGACGACAGCCGACAAGCTGATCAACTGGGCCCGCACCGGCTCCCTGTGGCCGATGACCTTCGGCCTCGCGTGCTGCGCGGTGGAGATGATGCATGCCGGTGCGGCTCGCTACGACCTCGATCGCTTCGGCATCATCTTTCGCCCCAGTCCGCGCCAGAGCGACGTGATGATCGTCGCCGGTACGCTTGTCAACAAGATGGCTCCAGCACTCCGCCGCGTCTACGACCAGATGGCAGAGCCCCGCTGGGTGATCTCGATGGGGTCCTGCGCCAACGGCGGCGGCTACTACCACTACTCATACTCGGTGGTGCGCGGTTGCGATCGCATCGTGCCGGTGGATGTCTACGTGCCCGGGTGCCCGCCCACCGCTGAGGCACTGCTCTACGGCGTGCTGCAGCTCCAAAACAAGATCCGCCGCACCAACACCATCGCGCGCTGATGCGCCGACCGCGCAGTTCCACAGGTCATGTCTGACACCATTGCTTCCACCGGCGACGCCCGCCTCGACGCGCTGGCCCACGTGTTGCAGAGCCGCTGGCAAGGCGAGGGTTTCGCGCTTCATTCCGCCCTAGGTGAGCTGACACTTACGGTACCCGCGGCCGACATCACGGCAGTTTGTGTCGAGCTGCGTGACGATCCTGAGCTGCACTTCGAGCAGCTCATCGACCTCTGTGGCGTGGATTATGCGGCCTACGGGAAGTCCGAATGGGCGACGGAGGCGGCATCCACCACCGGCTTCGGCCGCGGCGTGGATCGTGATGTCGAATTGGACGAAGACGATCTAGAGCGGTTCGCTGTTGTGTATCACCTGCTGTCGCTGGACTATAACCGCCGCCTCAGACTGAAGGTCTACGTGGGTGGTAGGCAGCCCATGGTCGACTCCGTGGTCAGCGTCTGGGCGGCCGCCAACTGGTTCGAGCGCGAGGCCTTCGACCTGTTCGGCATCCTCTTCCGCGGCCACCCGGATCTGCGCCGCATCCTCACCGACTATGGCTTCGTCGGTTACCCGTTCCGGAAGGACTTTCCCCTGAGCGGCCATGTCGCCATGCGCTACGACCCCGAGCAGGGCCGCGTGGTGTATGAGCCGGTGGAAATCGAGTCGCGCGTCTTGGTGCCCAAGGTCATTCGCAACGACAGTCGCTACCTCACAGAGGAACAGGCGCAGGCAGCACGGGAGGCCCAGGCCGCTGTTAAAGACGCCAAGGGGGGCGCAGCCAATGCCTGAAATCCGCAACTACACACTCAACTTTGGGCCGCAACATCCGGCTGCCCACGGGGTGCTGCGGTTGGTGTTGGAGATGGACGGCGAGGTCATCGATCGCGCCGACCCGCATATCGGCCTGCTGCATCGCGGTACTGAAAAGCTGGCCGAGTCCAAGCCGTTCAACCAGAGTATCGGCTACATGGATCGTCTGGACTACGTGTCCATGATGTGTAACGAGCACGGCTATGTGCGCGCCATCGAGAAGCTGCTCGGGATCGAGGCACCCATCCGCGCACAGTACATCCGCACCATGTTCGACGAGATCACGCGCGTCCTGAACCACTTGATGTGGCTCGGTGCCCATGCGCTGGATGTCGGTGCGATGAGCGTCTTCCTCTACTGTTTCCGTGAGCGGGAAGACCTAATGGACTGTTACGAGGCCGTATCGGGCGCGCGCCTGCACGCGACCTACTATCGTCCCGGCGGGGTCTACCGAGACCTACCAGCGCGAATGCCGCGGTTCCCGGAGTCCAGTACCCGCTGGCACGGCAAGGGCGCGATCCGCAAGCTCAATGAGGCGCGCAGCGGCTCGCTGCTCGACTTCATCAAGGACTTCACTGAGCGCTTCCCGTCGCTGGTCGATGAATACGAGACCCTGTTGACCGACAACCGCATTTGGAAGCAACGCACCGTCGGCATCGGCGTCGTAAGCCCAGAGCGAGCCTTGAGCCTCGGCTTCACCGGACCCATGCTGCGCGGCTCCGGCGTCGCCTGGGATCTCCGCAAGAAGCAACCGTACGCCGCTTACGGCGACCTCTACTTCGACATTCCGGTTGGCCAGAACGGCGACTGCTACGACCGCTACTTGGTACGCATCGAAGAGATGCGCCAATCAAACCGCATCATCAAGCAATGCGTGTCTTGGCTGCGCGCCAACCCCGGCCCAGTGATGGTGGACGATCATAAGGTGACGCCGCCGCGCCGCGTCGACATGAAAGACGACATGGAAGCCCTGATCCACCACTTCAAACTCTTCACCGAGGGTTATTGCACGCCCAAGGGCGAAGCCTACGCCGCGGTGGAAGCACCCAAGGGTGAATTCGGCTGCTACATCGTCTCCGACGGCGCCAACAAGCCCTATCGGCTCAAGGTGCGGGCGCCAGGGTTTGCCCACCTCGCCGCGTTGGACGAAATGTCTAAGGGCCACATGCTCGCGGACGTCGTCGCCATCATCGGCACGATGGATGTCGTTTTTGGGGAGATCGACCGCTGATGAGCTTTCGGACCGCCCCCCTGGCCGTTATTCACGATGTCGACAAGGCAACGCTGCTGACACCGGAGCTGCGCTCGGCGATTGACCGGCACGTGGCGAAGTATCCACCCGAGTGGAAGCAGTCTGCTGTGATGCCGGCGCTCACGTTGGTGCAGGAACATAACGGCGGCTGGCTCACCCAAGCACTCATGGACCAGGTCGCGGCCTATTTGGACATGCCCGAGGTGGCTGTCTACGAAGTCGCTACGTTTTATGCCATGTATGACTTGGAGCCGGTGGGGCGGCACAAGATTTGTGTATGCAACAGCATCTCCTGCATGTTGGGCGGCGCCGAGGCGCTGCTTGAGCACATCGAACGCCGGCATGGCGTCAAGCCCGGTGAAACGTCTGCGGATGGGCGCTTCACGCTCAAGGAGTTTGAGTGTCTGGGCGCCTGCCGCCACGCGCCGGTCGTCATGGTGGACAAGGCATACCACGAGAACGTGACGGCGGATGAGATGGACAACCTCATCGCGAAGCTGGGCCGATGATCCGGCGCACTGGTTGGAGCACCGCCCGGGCCCTGCCGCCCAAACCGCGCATGCGAGGCGCTATGACACGTATCGTTGATAATCAAGACACCGTCTGCTTCCGGACCATGCACCTGAAGCCAAACGTGCGCTACACGTTGAAGAGCTACCGAAGCCTTGGCGGCTACGTGCAATGGGAGCGCATTTTGCGTGAGAAGCCCTCGCCGGAGTCGATCATCGAAGAGGTGAAGCTCTCGGGTCTGCGCGGGCGTGGCGGCGCCGGCTTCCCCACCGGCCTCAAGTGGAGCTTTATGCCGCGCAACGTACCCGGGCAGAAGTACATCGTCTGCAACTCCGACGAAGGCGAGCCTGGCACCTGCAAAGATCGCGACATCATGCGCTACAACCCGCATCAGCTCATTGAGGGCATGGCCATCGCGGGTTATTGCATCGGTGCCACCGTCGGCTACAACTACATCCGCGGGGAGTTTTACGAGCCCATCGACCGCTTCGAGAAGGCCCTTGAGGAGGCTTACGAGGCAGGCTTACTCGGCAAGGACCTGCAGGGCTCGGGCATTGACTTCGACCTCTACACCCATCTCGGCGCCGGCGCCTATATCTGCGGCGAAGAGACAGCCTTATTGGAGTCCCTTGAGGGCAAAAAGGGTCAGCCGCGCTACAAGCCGCCGTTCCCAGCGCAGTCAGGCCTCTACGGTAAGCCCACCACCATCAACAACACCGAGTCCCTGGCCTCGGTCCCGGTGATTTTAGAGAAGGGCGGCCAGTGGTTTCTCGAGCAGGGCCGACCCAACAACGGTGGCCCGAAGCTGTTTTCGATCACTGGACACGTCAACAATCCCTGCAACCTGGAGGTGCCACTGGGCAAGCCATTCCGCGACCTGTTGGCACTGGCTGGCGGGGTCAGCGAAGGCCGCACGCTCAAGGCCGTGATTCCGGGGGGCTCGTCCGTGCCTGTGGTGCCGGGTGAGGTCATGTTGGAAACGGACATGGATTACGACTCCATCGCCAAGGCCGGCTCTATGTTGGGCTCGGGTGCGGTCATTGTCATCGCTGAAGGCACCTGCATGGTGAAAGTGCTCGCCAACCTGGCCCATTTCTACGCGCATGAATCCTGTGGTCAGTGCACGCCCTGCCGCGAGGGCACGGGCTGGCTGGCGCGGGTACTGGATCGCATCCTGGACGGCGCCGGCCGCCCCTCCGATCTGGACCTGCTGGATAACGTCGCAGAGCGCATCGGCGGGCGGACCATCTGCGCCCTCGGGGATGCCGCCGCCATGCCGGTGCAAAGCTTCCTGAAGCATTATCGGCATGAGTTCGAGTACCTCATCGAGCATGGCAGACCCCTGGTCAAGGCGGCTTAACAGACGCACGAGAATCGGCCCCAACGGGTACGGGAGCGGAAGCAGAGCACTATGGCGGAACAGATCACCATCGAGATCGACGGCCGATCCTGCACGGCAGTTGCCGGTGAGATGATCATCGCGGTGGCAGATCGCGCGGGCATCCCGATCCCGCGCTTCTGTTATCACGAGAAGCTTTCCATTGCGGCCAACTGCCGCATGTGCCTCGTGGAGGCCGAAGCGGGTGGGCGGCCTTTTCCGAAGCCGGTGCCCGCCTGTGCCACCGGCGTCAGCGAGGGCATGAAGGTGCTGACGCGCTCGCCCAAGGCGCTCGACGCCCAGCGCGGGACCATGGAGTTCCTGCTCATCAACCATCCGCTGGACTGCCCCATTTGCGACCAGGGCGGCGAATGCGAGCTGCAGGACGTCTCCATGGGCTATGGGGAGGACGTCTCGCGATTCTCCGAGCGCAAGCGCGTTGTCAAGGACGAGGACTTGGGGCCTCTCATCGCGACGGACATGACCCGCTGCATCCACTGCACCCGCTGCGTGCGCTTTGGGGCGGAGATCGCGGGTATCCGCGAGCTCGGCGCCACCGGTCGCGGTGAAGACATGCGCATTGGAACCTTCGCCGAGCACGCCGTGACGCACGAGCTCTCGGGGAACGTCATCGACCTCTGTCCGGTGGGGGCGCTCACCTCCAAGCCCTATCGGTTCACGGCGCGGGCTTGGGAGCTGACGTCCGAAGAAGGCATCGCGGCGCATGATGCCGTTGGCTCGAACCTGCAACTACACATCCGCGACGGACGCGTGATGCGCGTCCATCCGCGCGACAACGAGCCCGTCAACGAGACCTGGATCTCTGACCGGGATCGGTTCAGCTATGAGGCGCTGAACGGCGACACCCGCCTGACCGAGCCACTGCGCAAGCGCGATGACGGGGTTTGGGAGCCCATCGAGTGGCAGCCGGCGCTCCATCTTGCGGCGGAGGCCCTGCGCGGTTCGGACCCGGACCAAATCGGTTGGCTCATGGCACCCAGCGCCACCCTCGAAGAGGCCTACCTCGCACAGCGCGTGGTGCGCGGCCTGGGTGGCCGACACATCGATTCGCGGCTGCGCCGGCAAGACTTCCGTGGTGACCGCACTGATCCGGCGGTGCCCTGGCTTGGGCTGCCCATTGCCGAGCTGGAGCGGCAACACGCCGTGTTGGTCGTGGGCAGCGATCTCCGCCAGGAGCAACCGCTGCTCGCGCACCGCATCCGCAAGGCGGCACTGAACGACGCCGCAGTGGCCTTCCTCAACCCCTACGCCATCGAGCTGACCCATCCGGCTCGCCAATTGGTCGCAGCGCCCGGCGCGCTGACGCGCCGGCTCGCTGGCATCGCCCGCGCGCTGTCTGTACGTGCCGATGGCGCGGCGGCGGAGCTGATTGCAGACGCCGCCGCGGCGGCGCCGGAGACCCATGTTGCGGAGGCACTGAAAGCCGCCGGCGAGCAGGGTTGCGGCCTCCTACTCTTGGGCGCGTTGGCCGAGGCCGATGCCGACTACACGCTGCTGAAGGCGCTGGCCTATGGCATTGCTGACGCGGCTGGCTGTCGCATCGGTTTCCTGCCGCCGGCGGCCAACAGCGTCGGGGCTGCCCTCGCTGGTGCTGTGCCGCACCTTGGACCGGGCGCACGGCCCTTGGATAACCCGGGGTTGGATGCGCTCGCCATGCTCACCGAGCCGCGGCAGACCTACGTCCTCTGGGGTCTGTCGCCGGAGCTAGACCTCGTGGACCCGTCTCGGGCCCGGGCGGTATTGAGCGGGGCGGAGCACGTCATCGGCTGTGCGGCCTTCCGCACGCCGGACCTCGATGCCACCTGCAATCTCCTGCTGCCCATTGCCGCGTTCGCTGAGACCTCTGGCACATTCATCAACGCGGAGGGCCGTTGGCAGCGGTTCCAGGGTGCGGTGGCGCCGGCCGGGGATGCGCGTCCCGGCTGGAAGGTGCTACGCGTGCTGGGCAATCTATTGGAGTTGGATGGCTTCGATTACAGCAGCGGCAAGCAGGTGCACGATGAGCTAGCGGCACGCTGTGCCAATCTGGAGCTGGACAACGCCCGCCGCGGCGAGTACGCCGTCAAGCAGGCGCCACCGGCGGCCGATGGCCTGATGCGCGTGGGCAATGTGCCCATCTACGCCGTTGACCAAACCGTGCGGGCCGCACCCGCCTTGCAGCGCACTCCGCTCGCTGAGACCCTCGCGCTGCACCTCCACCCCGATGACGCCGCACGCCTGGGCCTCGCTGCGGGCGATGTGGCCCGCGTGAGTCAGGGTGTGGCCAACGCTGTGGTGCCCGTGGTCATCGATGAGCGGATGGCAAACGGTGCGGCGCGGCTCCCGGCTGCTGTGGTCGGCAGCGGTGCACTGGGCGTCAGCGTCGGTCCATTGACGGTTGCCAAGGCCGATGCTTCAGACCTTGCCGGTGCAGACGCCTCGGAGGGGCCGCGGACATGACGGCTTTATGGACTGCGCTGCCGTTGCCGTTGCAGAGCATCATCGCAACACTCGCCATCGTGCTGCCCCTGCTGGGCGTGGTCGCGTATTACACGTATGCCGAGCGCAAGGTCATCGGCTACATCCAGGTGCGTGTCGGCCCGAACCGGGTCGGCTGGCGCGGTCTGCTGCAGCCCATCGCAGACGCGTTGAAGCTGTTGGTGAAAGAGGTGATCGTCCCAACCAAGGCCAATAAGGGCCTGTTTCTGTTGGCGCCGTTGATCTCGATCGCACCGGCGCTGGCCGCCTGGGCCGTTGTTCCCTTCGACGCGGGCTTGGTGCTGGCGGATATCAACGCCGGCTTACTCTACGTCCTAGCGCTCACCTCGCTCGGCGTCTACGGTGTCATCATCGCGGGCTGGGCGTCCAATTCCAAGTATGCGCTGCTCGGTGCCATGCGTGCGGCCGCCCAAATCGTGGCCTATGAGATCGCCATGGGCTTCGCGCTCGTGGGAGTGCTCGTCGCCGCCGGCAGTCTCAACCTGAGCGCCATCGTCGAGGCCCAGTCGGGCAGTTTTCTCACCTGGTTCTGGCTGCCGCTACTGCCACTGTTCGGCGTTTACTACATCTCGGGCGTTGCCGAGACCAACCGCGCCCCGTTCGACGTTGCGGAAGGCGAGTCCGAGATCGTTGCCGGATTCCATGTCGAATATTCCGGCATGGCCTTCGCAATCTTCTTCTTGGCGGAATACGCCAACATGGTGTTGATCGCCATGTTGACGACGCTGATGTTCTTCGGCGGTTGGCTCTCGCCCTTCCAGAACCTTCCGGTGCTGGATGAGGCCACGGCCTGGGTGCCGGGCATGATCTGGCTGCTGCTGAAGACCTTCTTCTTCATGTTCGTCTTCCTCTGGCTGCGGGCCACCTTCCCGCGCTATCGGTACGACCAAATCATGCGACTTGGTTGGAAGGTGTTCATCCCGATTACCATCGTCTGGATTCTGGTGGTGGCACTGGCGGTGCTGGTGGGCTTGCCGCCCTGGTGGCGCTGATGAGTGAGGAATCGACTGTGACGCAACGAGACGACGCGGGGCGCACGGCCGAGCCGGGCGGGCTGCCCGAGCTGCTGTGCCGCATCCTGCCGGACAGACTCGCCGGAAAACCACTGGAGTCCATGCGCGCCGCACGGCAGGTCGACTTTGCCAGCCAGTACCCGATGTTTGGCAACATGCTCGGGGCCGCACGCAAGTATGTCGACAGTCTCTTGCTGACGGAGCTGTTTCGCGGTATGGCATTGACGGGACGCTATTTGTTTCAGCGCAAGTTCACGGTGCAGTATCCGGAAGAGAAGGCGCCCATCTCCCCCCGGTTCCGCGGCCTGCACGCGTTGCGCCGTTATCCCAACGGGGAAGAACGCTGCATCGCCTGCAAGCTCTGCGAGGCCGTTTGCCCGGCGCTCGCCATCACCATCGAGGCAGAGCCGCGTGCGGATGGCTCGCGGCGGACGACGCGCTACGACATCGACCTATTCAAATGTATCTACTGCGGCTTCTGTGAGGAGTCCTGCCCGGTGGATTCGATCGTCGAGACGGGCATCTACGAGTATCACTTCGAGAATCGCGGCGACAACATCATGACTAAGGAAAAGCTTCTCGCCGTGGGGGATAATTACGAGGCTCAGATCGCCGCGGCACGCGCCGCCGATGCGCCCTACCGTTGACCGGGCGCCTGTAATCATTGCCCTGAGGCGGCACGCGACCGTGATGGTTGCGTGTGCCGGTTGGCTGCCGCGCGCCGCGCGGTACCAACGACCATAGCGCGGCACGCGCGGCCGTATCGCCGCTGCGCAACGCCGAACCGAGCGTCATCTCCGTCTGGTGGCGATCAGCGACGATCGCCCCGGCCCAGCAGCGGATATCCCATGGGATTCGAGAAGTTTCTGTTCTACGTGTTCGCGACCATAACCGTATTCGCAGCGGGGATGGTGGTGACGCGGCGCAACCCGGTGCACGCGGTGCTGTATCTGGTGCTGGCCTTCGTGGGGAGCGCCGCACTCTGGCTGCTCATCGAGGCGGAGTTCTTAGGCATCGTCCTGGTGCTGGTCTATGTCGGTGCCGTCATGGTGCTGTTTCTGTTTGTCGTGATGATGCTGGATATCGACGTCGCGGCGATGCGCGCGCAGTTCATCAGGCACCTACCGCTTGGACTCATCATCGCTGCGGTCATGGTGTTCAACCTATTTCTCGTGCTGGGCCCGTCGAACTTCGGGCTGGATCTGTTCAATAAACCGCCGGGCCGCCCCGCGGATTACAGCAATACTTCGGAGCTCGGGCTGGAGCTGTACACCGTCTACGTGTACCAGTTTGAGATCGCAGCGGTGATCCTGCTGGTGGCCATTGTCGCGGCCATCCGGCTCACGCTGCGCCGGCGCCCGAATACCAAGTATCTGGATCCGGCGCAGCAGGTGAAGGTGCGTAAGGGCCCGGATCGTATCCGCGTGGTTTCCATGCGCGCGGAGCAGACGCCGCGCCCGGTGATGGCGGATTCCAATCAGAACGAGGAGGACAAGGAGATGGCGCCATGATTGCCCTCTCGGATTTTCTGCTGCTCGGCGCCGTGCTCTTCTCCATCTCAGTGGCTGGGATCTTCCTGAACCGCAAGAATGTGATCGTGCTACTGATGTGCATCGAGTTGATGCTGCTCGCGGTGAACATGAACTTCGTGGCCTTCTCGCATTTTCTCCAGGACGGCGCTGGGCAGATCTTCGTCTTCTTCATCCTGACCGTCGCGGCCGCTGAAGCGGCCATCGGTCTTGCCATCCTGGTGGTGCTCTTTCGCGCCCGCGGCACCATCAACGTCGATGACCTCGACCTGCTGAAGGGCTGACGGCGATGCAGAACATCTATCTCGTCATCGTGTTGGCGCCGCTGGTGGGCGCCATCGTCGCCGGCTTCATTGGTGGGCGCATCTGTCGGGTCTGGTCGCACCGCGTCACCATTACGGGTATCGGTGTCTCCACCGCTTTGTCGCTTTGGGTGCTCGCGCGTTTCGCTTGGGGGAATGAGCCTGCCTTCAATGGCACCGTCTATACCTGGCTGGTGTCGGACGGCATGCACTTCGAGATCGGCTTCCTGGTGGACCGGTTGACGGCGTTGATGATGGCCACGGTGACCTTCGTGTCGCTGATGGTCCACGTCTACACCATCGGCTATATGTCGGACGACGATCATAATTGGCCAGAGGGCGCCCTCACCGGACGTAACAGCTATCAGCGCTTCTTTGCGTACATTTCGCTGTTCACCTTCTCCATGCTGATGTTAGTGATGTCGAACAACTTCATGCAGTTGTTCTTCGGCTGGGAGGCGGTAGGCTTGGTGTCTTACCTGCTCATCGGTTTCTGGTCGGTGCGGGAGTCCGCAATCTTTGCAAACCTCAAGGCCTTCTTGGTCAACCGGGTGGGCGACTTCGGCTTCATCCTGGGGATCGCCGCCATCGGTATGTACTTCGGCTCCATGGATTACGCCGAGGTCTTTGCGAAGGCGCCTGACCTGGCCGACGCTGAGGCGCCGGTGTTCGGTGGCATGTCCCTGATGACGCTCATTTGCATCCTGCTCTTCATCGGTGCCATGGGTAAGTCGGCCCAGGTGCCGCTGCATGTCTGGCTGCCCGACTCCATGGAAGGCCCGACCCCGATCTCCGCACTGATTCACGCCGCCACGATGGTGACCGCGGGCATCTTCATGGTGGCACGCATGTCGCCGCTGTTCGAGCTATCCACCACTGCACTGTCCTTCGTGCTCTTGGTTGGCGCCGTCACCGCCTTCTTTATGGGCCTAATCGGCCTCGTACAAAATGACATCAAGCGCGTGGTCGCGTACTCGACGCTGTCGCAATTGGGTTACATGACCGCCGCGCTGGGTGCCTCGGCCTATGCCGCGGGTATTTTCCATCTCATGACCCATGCCTTCTTCAAGGCGCTGCTGTTTTTGGCCGCGGGCTCGGTGATCATTGCGATGCATCATGACCAGGACATTCGCAACATGGGCGGGCTGCGCAAGTACATGCCCATAACCTGGATCACCGCGCTCATCGGGTCACTGGCGCTCATCGCGTTTCCTGGCTTCTCGGGCTTCTTCTCCAAAGATGCCATCATCGAGGCGGTCGGCGACTCGCACGTCTTCGGTGCGACGATCGCTTGGGTGCTGCTCACCATCGGCGCGTTTGTCACCGCGCTCTACAGCTTCCGCATGTACTATCTGGTGTTTCACGGCGAGCTGCGCATGGACTCGCACACCCGCGCCCACCTGCATGAGACGCCCTGGGTGGTGACGGTGCCGCTGATTGCCCTGGCAGTTCCATCCATCGCCATTGGTTGGCTGACCATCGAGCCGCTGCTGGTTAATAACTGGTTGGGCGAGGCGATCTACGTGAAGCCTGAGCACGACTCCCTGCACCACTTGGCAGAGCAGTGGCATGGGCGGTTTGCCTTCATCCTGCACGGCATGCTCGGGCTGCCCTTCTTGCTTTCTATGGCTGGACTGGGGCTGGCGACCGGCGTTTGGCTCGTGCTGCACAAGCGCAACCCGAATATCGATGCGGAACTGCAAGCCAGGGGCGGCTGGTTCACGCGGGTCTTGCAGGACAAGTATGGCTTCGATGAGTTTAATCAGAAGGTCTTTGCCAGCGGTGGACGCGGCATCGGCGGAATCCTATGGAAGGTTGGCGATCGCATGCTCATCGACGGCGCGGTGGTCAACGGTTCGGCGCGAATGGTGGGTTATATTGCAGGGGTCATGCGCCATCTGCAGACCGGGTTCCTATACCATTACGCCATTGCGATGATCATCGGCCTTGTGACGTTGCTGACGCTATTCGTCGCCCTCTGATCATTACCCGCCAAGGAGTCAACGGATGCTGCCCCAATTCCCCTGGCTGACACTCGTCATTTGGCTACCCATCATCGGCGGCTTCGCGGTCATCGCCAACGGCGACCACAAAGCTGAGCAGACCAAGCGCATTGCACTCGCCATCGCGGTAGGCACATTCGCCGCGAGCCTACCATTGTGGCTGTTGTTTGAGCCCGGCACCGCGGCCATGCAGTTCGTAGAGCGGGCGGATTGGATTCCCGGCATCAACGTCCAGTACTACTTAGGCGTGGACGGGATCTCCATGCCGTTGATCCTATTGACGACGTTCGTCACGATATTCGTCATCATCGCCGGCTGGGAAGTCATCACCTATCGTCCAGCGTCTTACATGGGCGCCTTCTTGATCATGGAAGGCATCATGGTGGGCGTGTTTTCTGCGCTGGATGCCATTCTGTTCTATTTTTTCTGGGAAGCCATGTTGATCCCGATGTTCATCATCATCGGGGTTTGGGGTGGGCCGAACCGGGTCTACGCGACCATCAAATTCTTCCTTTACACGTTCTTCGGCTCCGTCTTCATGCTGGTGGCGCTGATTTACATGTTCTTCCAGGCCGAAAGCTTCAGCATTCCAGACTTCCACGGTCTTCAGCTCGGCATTACCGCTCAGGTGTTGATCTTCTTCGCGTTCCTCATCGCCTTCGCGGTCAAGGTGCCGATGTTCCCGGTCCACACCTGGCTCCCCGACGCACACGTGGAGGCGCCCACCGGGGGGTCGGTGATTTTGGCCGCCATCATGCTCAAGATTGGCGGCTACGGCTTCCTTCGGTTTAGCCTGCCGATTACACCAGACGCCAGTGCATCGCTGGACTGGCTCATCATTATGTTGTCTTTGATCGCCGTGGTGTACATCGGCTTTGTCGCCCTGGTGCAGGATGACATGAAGAAGCTTATCGCCTACTCGTCCATTGCGCACATGGGCTTCGTCACACTGGGTTTCTTCGTTGTCTTCAGTATCGTGCGCCATACCGGCTCGGCGGAGGGGGCAGCCATGGGTATGTCTGGCGGGATGGTGCAGATGATCTCCCACGGCTTCATCTCCGGCGCCTTGTTCCTGTGCGTCGGCGTGCTCTACGACCGCATGCATACCCGCCGCATCGCGGATTATGGGGGCGTCATCAACAGCATGCCGTGGTTCGGCGCCTTCGTGGTGTTCTTTGCGATGGCCAACGCCGGCCTGCCGGGCACCTCGGGGTTCGTCGGGGAATTTATGGTGATCCTTGCGACCTTCCGGGCAGATTTCTGGTACGCCCTGTTGGCCGCGACGACGCTGATACTGGCGGCAGCATTCACACTCTGGATGGTCAAGCGAGTGGTGTTTGGGCCCGTCGGCAACGACCAAGTGGCGGCCCTCAAAGACCTCAATGGTCGCGAAACGCTCAATCTGGGCGTGCTCGCCGCGGCAACACTCGCCATCGGCATCTGGCCCAAGCCCCTTGTGGATGTGATGGAGCCGTCCATTCAGCATCTCGTCCAGCACGTGCAGGTGAGCAAGCTGCCGGGGGCGGGCACCGTGAGCGTAGACGCGAGGCTTCGGGACGCAGGCCGGCCAGGCGACGTGGCGCAGGTCTTGCCGCGCAACGAATGACAGGAAACCGCCGATGAACTTCCAAGCCGTCGATCTCTTTACAATCCTGCCGGAGCTGGTGGTGCTGATCACCGCTTGCGGCGTGCTGTTGGCGGATCTGTACCTGCCCGAAGACCGCAAAGAAGTAAATCAGCTCATCAGCTTTGGCGGTCTGCTCGTTGCCATTGCGGCCGTTGGTGTCGTCGGCCTGGCCTGGGGCCCAACCCCAACCTATGCCTTCGGCGACGCCTTCGTGCGCGATCCCATGAGCGACCTGCTCAAGGGCGCGGTGCTTGTTGTGACCTTATTGGCCCTTGCCTACTCGGCACGGTACCTGCGCGAGCGCGCGATGTGGGTGGGGGAGTATCAGGTGCTGGTGCTCTTCGCGTTGCTCGGCATCCTGATCATGATCTGCGCCAATGACTTCTTGGTGCTCTACTTGGGCCTGGAGCTATTGGCCCTGTGCCTGTATGCGCTGGTGGCCTTCAATCGGGACTCGGCCACCGGCGCCGAGGCGGCCATGAAGTACTTTGTGCTCGGCGCGCTCGGGTCCGGCATGCTGCTCTACGGCATCTCCATGCTCTATGGCGCGACCGGCGCCTTGGACTTCGCGAGCGTTGCCGAGGTGGTGTCCACCGAGGGCACCGAGAATCGCATCCTCGTGTTCGGGCTCGTGTTCGTCATTATTGGCATTGCATTCAAGTTTGGCGCCGTGCCCTTCCATATGTGGATTCCCGACGTCTACCAGGGTGCCCCAGCGCCCGTCGCGCTGTTTCTCTCGAGTGCGCCCAAGGTGGCGGCATTCGCCATGGCCGTGCGCGTGCTGGTGGACGGCCTGCCCGGACTCGTCAGCGACTGGTCGGAGATTCTCGTGATCTTGTCCGTATTGTCGCTGGCCATTGGCAACGTGGTCGCCATCGCCCAGAGCAACATCAAGCGCATGCTGGGCTACTCCACCATCTCGCACGTTGGCTTCATCTTCCTCGGCCTGTTGGCAGGCACCGCGGCAGGCTATGCCGCAGCCATGTTCTATGCCGTGGTCTATGCGCTGATGTCCGCCGGCGCCTTCGGCGTGCTGGTGATGATCTCCCACCAAGGCTTCGAGGCGGAGAACCTGGACGACCTGAAGGGCCTTGGCGAACGCGATCCGTGGATCGCGGCCATGATGGTGCTGGTGATGTTCTCGATGGCCGGGGTACCGCCGCTGGTGGGCTTTATGGCCAAGTTGCTGGTGCTGCAGGCGGTCATCGACATTGGGCTAATCTGGCTGGCCCTCGTGGCCGTGGCCTTCTCCATTGTCGGCGCCTTTTACTACCTGCGCGTGGTGAAGCTAATCTACTTCGACAAGCCCGAGATGGATGCACCGGTAGACGGCACACGCGACGCACGCATTGCAGTGAGCATCAACGGACTGTCGATGCTGGTGCTCGGTATGTTCCCGGCGACCTTGCTGTCACTGTGCGAGGCGGCCTTCCCGGGCTGAAACGGAACCTCAACGGATCCCGGCCGAGACCCTTGGCCAGCCGCCCAATACGTGTAGCCCTGGGCGGCACTACTCGGCGCCCTTAAGCCCTTGCGGATGGCCCGCTTGTTCGAGGCCCCGTCGGGCCACCGGTGCCGACCGGGTCGCCCCCAACTCAAGGCCTAGCTCAACGAAATCGAGCGAGGATCGCTAGGCTCTCGTCCTTAGAAATCCGCGGTCCGAGGCTCGTCACCAGCTTTGCCGAGGCGGCGGAGGCCAGGTCGCCAGCCTGTTGGTGGGTCCAACCTTGGGTCAGCCCGTACAGCAGGGCGCCGGCAAACATATCCCCGGCCCCGACGGTGTCTACCGGCGCCACCTTCACCGGGTCGATGTCGAGCATCTGCTTGCCGTCCCAGATCAGGGCGCCCTTGGGGCCGCGGGTAATGGCGAGCTCGCGTGCGATGGTCTTCAGGTAGGCGACGGCCTCGTCGAGGTTGTCGGTCTCGGCCATGCCCTTGGCCTCTTCCTCGTTGGCGAAGATCATATCGACGCCGTCGCCGATCATGTCCTTTAGACCGTCCTTGAAGAACCGCACCATGTTGGGGTCGGACAAGGACAGGGCCGTCTTGACGCCGGAGCGCTCCGCGAGCTTGCGGGCCTCGATGGCAGCGCTGCGGGCGGTGTCCGACGTCACCAAATAGCCCTCGGTGTAGAACCACTTGGAGGCCCTGAGGGCATCTTGATCGATCTCGTGCAGCGACAGATTGCCGCTGATGCCGAGATACGTACACATGGTCCGGTCAGAATCCGGGGTGACCAGCACCACGCAGCGGCCGGTATCGCCTTCATCCAGAAAGCTCGTGTCGCGCGTCGCGACGCCGCCGTCGCAGAGGTCCTTCAAATAGAAGTGGCCCAGCTCGTCGTTGGCCACCTTGCAGGAATACCAGCCGCTGCCGCCGAACTGGCAGAGCGCGATCACGGAGTTGGCCGCAGACCCGCCAGAACCGCGCTGATGATGGCGCTCGCGCAGATGCGCCATGATGCGGAGCTGGTGCGCCTCGTCCACGAGCGTCATGACACCCTTATCGATGCGCAGGTGCTCGAGGTCCTCTGGCTCGACCTCGTATTCCATATCGACCAGTGCGTTACCTAGGGCGTAGACGTCGTAATAACTCATGCAATACCTCGTGCGTTTCGACAAACGCCGAGCATTGTCTCAGATTCTGGCGGGGACTTCGCCCGGCACTCGCCGGAGCGCAGGCATCTCCGGTGACACCGAGGCGGCCAACCGGGGTTTCTGGCAGGGCGCTGACGCAGACCGAGAGGCAACCGGCTCGTAGGCGCGACACCGGTTTTCATTGGTTAGGGAGGCGCTGCCGCAGACCGACGAGCGGCTGGGTCGGCGGCACGGCAATGAGACGTTCACTGGCCCGGGGACCAGGGACCAGGGACCAAAGACCAGGGACCAGGGACCAGCGACCACGGCCGAGGGCCGAGGGCCAAGGCGCGGATGCGCAGTCCTGGCATCAGCGGTTGCACTTTGGCTCTCGCCCCTTTCCTCCTGAGGGCGCCTGGCACAAGACCCCGCGTCGAAAACTCGCCGCATCTGCAAACGTCTGGCGCTATCACGCGATCTATACCCGTCGCACATGGGTTTTCGGGAAAGCGAGGTGCGTCGCTCGTGCCCGAGCGCAAGGCACGACGACGAGTCATAGTCACCGCTATGGCGAGGAGTCGTAACGCTGCGATCGGGTGCGAGCGGCGTGCATCGCGACCGAAAACCTGTGTGTGACGGGTATAAGTTCACGCCTTCCCCGCGTGCTCGGCGAGATACAGCCAGGTATCGATGACCGTGTCCGGATTCAGTGAGACGCTCTCGATGCCTTCCTTCACCAGCCAGTCGGCGAAGTCCGCGTGGTCGGAGGGGCCCTGGCCGCAGATGCCGACGTACTTTCCTCGCTCCCGACAGGCGCGGATGGCCATGGACAACATGGCCTTCACTGCAGGGTCGCGCTCATCGAAGTCCGCCGCCACCAATGCGGAGTCCCGATCGATGCCCAGCGTCAGCTGGGTCATATCGTTGGAGCCGATGGAGAAACCGTCGAAGTACTCGAGGAACTCGTGCGCCAGCACGGCGTTGGACGGGATCTCGCACATCATGATGAGCTTGAGGCCGTTCTCGCCCCGCTTGAGCCCCTGTTCGGCCAGGGCGTCGGTGACGGCCTTGGCCTGCCGGAGCGTGCGCACGAAGGGAATCATGATCTGCAGGTTGGTCAGCCCCATGTCGTCGCGCACATATTTCAGCGCTTCGCACTCCATGGTGAAGCAGTCGCGAAAGCCGTCGGCCACGTAGCGCCCGGCACCGCGGAAGCCGATCATCGGGTTCTCCTCGCTCGGCTCATAGCGCGGGCCGGCGATGAGGTTGGCGTACTCATTGGACTTGAAGTCCGACATGCGCACGATGACCGGATTGGGCGCAAAGGCCGCCGCCAGGGTGCTAATACCCTCGCAGAGGCGCATGACGTAGAAGTCCCGCGGACTGGGATATGCCGCGATGCGCGGGGCGATTTCGGCCTTTAGGTCTGCCGGCAGGGCGTCGTATTCCAGCAGCGCCTTGGGGTGGATGCCGATGGAGTTGTTGATGATGAACTCCAGCCGCGCCAGGCCGATGCCGGCATTCGGGGTCGCCGAGAAGGTGAAGGCCCGCTCTGGGTTGCCGACGTTCATCATCACCTTCACCGGCACAGGCGGCATCTTGTCCAGTTCGGCAGTCTTGTGCTCAAACTCCAGCGCGCCCTTGTAGATATAGCCGGTGTCACCCTCTGCGCAGGAGACCGTGACCTCCGCGCCGTCTGCAATCTTGTCGGTGGCATCGTTGCAGCCCACCACGGCCGGCACGCCCAGCTCCCGGGCAATGATGGCCGCATGGCAGGTGCGCCCGCCGCGGTTGGTGACGATGGCCGCCGCGCGCTTCATCACCGGCTCCCAGTCCGGATCGGTCATGTCCGTGATCAGCACATCGCCCGGCTGCACATGGCCCATATCGCGGATGGACTCCACCACCCGCGCCTTGCCAGCACCGATGCGGTGCCCGATGCTGCGGCCGGTGGCCAGCACCTCGCCCTTTTCCTTGAGGTGGTAACGCTCGATCACCTGCCCCGGGCGGCTCTGCACCGTCTCTGGGCGGGCCTGGACGATGTAGATCAGGCCGTCGGTGCCGTCCTTGGCCCACTCGATGTCCATGGGCCGCCCGTAGTGCTGTTCGATGAGCACCGCCTGGCGCGCCAGATCTTCCACCTCGGCGTCGGTGATGCTGAACAGCTGGCGGTCCGCGTCCGGGACGTCCTGGGTCAGCACGGCAGCGTGCTCAGACCCCGCAGTGCCGGGCTCTGCGTAGACCATGCGGATGGCCTTGTCGCCGACGCTGCGGCGTAGGATGGCCGGGCGGCCGGCGTTGAGCGTCGGCTTGTGCACGTAGAACTCGTCCGGGTTCACGGCCCCCTGCACCACCATCTCGCCGAGGCCGTAGCTCGCGGTGATGAACACCGCGTCCCGGTAGCCGGACTCGGTGTCGAGCGTAAACATCACGCCGCTGGCGGCCAGATCGCTGCGCACCATCTTCTGCACACCGGCAGACAGGGCGACGTCGGCGTGCTCAAAACCCTGGTGCACCCGGTAGGCAATGGCGCGGTCGTTGTAAAGGGACGCGAAGACCTCGCGGATAGCGCGCTTGACGCTCTCCAGCCCCTGCACGTTCAGAAACGTCTCCTGCTGCCCGGCGAAAGAGGCGTCCGGCAGATCCTCCGCGGTGGCCGACGAGCGCACGGCCCAAGAGGCACCGTCGTTGCCGTCCTGGTCGACCAGCTCGTGGTAGGCGGCCTCGATATCCGCGTCTAGGTTGGGGGGGAAGGGCTGCTCGATGATCCAGCTGCGGATCTTCGGCCCCGCCTCGCTCAGGGCGGCGATGTCATCCACGTCTAGCGACTCCAGCTCCGCCGCGATGCGCGCGGCCAGCCCGCTAGCAGACAAAAAATCCCGATACGCGGCCGCCGTGGTGGCAAAGCCCCCCGGCACCCGCACGCCCACCGCCGTCAGGTGCTGGATCATCTCCCCCAGCGACGCATTCTTGCCGCCGACGATGTGCACATCGTCCATGCCCAGTTCGGAAAGCCAACGGACGGTCTCGGTCATGGCAGCAGGCCTCGGCGCAATAGTCAGACGCGTGGATGGGCCGCGCCCCTGCTCGGTTCGCAACCCACTCGAAGTAACGCCGCAATATAACGGAAGCTTGCCGCCACGGAGACGACTGGTGTCAATGGTGAGGATTGGTCCGGCTTGGGGCGCCGACAGCCGACGCGGCCTGCCCAGCACCCGCTGCCCAGCACCTGCTTGGTTGTGCCGCAGAGGCACCCAAGGCAACGCGGGTGCGCCTGGGGCGCCGGGGTGATGGCGCTGGGCAGTCTGCTGCGTTAAGGCGCGGCGGGAAGGATCGCGTCGGGGTCGGCCATCGGGTCTGCCATACACCCATTGGGGTAGAAGCCGATCCGCCCTTGCAGATAGTGCTGCCACGCCTCGCGGCTCATCGCCGCCCAGGCATCCACGCAGAACAGCGTCTGCGCCCCCGGGCTTCCGTCAAGCGCGTGGTGCAAGGTGCAGGTCCGCGCGAAATTGTCGAGCTCTGCCCCGCGCATGCCCGCTTCGCGGTAGGCCTCGACGAGCTGTTCGCAGCAGGTCCGGTAAAACTCGCAATCGAAGGCGAGCACCGTGCCCGGCGCGACGGCCAACAAGGCAGCCAGGGAAAGGTTGAAACGCACACTCACGGCGGCCTGCCTGTCACGAATACCCAGGTCCTTAAAGCCTACCTGCCCCCGTGCTCAGGTCAAGCCGCGCCGGCAGCGGGCTGCATCCGGTTGAGAACCTCGCGTGCTCAGAACGGACGCACGTTTTGAGCCTGCGGAGCGTTTATCGTTAACGGTATCGGGCGCGCTTACGCCGCCCACAACCGGACGACCGCCAGTCACCAAGGAGAAACGAGTGGCAGGAGAGATCTCAAAGCAGCCGCGAATTGCTCATGCGATCCAGCACCCAGCGCGCTGGCGCCTGCACAGCCTCGACGACCATTTGCGGAGCGTGTCGGAACTGGCGAGGCAGTATGCCGAGCCCTTCGATGCCGGCGACTGGGCGGCACTCGCCGGACACACATCTGACCGCGAACTGCCGCCTTTTGATCGGGCTACACAGCTTCGACGATGCAACTGGAGCGCGAGGTGACGGTGATGGTGCGTGATGAGCCAATGGAAGACTCACAACGGCCGTTGTGTTGGGCGCACAGCGCAAATCTATCCGGCCGTTGGCACCGGTTGTCCGATCACCTGGCCTCCGTTGCCCGGACCGCGCAGCACTTCGCTTGCACTGCGCAATGGGCCAGCGAGGCACATCTGGTCGGGTTCCTGCATGACATCGGGAAGTACGGCGAGCGCTTCCAGGCGCGTTTGGCCGGCCAGGAGTCCGGCATCGACCACTGGTCCCTGGGCGCGTGGATCGCGCTAAGAGATCATAAGGCCATCGCGGCCGCACTCGCCTGCGAAGGCCATCATGTCGGCCTGCAACGCGGCGATCCGCAGTCGCTGCGCCGACTCCTCCCTGAGAATCTGGCCGCAAATCACCCGCTGCATCTAACCCTGTCGGAGCCGGACCCGGATGTCTTGCTCGCCCGTGCCGCTGCCGACAGCCTGACCTTTTCCACCCCGGCTCAACCTGCAGTGCCATCCTGGTCCGCGGCCGTCGCGGGCATGCTCGACGTCCGGATGCTCTTCTCCTGCCTGGTGGATGCCGACTTTCTTGACACCGAGGCCCATTTCAGCGGCGACGCCCAAGGCAAGCAATTCCGCCCCGAGGGCCCGAAGCTCGACCCTTTGGTCGCCCTTGACGCCCTAAACCGCTTTCTGGACCACCGTATCCGCGGTGCGGCGCTGGCGGATCCCAGGGTTCTCGCTGCCCGCGAGGCCCTGTGGCAGGCGACCGGCTCCGCGGCTCAAGCGGCACCAGGGCTTTTCGCGCTCACCGCCCCCACCGGCTCCGGCAAGACGCTCGCCATGCTGCGCTTTGCCCTGGAGCACGCAGCCCGTAATCAGCTCCATCGTATCGTTTTGGCAGTCCCTTTCCTGACTGTCATCGAGCAAACGGCGCGCATCTACCGGGATGTGTTCGCCGGCTTCCCGGAGCATTTCATCCTAGAGCACCACAGCCTAGCCGGCCTTGGCGAAGAGTCCGAGCGGCGCGACGCCGAGGGTGCCCAGGAGCGCCAGCGCCGTCTGCTGGCGGAGAACTGGGACGCCTCCATCGTCCTCACGACCAACGTCCAATCAGTCTGCCGCGCTCTCCGAATTCCTCACCGCATTCGACTTTCCCGGCGTCGCCCGTATCTACGCATCGCCCGGCCAATTGGCCGGGCGCGGATTGAAACCAACGTGTCGGCCATGTCGCGCATGTCGCGCGCATTGGCATCGCCCGGCCAATTTGCCCACTCCAGATCGAAACCGAATCGTGCACGGCGCCCGTAGGTATGCTACCCACTGGGGCATTACGAACGTCCAGCCGGTAGTTACGCCGAGGAGACGCGTTCGGAGGTCGTTGGCGTAAAAGGTCGCAGCCAGGCTGCGAATGCGACGGACAATACAGCAGGCTCGCGTTCAACTAGGCCGTATTGGCGAATAGACTCCGCGCCGGTGTGATCACACGTGTCATTCAGTCGCGCCGGTCATAGGGCTGTGCGGCAGTCACGGTTGCGGGCCCGCCCACGTTCAGAAGCCCATGACTTTTGCAGTAGGTGCCGGACTAGTGCAGCGCTATGAAAGTCCCGAGGCCGTTTGTATCTCAGGCCGCCAACGGTCGGCCGGTGTAGGTCCAGCGGAACGGTTTAGCCATGGTGTCGTTGAAGAAACCGATGAAGCTGGAGAGTTTCTCCTGTAGGTCCTCAACGGATCGAAAGTTGCCGCGGCGGATCACGTTGCGCGCCAGGATGGAGAACCACATCTCGATCTGGTTGAGCCAAGAAGCGTGCTTGGGCGTGAAGTGAAACACGATGCGGTGATCCGGATCGCACAGGAAGCGCTCACGCGTCGCCATGGACTTGAGGATGCCGCATTGGCCTTTGACGCCGAGATCGGCGTCGAGCTTGCAGGTTGCGGCGACCAGGCGTACGACGGCTTCCGAGCAATGCGTGTTGAGGTTGTCCATGATCAGATGCCAACG